>JAVETX010000046.1:0-18237 GCA_034005845.1 Sulfurimonas sp. | reverse complement strand
TTCCGATCTATTCTATCAAAGAGAATTTTATCTACGGCCATTGCAAGCAGTGCATCGAGTAAGAAAGCACCTTGAAATGAAACGTTTTCTTTGTTTATCCCAAAATATTCAGCGAGTTCCTCTTCATCTTTGTAGGTGATGAAAAATGCGTCACTTGGTGTATCTTTATACGCCTCGGGAATGATAGCGATCGCACCCTCTTTCATGGTGCGAAGTGGTTTAAGCTTCGCTTGTACATATGCATCCATACTTCCATGCCAACTGATATGATCGGGGCTTAGAGGGAGAAGCACGTAGATATTTGGGCTTGCTTTATTGGTGTAGTGCATGGTAAACGAGCTTGTCTCTAGTATCCATAAAGGTGCTTGGGCTGGTAGCTGTGCAAGTGGAGTACCGATATTACCACCACAAAGAGCACCTTTGTCTCTTAAGAGATGTTGCATCATCTGTGTAGTCGTCGTCTTACCATTCGTGCCACTTATCCAAATTGAAGTGGGCGTAGTAGGAGCAAAATAATCATATTCACTTTGCAAATTTTGCGCTTTTTTGATGAGCGGATTTGAAGGCGCAATGCCAGGAGATGGAATCTCAAGATCAGAGAAACGAGGATCGAATTCCTCTGAGGGTTTTACCCAAAATCCATGTTCATCTTTGAACGGTTTGCTCACCTTGTCATCATAAAAAATAGTATATTTAGGAGAAAGAGATTTTGCGATCGCTTGGGTTGTTTTGCCATAACCAAAAAGAGAGATGCGTTGCATTAGCGGATCTTTAGGGTGATGAGAGCAATTAGGTTGGAGAGCACAGCGATGATCCAAAAACGTACAATAATCTTGTTTTCTGCCCATTTTTTCATCTCAAAATGGTGGTGGATAGGAGCCATCAAAAAAACACGCTTATTGCGAAGTTTATAGCTTCCCACCTGCAGTATCACCGAGAGAGTTTCGATCACAAAAATAGAACCAATGAGTAGAAGAAGAATTTCACTTTTGGAGATGATCGCGAGATAGCCTAAAAAAGCTCCGATCGTCAAAGAACCACTATCACCCATAAATACCTCTGCAGGATGGCAGTTAAACCATAAAAAGCCTGTGAGTGCCCCCATAAGAGCACTTGAAACAATTGCTACTTCCCCCACATCAAAGTTTGGCATCAAAAGATACGCACTGATATTTGCGTTTCCAGTGATATAAATGATGACACTAAAAGAGGTAAGAGCCGCAAGGGATGGCACAGTTGCAAGCCCATCGAGTCCATCTGTGAGATTGACCGCATTGGATGTAGCAACGATTACCAAACACCAAAGAGCGATAGCAAATACACCCATATCAAGCACTGGTTTTTTGTAAAAAGGGACAAAAAGATCGGTGTTAAAATCAGCAAACAAACAGATATAAGAAGCAACTAAAACTGCTGAGATGATCTGTAAAAGAAGCTTTGTTCGTGCTTTGAGCCCTGCGAGGTTTTCATTTTTTTTGATCTTTGCAAAATCATCTTGAAAACCTATAAGTGCAAATAGTGTAAGGGTAATCAGTGCGCCAATTGCAAAATCGTTAGAAAATTTGATAGTCAAGAGGGAAGCAAGTATTGTTGCACCAATAAAGACGATCCCGCCCATTGTAGGTGTCTTTGACTTGGCTTGGTGGGCTTCTGGTGCCCATGTGTTTATAGGTTGGACACTTGAAGTTCTTTGTGCCCAGCGGATAAAACGGGGCATTAAAAAAAGTGTAAAAAGTAATGCAAGAAAAAAAGCGATGCCAGCGCGGATGGTGATGTAACCTAAGATGTTTATATTTAGTATTTCATAGAGCCAATAAAGCAAAATTGTAATCCTCAAAATTATATAAAAGCGACATTATAGTATAATCCGATAAATCTTTCTTTTAAAGGGATAAAATTGGCAAAAAAAGCGATTTTGGTGATCACCGATGGAATAGGGTATTGTTCGCGTACAGAGTACAATGCATTTTATAATGCACAAAAGCCCACCTATGACAGATTATTCAAAGAGGTGCCACACTCTTTTATTGACACTTTTGGTTTGAGTGTCGGTTTACCTGAGGGGCAAATGGGCAACTCTGAAGTGGGGCATATGAGTATTGGAAGTGGAAGAGTGCTTTATCAAGATCTTGTTAAGATATCTTTGGCTTTGAGTGAAAATAGACTCAAAGACAATGAGGTGCTTAAAGATCTGCTAGCTACATCCAAAAGAATCCATATAGTGGGACTTATGAGTGATGGTGGTGTTCATTCCCATATAGATCATCTCATAGGGTGTGCAAAGATCGCTGCAGATGCAAACAAAGAGGTCTTTTTACATCTCATTACCGATGGAAGGGATGTATCTCCTACTTCGGCACAAGAATATATCAAAGAGGTCAAAAAGCACCTGAGTGAAAATATCAAGATCGCTACGATCGCGGGGCGTTTTTATGCGATGGATAGAGATAATCGTTGGGATCGCGTGGAACTAGCCTATAAAGCTGTGGTAGATGCTCAGCCAAAAACAGCTTTGGATGTAGAATCTTACATCCAAAGCTCTTATGAAAAAGAGGAGACAGATGAGTTTATTCTCCCTACAGCATTTGATGGCTATGATGGATTTGCTGAGGGTGATGGTGTACTCACTATCAACTTTAGAAGTGATAGGATGCGTGAGTTTGTCACAGCGATCGGTGAGAGCTCTTTTGATAGTTTTGCAAGAAGGGATGTAAGGGTGAATATAGCGACGATGACAGAGTATGATCGTAGTTTCACCTATCCAGTGCTCTTTAAAAAAGATGCACCGACAAATACCTTAGCCGAGGTGATCTCTAAAGCGGGTCTGAGACAATTTCATACAGCAGAGACAGAAAAATATGCACACGTTACTTTTTTCTTAAATGGTGGAATCGATGAGCCTTACGAGAATGAAACACGCGTGCTGATCCCTTCGCCTCAAGTAAAAACCTATGATGAAAAACCTGAGATGAGCTCTGTAGAAGTAGGTGATGCAGTACTCAAAGCGATGGATGATGCGTATGACTTTATCGTGGTCAACTTTGCCAATGGTGATATGGTAGGGCATACAGGTGATTTTGAAGCTGCAAAAAAAGCAGTTACAGCGGTTGATAAGCAGCTTGGACGTATCGTAGAAAAAGCAAAAGAGAACGATTATGCGCTCGTGCTTACATCTGATCATGGAAACTGTGAAGAGATGAAAGATGAGCAGGGCAATATGCTCACAAACCATACCGTTGGCAAAGTATGGTGCTTTGTGATGGCTGATGGAGTGAGTAAAGTAGAAAATGGCGGGCTCAATAATATTGCACCGACAGTTTTAAAACTGATGGATCTAGAGATCCCAGCAGAGATGGATCATAGTCTCGTTTAACTAAAGTAAAATACAACAAATCAAGGAGAGTAAAATATGAAATTTTCAGGAAAAAATGTACTAGTAACAGGATCAAGCCGTGGAATCGGTGCAGAGATCGCAAAAACTTTAGCAGGTTTTGGACTTAAAGTATGGGTGAATTATAGAAGTGGTGCAGCTGAAGCAGATAAAGTCAAAGAGATGATCGAAGCTGCAGGTGGCAATGCCGCTGTGATCGGTTTTGATGTGAGTGATGAAGCGGCATTTATCGATGCGATCAAAACGATCGTAGATTGTGATGGTGAG
Organism: Sulfurimonas sp.; assembly: GCA_034005845.1. Classification (GTDB taxonomy): domain Bacteria; phylum Campylobacterota; class Campylobacteria; order Campylobacterales; family Sulfurimonadaceae; genus Sulfurimonas. The sequence goes on along the minus strand of JAVETX010000046.1, from coordinate 14,579 downwards.
CTATCTTATCTTGTAAACAATGCAGGGATCACAAATGATAAACTTGCTCTTCGTATGAAAACAGAAGATTTTATGAGCGTGATCAATGCAAACCTTACATCGTGCTTCATCGGATGTAGAGAGAGTATGAAAGTGATGCGTAAGAAAAAGTTTGGTGCTGTGGTGAATATCGCTTCTATTGTGGGTGAAACAGGAAACGGTGGGCAGACGAACTATTCTGCTTCTAAAGGTGGAGTGATCGCGATGACCAAGAGCTTTGCGATAGAAGCGGCTACAAGTGGTATTCGCTACAACACGATCACGCCTGGCTTTATAGCAACTGAGATGACAGATGTGCTAAGTGATGAGGTAAAAGAGAGCTTTACATCCAAGATCCCTATGGCTCGTTTTGGAGAGGCACGTGAGGTTGCAGAAGCAACAGCATTTTTACTCTCAGACCATGCAAGCTACATCACAGGCGAGACTTTAAAAGTAAATGGTGGAATGAATATGGCATAAAAGGTTTCCCCTTTTTGTCAGTTTTTTTAAATTACTTAAGTTATTTATGCTACAATTACGCAAAATTATAATTAACCACAGGAGCTATGATGGCACTTTTAGATGATATTAAAGAAGTAGTAGTTGAGCAACTCAGCGTAAACCCAGACGAAGTAAAAGAAGATGCGAAGTTTGTTGAAGATTTAGGTGCTGATAGCCTTGACGTTGTTGAACTAGTAATGGCTTTAGAAGAGAAGTTTGATATTGAGATCCCTGATGATGAAGCAGAGAAAATTCAAACTGTTAAAGATGTTGTAAACTATATCGAAAGTAAGTAATATCTTTATTATACTGGGGCTTTTGCCTCGGATAACAAATCTTTTTAATAGTCAATTTATTTGTAAAAATGTTGATTGTTAAAAGTATTTTACAAATTTATTTTTTGGAGAATTTTGAATGAAAAGAGTAGTAGTTACTGGTATAGGAATGATAAACTCAGTAGGAAATGACAAAGAGAGCTCGTTTAAAGCTATATGTGAAGGCGCATGTGGTATTGATACGATCACTATTTTCGATCCAGAAAGCTACAGTGTAAAGATTGCAGGTGAGGTCAAAAATTTTGACCCAGCAACAGTTATGGATCCAAAAGAGGTGAAAAAAGCGGATAGATTTATCCACCTTGGTATCAAAGCAGCGACTGAAGCGATGCAAGATGCAAAGATCCCTGAGGGCACAGATATGGAGCGATTTGGTATTAGTGCGGCTTCTGGAATCGGCGGTCTTCCTGTTATTGAGAAAAACTCTATTATTATCGAGACAAAAGGTCCAAGAAGAATCTCTCCATTCTTTATCCCATCAGCGCTGGTAAATATGCTTGGTGGCTTTATCTCTATTGAACATGGCGTAAAGGGTCCAAACCTCTCAAGTGTAACAGCTTGTGCAGCAGGAACACACGCTATTAGTGAAGCAACAAAAACGATTATGTGTGGTGGAGCTGATAAGATGCTTGTAGTCGCAGCAGAATCTGCGATCACAGGAGCAGGGATCGGTGGATTTGCAGCGATGAAAGCACTCTCTACAAGAAATGATGATCCAAAAAGATCGTCTCGCCCTTTTGATGCAGATCGTGATGGTTTTGTTATGGGTGAGGGTGCTGCAGCACTTGTTCTTGAAACATACGAAGACGCTGTTGCTCGTGGAGCAAATATTTATGGAGAGATTATTGGATTTGGTGAGAGTGGTGATGCAAACCATATCACGACTCCAAGTCTTGATGGCCCAGCACGCGCAATGAAAGCGGCATACAAAATGGCAGGTGAACCAAAGATTGACTATGTCAATGCACACGGTACATCCACACCTATCAATGATAAGAATGAAACTGCTGCAGTTAAAGAGCTTTTAGGAGGCAAAGAAAATTGCCCTCCGATGAGCTCTATTAAAGGGCAAATCGGTCACTGCTTAGGTGCAGCGGGTGGTATTGAGGCGGTTACATGTCTTATGGCTATGCGTGATGGAATCATTCCTCCGACAATTAACTATGAAACACCGGATGAGAACTGTGATCTCGATATCGTTCCAAATGAAGCAAGAAAAGCTGAACTTAATGTAGTTATGAGTAACTCTTTTGGATTTGGTGGGACAAACGGCGTATTGATTTTCAGAAAAGTCTAAATATAAGGATTACAATTGGCAACATATTTAGAGTTTGAACAAAAAATAAAAAATATTCAAGAAGATATTATCTCAGCACAAGTTCGTCATGATGAACATGCTGTAGAGATCTTACAAAAATCACTCGATAAAGAGGTTGCAAAGACGTTTAAAAACCTCTCTCCTTATCAAAAACTTCAACTTGCTCGTCATCAAGATAGACCTTATGCACTTGATTATATCAATCTTATTATGCGTGATAAGTATGAGATCCATGGGGATAGACATTTCCGTGACGATGCAGCGATCATTTGCTATCTAGGATATATCGGCGGTCAAAAGACTATGGTGATCGGAGAGCAAAAAGGAAGAGGGACAAAGAATAAACTCAAGAGAAACTTTGGTATGCCACATCCTGAGGGCTATAGAAAAGCACTTCGTGCTGCAAAAATGGCAGAGAAGTTTAATATCCCTCTTTTAATGCTCATCGACACTCCGGGTGCATATCCTGGGCTTGGTGCAGAAGAGCGTAACCAAAGTGAAGCGATCGCACGTAACCTATTAGAGCTTGCAGAGCTAGACACTCCGACTGTCTCTATTGTGATCGGTGAGGGTGGAAGTGGTGGTGCACTTGCTATTGGTGTAGCTGATAGACTCGCTATGATGCGCTACTCTGTGTTTAGTGTTATCTCTCCAGAGGGTTGTTCTGCGATTTTATGGAACGATCCTGCAAAAGCAGAAGATGCAACCAACGCGATGAAGATCACAAGTGAAGATCTTAAAGAGTTAGGACTTATTGATGATGTGATCGATGAGCCACTCATTGGTGCACATAGAGACAAAGAGAGCAGTGCAAAAGCATTAGCTGATTATTTCCTTGGAGAGCTTGAAGTATTAAAAGCGATGAGTAAAGAGGAAAGAATGGACGCAAGATATAAAAAACTTACAGGTATTGGAGCGTATCAAGAATAATTTTATTCTTGAACCTCTTCACTCACTTTCGCTAAAGGGTCAAACTTTACCCTCTTTAGCCTTTTCCCCTCTTTTGAAAACTTGATCAAATCTTCTACAGTTTTTATTTTTTTATCCAAATTTTCCAATGATTTTATAAAAAGTTTGTAGGTTGTCATGACATCCGACATTGCTCTGTGGTGTGTTGCATCTGGATGAAGATTGTAGTATTCATTGAGATAAGAGAGCGCGTATCTATATGACTCAATTGTGCGCTCTGCCAAACCTAAAGAGCAGATTGAGCGATTAAGAAGTGGGGGCAAACCTATCTTTTTGAGTGAGAGAGATATGAACCGATAATCAAACTTGACATCGTGTGCCACAAAAATCGCATCCCCTAAAAAGAGTTTGAATTTTTGTAATACCTCTGCAAGTGGTGGTGCATCTATCGTTTGATCTACAGTGATCCCCGTAATAGTAGTGATGTGAGGATTGATCTCAGAACATTGCACCATTGACTCGAAGGTATCAATAATCTCATTGTTCTTCACTTTTACAGCGGCTATCTCGATAATCTGATGCTTTTCTATCTTGGAGCCATTTGTCTCGATATCGACAATACAAAACTCCGCTTCATTGATAGGGATAAACTTTGTGGCAAAATAGTAGTTACCTAGATTTTTTACGATCTCAAGACCTTGCGAACGCCATAACTCAAGAGAGAGATCTATATCTTCATCGAGTTGTTGTTTGAGGGTGTCGTATGCGAGACCTTTGGCAGAGAGTTTTGCGATGCTTTTTGCATCTAAACCAAAATCAAGTTGTAGCATTTTTTATAAACTCTCTTACTTTTTTACTCTCTTTTTTGCCGTGACTTTGTTCTACACCACTACTTACATCCACACCATAAAAGCCATATTTTTTTACAGAAGCAACATTCTCAGGACTAAGCCCACCTGCGAGAATGATCTTTGAACAATCGACTCCCTCAAACCAATCAATATTGAGTCGTTTACCAGCTCCACCGTAGGCTTCACAGTAAGCATCAACGAGTCTATATGCATCACTAAACGTGAGAATATCTTCAGCTTTTTGCGCACGAATCACTTTGAGATGGGGAATGGTGAGTGCTTCATAAAAATCGGGCTCTGCTTCAAAATGGATCTGAGCAAGAGTAGCACCTACATCCAAGCATACAGCGTTGATAGTTTGTGGATCTTCATTGACAAAGAGTGCTACTTTTTCAACAAAAGGGGGAAGTTTTGAGATGATCTCTTTTGCATCTTTTGGTGTGATATAGCGAGGAGACTGAGGATAAAAGACAAAGCCCAGAGCATCTGCTCCAGCCTCAATCGCTTCCATTGCATCATGATAGCTAGTGATGCCACAAATTTTGACACGCATTAGATTTGCAGACTTTTAATAGCCTCAGCTTTGCTTGCATGGTTAAATACATAGCTTCCAGCTACTACAATGTCAACTCCCGCTTCTTTTAAAAGGGCAACATTGGCATCACTTACTCCACCATCGACTTCTATGAGACACTTAGGGTTGATCTTATCTCTCATACTTGCGAGTCTTTTTGCTTTTGGAACCACACTCTCGATAAAGCTTTGCCCCCCAAAGCCAGGGTTGACACTCATAAGCAAGACCATATCAAGGTCAGCGAGCAAGAACTCTATACTCTCAGGTGGAGTGTGTGGATTTAAAACGATCGCAGGTTTGATCCCAAGAGAGCGAATCTTTTGAATCAGTCTGTGGGGATGTTTCTCCTCTTCTATATGAAAGGAGATATATTCAGGTTTGAGTGGTGCAAAGAGCTCTACGAAAAAAGTGTTGTTCTCAACCATAAGGTGAATGTCAAGAGGTTTTGTTGCACATTTTGCAATGGCACTGACAACAACAGGTCCAATAGTGAGGTTGGGAACAAAATGCCCATCCATTACATCCACATGGACAAGATCACAGCCAGCATTACAAATCGCTTCAACATCTCTTTGTAAGTTTCCAAAATCGGCTGATAAAACACTAGGAGCTACAAGCATCACATTTCCTTGAAAAATATTTGCGCTATTGTACTCTTTTAGTATTTAGAGAAGGCTTTTATCTTGTAAGGAAAAATAAAAATTTATCATCTGCAAAAGAGAGATCTACTTGAACACCTTTTCTCTCTTGTGTCACTTCTAAAAGACTATCAATACTTGCGTAAGTTCTTGGAAGTGTGATGTTGACACTGATCTTTTCATCTGCAAGGAGTGTTTTTATTTTTCCACCGAGGATATTGACAAGCTCGGCAAGGGAGTCAAGGATCAGCTCTGTATCATCTGTTGCTTCCCCGATGAGAAGTTCACACGCCTTTTTTGCTATGGCTTGAGGAAAGACCAAGATAACCATCCCATCGATATCCCCATAAAATCCAATAGAGCTTGCAATCTTGTCCTCTTTGTTTTGTATAGAGATCTTTTCGATCTGTGCAGCTTCTTTTTGCGCTTTTGCACTTGTCATCATCTCGATGGTGAGAACAGTCGCATTGATAAAGCGTGGAAGTTCTGTGACGATTACCTTATTGAGTGTGCGTTTATTTTTAATAGCTCCTGCAGAGCTTGCCCCGAGATCATCAAGGAGTTGTTTGTTTTTGAGGATATCATCCATCTGATCAAAAAATAAGATCCCCGCATCTTCGAGGGTGTCTTTAAAACTTGCTTGAGTCTTTTCAAAGTTAAATCCAACAAAGCAGATTGTTGCATTATACTCAGCTGCCGAGCTTGCGAGTTTGGAAAAAAAGTTTAGACCATGAATGTTCATCGAGACCACTTTATAGGCATCAAATATAAAGAGTCTAAACCCTACATTCAAAGAGTTGTTATGGTACGAGATATTAAAAGAATCAGAGATCTCATTGTCAAGAAAAGAAGAAACCGTATAAATTACCGCATTGCCCGTAACACGTGCGGCGACTTGTTGCCCCATTTGCCCCAAATAGGTATCGACGATCACTACATCATAGCTTCCATTAGATCTTTTCTCATCAAACTCAGCTCGACTCTGTGCGATGATTGGATTGTGCCCGTTGTCGTGAAGTTCTATTGCCATAGCAGAGCGTTGACTTTTATCTTCACTATAAAGAAGAACATTTTTTTGCTGATTTTTAAAAGTGGTAGAGAAAAGAGCCGCTACATCCCGAGACTTAAAAACTGAAAAATTAATATTTCCATCATAAAACTTTGTAATCGCTTGATATTTTTTATGATCTACATCACAAAACCCTACGATAGAGCGATTTTTTGCACGCACTTTTGAGAGCATCTTGACAAAAGTATCTAAGCCGTTTCTATTAAAGAAGATAACTTTTTTAAGCGAGACAAGCACCATATCTACATTGAGGCTCTCTGTTGCCGCGATATCTTCTACGGTGAGAAGAGACTGTGCATTGGTCGCATCTAAAAAACCTTGTGGGGAAAAAATAGCGATAGAATCTTTGACTACGGCTCTCATTGGATCTCCATTAGTGTTGCAAACTCTTCATAAATATCTGAAACAAAATCGATCTGAAACTCTATGAAGTCATTGAGTCCAGCTTTAGCAAATGTTGGTTTGGAGAGTTCATAAAAGAGCAAAAGATGCATCCATTTTCCAAGAGTATCTACAGGCTCTCCTTGTGGCTCACGTATACCAGAAGAGGCGAGGACAATATCTGCAAGTAGACTTGGCATCTCCCATTTAAGAGCGATCGCTTCACAAATATCAAAAAGATCCATTTGGCATAAACGAAGCAAGATCGTATTGAAATCGAGATTTTTAGTACTTCGTAAGAGATTGACATCTTCGATCTTCTCACAAAAGAGCGCTTCTGCAATAATTATACTTGATGGAAGGAGTGTAATGGCACTCTCTATATCTTTATCTTTGATATCAAGATGCTCAAGAATCTTTTTCCAGCTCGTAGAGAGTTGTGCTTGCAGATCATCAAAAGAGGCACGGTTGAGCTTAAAGAGTTTCCACTTACTAGGGGAAAGGAGGTTTATCATATAGTTATAAACACACTGTTGTGAGCCTGAAACACCCAAAATACCAAAGATCTGTGAGATATCACTAACCTCATTACTAAAGCCGTAGATAGGCTTGTTCACAATACTTTTGAGATAAGCTTTGAGCGCAATATCTCCCTCTGCAATCTTTGCCGCTTTGACCAGCTCCCCAGCATTTAAATAAACAAGAGTTTGTTTCAAAATCTTTGGAGAGGGTGGTATCTTTTCTATATAGTTTTCAATCGCTTGTTGTGTAATCACTGTAATGCCATTTATAATAAGATGGTTGAATTTTGGGATATTCTAACTTTTAATAGATAAAAGAATAATAAATGGGTATAATCTTCTTATAACTTTTTATTTAAATTAGAAAGACTTAAGTTGCAGTTTTGCTTAGCGTTGGTATAATTCGCAACTTTAAAACCTAAACAAGGATAACAGTCATGGCAAGAAAATGTGCTATAAGTGGCAAAGGCCCGATGAGCGGGAACAATGTTTCACATGCAAAAAATAGAACAAAGCGTCGTTTTTTACTTAACTTAAGAACTGTGCGTATTACCCTAGAAGACGGTACTACGAAGAAAATTAAGATTTCTGCAAAAGAACTACGCACACTTAAGAAAAATTCTTAGTACTGAAGGAATTTAAGTGAATCTTTTATCGAGGATTCGCAAATTTCTCCATTGGGAGGCTTCTCCCAAACCACATATCACACTCAACGATGAGCTTTACGCTCAACTTCTACCATTTAGAACCCCAATTATTCTCGTTCAACTTTGTATGATCATAGGAACACTCGGCTATATCTATATAGAAGATTATTCCATTATGGATGCTATTTTTCAATCAGGTTATACTTTTACAACTGTTGGATTTGGATCTTTAAAAGAGGGGGAATTTTCTGCTGCAGGACAAATATTTACGGTAACGCTTATTATTTTAGGCTTCACTGTGTTTACTGTTGCGGTGGGTATTGTAGTAGATGTTGTGCGTCGAGGCGAGCTGAGTAAAATATTGAAGGAGAGAAGGATGCTCTATAAAATAGCAAGGTTTAAAAAGCATTTTGTTGTTTGTTATCATAATGAATATACGATAGAAGTAACAAAACAGTTGCGAAAAAACCATATACCTTTTGTTGTATTGGATCCACGTGAAGAGATCCATGAGTGGGCGAGAGAATATAAGTATCCCGCATATCTTCATACTGAACCACATGCTGAGATCAGTATGTTCAAAGCACATATGGCCTCTGCGAGAGGGCTTATTACACTCTCTAGTTCAACCTCGGATAATATTGCGCTTATCGCCTCTGTGAGACTTTTTGAAAAAGAGCATTTTCTTCCTCGACCTTACTACATCATCTCCTCTTCTGATAGCATGGAAGATGTAGAAAAGTTAAAAAAACTTGGAGCTGATACGGTTGTGTCTCCGACAAAACTCACAGCACAAAGGGTAAGTGCAATGGCGGCGCGCCCTGATATGGAAAACCTTCTTGAAGAGTTTCTCTATAGAAGTGATAACCCTCTCAATATGCAAGAGATAGAGGTTCCAAAATATAGTTGGGCAGTGCTCAAAAAGCTCAAAGAGACACATATTCGCCAGATCACTAATACATCCGTTATAGGGATCACTAAAAAAGATGGAAAATTTTTGGCGATGCCAAAAGGGGATGTTTTGGTAACGAGTGAGTGTAAGCTTTTACTCATAGGAAGCCAAGCAGGTATCAATATGACGCGCGATATTTTAAGAAGAAGAGAAAAGCCAAAGGAATTACGTTATGTATAAATTAATTGAGCTGCAAAGTGGTGTGTGTGCAAGTGATGGTTTTTTTGCCGATGGGATAAGTGCAGGGCTCAAAAAAGAGGGTGCAAAAGATATGGCATTTATCTATAGTGATACACTCTGTGACATCGCTTCTGTATTTACTACCAATAAAATGTGTGCAGCACCTATCAAGCACTTTAGAGCAAAGGGAGATTTTCAGACAAATTTTGTGATGATCAACTCCAAAAATGCAAATGCTATGACAGGAAAAGCAGGGATCGAAGATATTGAAGAGGTGCTTGCCTCATCTGGGGAACAAGTGATCAATCCTGTGATGAGCTCTACGGGTGTAATCGGTGTGAGACTTCCAAAACAAAAGATCATGGAGGGGATGAAACTCTTTGATTTAAGTGCGAGAAATCCTCATGCAGCCGCACAAGCGATCATGACAACCGATACATTCTCTAAAGAGTGTGCCTACAAAGTGGAGCTTGAAGATGGCACGTTCTTTCATATCGGTGCAATGGCAAAAGGGGCAGGGATGATCAACCCTGCTATGGCAACGATGCTTTGTTTTATCACCACCGATGCAGCTGTTAAAAAAGCAGAGATGCAAGAGATATTAGATGAGGTCACGATCACCACTTTTAATGCCGCGAGTGTCGATGGAGATACTTCGACAAACGATACGGTGATGCTTTTGAGTAACGCAAAAAGTGGCGTCTATCACAAAGAAGCGTTTAAAGAAGCACTTCATAATATCATGCTTTTCTTAGCCAAAGAGATGGTGCGTGATGGTGAGGGTGCGACGAAGCTTGTGACCTATGATGTCACTGGTGCAAAAGACAACCAAGAAGCAGAGATCGTAGCCAAAGCACTCTCTAATTCACTCCTTGTTAAAACAGCGCTCTTTGGTGAAGACCCAAACTGGGGACGTATCGCTTCAACTGTAGGAGCGAGCGGTGTGGAAGCTTATGAGGAGAGCTTAAGTATCTCTTTTGATGATCTTTGCGTTTATAAAAAAGGGGAGCTTCTTTTTGATGAGGCGATGGAGAAGCAAGCCGCAGCTGTGATGCAAAAACAAAGTTTTACCATCTCTTGTGATCTTGGAATTGCAAAGGGAAGCTTTAGAGCCTTTGGATGTGATCTTGGATATGAATATGTCAAGATCAATGCGGACTATAGAACTTAACAGCTTTCTATGCAAACGATCACGCTAGAATATAATAAAAATCAAGAGTTGACTTTTTCTGAGGCACTTTTACCAAAGCCTTATACTTTGGAATCCTTATTTGTAATACAAGTAGATGGTCGATCGATGGAGCCATTGATTCAAGACAAGGCTCTTGTTGTGGCTGACCTTTCGCAAAAAGAGTTTGAAGAAGGATCGATTTACCTAGTTTTTCAAGAGCAGCGGATGTGGATCAAAAAAGCTTCAATACGTGATGCAAAGCCTTGTTTTATTTCCCTCAACCAAGGTTATGAGCACCTTGTGTATAATCTAGGTGATGTACGCGTGATCGCTAAAGCTTTACTCACATTTACTGCCTTTTAATTTTTACTCAGCTTAGGCAGATGCCATTTTTTATAAAATGCTAAGAGGCGTAGAGCGATACTTAAAAGGGCTACGCCAATAATGCTAAACTGATTGATAGCATCAAAAAAGTCTAATAAAGCGAGTAAAACCGCGACAATCACTGCAATCGATCCATAAAAGTCACTCACCAAAACGGTAGGGACTTGGTTGATCATTACATCCCGAGTTACCCCACCGCCAATAGCTGTAATAAAGCTTAGTATCACCACCCCAAAAAAGTTAAACTCCGCATTGATAGCAAGAATAGCCCCCGTAATGCTAAAAGCAACAAGCCCGATGGTATCACTTATCACAAAGACCCATTTTTGCTCTAATGAGGGTTTTGTGTAGAGTTTAAAAAGCATAATCACTCCAAGTGTAATAAAGAGGGTGAGGGCTGGATAGATATGTGTAAAAGCAAAAGGGGAGGTGCTCAAAATAGCATCGCGAAGCACGCCACCACCTAGTGCGGTGAGGGTAGAAGCGATGAGAATACCTAGAATATCAAGATCGTTTTTGATAGCGATGAGAAATCCACTGATACAAAAAGCGATGATCCCGATGATATCAGCATAGATGAAAAATTCTGGCATCTTTAGTTTTGGTATTCGCTTTTAAAAGCAACATAGCGAGCAGCCGATGCATAAAGCTCTGCAACCTCTTCATCGCTGAGCTCGCGCACAAGTTTTGCAGGAGATCCCATGATCAAAGAGCGCGGAGGAAAGACCTTGTTTTTTGTCACAAGAGCACCTGCACCCACGATCGATTCTTTGCCTATGACAGCACCATCAAGTATTGTCGCGCTCATACCGATAAGGCACGCACTCTCAATTGTGCATCCATGAAGCATCACACGATGCCCAATGGTCACATCATCGCCAATTATAGTAGGATTGCCATCGCTCTTATCCTCTTTTTTGTAGTGTGTGACATGGATCATAGAGAGATCTTGAATATTGACACGATCCCCTATTTGGATGTAGTGTACATCCCCACGTACCACACATCCAAACCAAATAGAGCACTCTTCGCCACACGTGACATCACCCACTACATCCGCAGAGGGTGCGACCCAAGTGTTTTGACCAAGTTTTGGCATCATATTTTTGTATGGATAAAGCATCTTAACTCTCTACAAAAAGGCGTGATGCGAGTTGTTGGACACTCGAAGCACTCTCTTTTTTGGTTGCTTTGGTGATCTTGTTGACAAAATCTTCTAACATTTTATGATTATTGATCTTTGGAGTGTTCGCGTCGTTAGATATTTTCTTGTACGAACCATCCTCTTGAAGCTCGTGTGCCAACTCATTATCAGAACATTGAAGCTTAAGTATTTGTAAAATACGCTCTTTTGCAGCTTCATCTTTGATCGCCGTGAGAAGCTCGATTCTTCGCATCAAGTTTCTTGGCATCCAGTCAGCACTTGAGATATACACTTTGGTCGCATCATTTTTGAAATAAAATACACGCGGATGCTCAAGATATTTCCCTAAGATAGAGATCACTCGGATGTTTTCACTTACCCCTTCTACCCCAGGTTTGAGGCAGCAGATTCCACGTACGATGAGATCGACTTTAACTCCAGCCATACTTGCTTTATACAGTGAGCGGATAATGTCATCATCTACCAAAGAGTTTACTTTTGCGATAATCTGCCCATCGGCACCTTTTCTTGTCTCATTTTGGATCAACGAGAGGAGCTTTGGTTTGATCTGTGCAGGAGCCATATAGAGCTCATTGAGCTTGCCTTTTTTACTAAAGCCAGTGAGAAAATGGAAAAAGCGTGTAAGATCATTTGTTACGACATCTTTGCTTGTGAGATAACTAAGATCGGTATAGATCTTTGCAGTCGATGGGTTGTAGTTTCCTGTTCCTATATGTGCGTATTGCTTGAGTTTTCCGTTTTTACGGCGCGTGATAAGGGCTGCTTTTGCATGTACTTTAAACCCTTTGATCCCATAGATCACGTGCGCTCCCGCTTTTTCTAGAGCTTTTGCCCAGATAAGATTATTCTCTTCATCAAAGCGCGCTTTGAGCTCTACCATTACGGTGACTTGCTTGCCAGATTCACTCGCACTCATAAGGGCTTGAACGATCGGTGAGTTGGTTCCTGAGCGATAAAGTGTCATCTTAATAGAGACCACATCAGGATCTTTAGCGGCACTTTGGATGAGGTTCACCACTGGCTCAAAACTTTCATACGGGTGATAGAGTAGTATGTCTTGTTTTTCAAGCGTGCTAAAAATATTCTCATTATGGTCGAGTGGTGGAAGATTCTTAGGCTTGAACGGTGGTAGTAAAAGATGTGCGAAATCTTTGTTTGAAACGATCTGCCAAAGACTTGAGAGGTTTAAAAAAGTATGAAATTTATAGATATCATCTTTATAAACATTGGTATGGCGATTGATAAAGTTGACGATCTCCTCATCAGAATTACTTCCCATCTCAAGGCGTACCATCTCCCCTTTACGGCGGAGTTTGAGCCCCTCTTCAAGGATCTCTAAAAAGTCGTCTGCTTCCTCTTCTTCTATCGCGATATCAGCATTTCTGGTCACGCGAAATGATGCGTATTTTTGGAGCTTATATCCTGGAAAAAGATCTTCTACGTGTTTTGCGACCAAACTCTCGATAGGGACATACACACCACTATGAAGTTCAATAAAACGGTCTAATACACGAGGTACACGAATGATCCCGAATCTATCAATTGTCTCATCTTCTGCATCCTTGAGCTTGACGATCAATCCAAAGCTGAGGTTGTTGAGATGTGGGAAAGGGTGTGTTGCATCAATTGCGATCGGGATGATAACAGGGTAGATATTCTCATAAAAAAAGCGTTTGAGCTGCACCTTGTCGCGCTGAGTAACTTCATCGTAAGACTTGATAAAGATCCCTTCATCTTCAAGTTTTGCAAGAATCTCTGAGAGACAATGCTCTACTACTTGCTGCTCTTGATGCAGGTATTCGCGAATCTCACGAAGTTGTTGCAAAGGGGTGAGCTTATCAGCACCAGAAACAATAATACCAGCAGTGAAAAGTTTTTTGAGCCCTGCAACACGAATCATGTAAAACTCATCAAGGTTTGTGCCATAAATTGCAAGGAATTTAAGACGCTCTAAAAGTGGAAGTGAAGTGTCTTGGGCTTGCTTTAATACTCTTGTATTAAACTGCAGCCACGAGAGTTCACGGTTGTTATAAAGATTAGGATTTTTTAAATTAAGCATGGATAATTCCTATCTACATTGTAGTTTTTTGGTATTATATCTAAAACTCACAATTTGATTGTTACTTTATGATACCGCTCCCTTTGGAGTTTGCAGAATGGTAGATCGTCACCCCATTTTTGCGTGCATAATAGCGCATAAGTAGGTTTTGAAGTGTAGGCTCGATCGAGGGGGCAAACCAAGCGTTGTTACTCATCGCAACAATAAATGCTACATCCCCATCATAAAGCTCTTGGCATGTCGCTTCATAGCAGATGGCATTGCGAAACTTGACCCCTTTGATAAGAAAATCTGTTGGCTCCTTTGCTGTAGCAAAGTCAGCTTCCCCTGCAAAGAACATATCATTGATAAAATCTTGGGCAAATTTTGGCAGTGGGATGTACTCTCCAAAAGGAACTAAGATCATCTTTTTTGCAACTGTGTAGTTGCCATCTTCAAAGTGATAACTTACATTATAGCTTTGATCCTCCTCATACAAAAGCGCTCCTGTAACGATGCTAATATCATAAGAGTGTTCTAAAAGCGCATCGATAAGCTTGGGATGTTTGTTAAGATACAAAGGAAATACAGACTCTGGTAAGACGATGAGATCATAGCCCTGTGCACTTGCTTTTTTGATCGCATCAAAGATCATTGTCACAGTGGTATGGAGATTTTCTCGTCTCCATTTATTCTCTTGAGCGATATCACTTGCAAAGAGTTTGATTTTGAGTGGGGCATCTTTTTGTTCTACTTTTGAGAGATCAAGAGTAAAGAGTAGAAGCAAAAGTGGGGTGTATTTGAGATTTTGCTTTGTGATAAAAGAGGGGAGGCTCAGAGCTAGGAGCACAAGAGCAAGTTGGTATTTGAAAATCCCGATATAACTCTCAATAAAGAGAAGCTCGATCTGCATCCAGTTAAAATCCA
>JAVETX010000045.1:0-18666 GCA_034005845.1 Sulfurimonas sp. | reverse complement strand
TTCCGATCTTCTTTTCCACTCCATCAGCGAGTGTCGTCCAAAGCTCATTTTTCTCAAGATCATTGATAAAGATGGAGCATCTATCGGCACCTATGACCTCTTTTGCGTATTTTGATATGAGTGGCAGTCCATCCACCAAAGATGTTTTACTCAAGAGATTGCGCCCAAAATCGGCTAATTTTTTATACGTTGATTCATATCCCATAGCACAGAGCCTCACATTTTTTTTAAAACAATTATAGTGTAAAATAGCGATAAAAAAAAGGAAATTTGATGGATAAAGTTACAATTTGGCACAACCCAAGATGCTCAAAATCACGTGAAGCACTTAGCCTTTTAGAGCAGCATGAATGTGAAAAGGATATCATCAAATATCTTGAAAAATCGCCTGATAAAGGGCAGATCAAAATACTCTTAAAAATGTTAGGGATCACCCCAAGAGAGTTGATGCGAACAAAAGAAGATATTTATAAAGAACTTGGACTACAACAAGAGAAGGACGAGACAAGACTTATTGAAGCAATGGTGCAACATCCCAAGCTTATAGAGCGTCCGATCCTTATCAAAGGTGACAAAGCGATCATCGCGCGCCCACCCTCATTGGTAGAAGAATTTTTACAAAATTAGTGGCTCTCATCTCCTGAGAGTTGCTCTATCACCACCCCGTTGTCTTGAATGAATTTTGAGATCACATCTGAGTGGTTATGCTCATAAGGTTTCGCATACACTATGCGCGTAATTCCACTTGCAATGATATTTTTACTACAATCGCTACATGGCTCCAAAGTGACATAGATCGTCGCTCCCTCGATGCTAATCCCTTTTCTCGCAGCCCAGATAATCGCATTCATCTCCGCATGGATCTCATAGGTTTTAGACCATTCGTGATGCTCTTTTGTGTATTCCCCTTGCCAGTGGTCACAGCAGTTCATAAATCCAGCCGGGGTTCCGTTATATCCAGTGCTCAGGACTCGCCCATCTTTGACGATCACAGCACCCACTTGTTTAGAGACACATTTCGAGGCTGTAGCTATCTCTTTTGCGATGTTTATAAAGTTTTGATCACTTAACATTTTTGTCTTTTGTATTGGTTTTAAGACACTTGATTATTCTCTTTTGAATATTCAAAGCATCGAAGTGTTCTTAATAAATTAATTTATATTATGGTATTATAACGCAAATTTTTATATATTTTGGAGTATTACATATGGACACAAAACAGATCAAATCCCTCATGAGTCAATTTGACGAGAGCGGTCTTTCTAGAATGAAGATCACAAAAGAGGATTTTTCAATCGAACTAGAAAAAAACACAGGCACATTCGCTCCAGTTGCAGCTCCTGCACCAGTTGCTCCAGCGGCTCCTGTAAGTTCGGCTCCAGCTGCTCCTGTGGCACCTGCAGAGATCACGGGTGATGCTATCCTCTCTCCTATGGTTGGAACTTTTTATGCATCACCATCACCAGATTCTCCTTCATTTGTCAAAGTGGGCGACACTGTGAAAAAAGGTCAAGTAGTCGCGATCTTAGAAGCGATGAAGATCATGAACGAACTCGAAGCTGAGTTTGACTGTAAAATCATTGATATCTTAGCAACAAACGGTCAAGCGGTTGAGTACGATATGCCTCTATTCATAGTGGAGAAAATATAACACTATGGCTGAAATCAAAAGAATTTTAGTTGCTAACCGTGGGGAGATTGCTCTTCGTGCGATTAGAACGATCAAAGAGATGGGTAAGGAGGCTGTAGCAGTTTACTCTACAGCAGACAAAGGAAGTGAATATCTCAAACTTGCAGATGCAGCGATTTGTATCGGAGACGGTCCAAGTAATAAAAGCTATTTGAATATCCCTGCAATTATCTCTGCGGCTGAGATTAGTCAGTGTGATGCGATCTTCCCAGGCTATGGATTTTTAAGTGAAAACCAACACTTTGTTGAGATCTGTACACACCACAAGATCAAATTTATCGGGCCAACTCCTGAAGTTATGGTTCTTATGAGTGATAAATCAAAAGCAAAAGATGTGATGATCGCAGCAGGTGTTCCTGTTGTTCCTGGAAGTGATGGAGCGATCACAGATATCGCTGATGCGAAAAAAAGAGCTGCAGAAGTTGGCTATCCAGTGATCCTCAAGGCTGCTCAAGGTGGTGGTGGACGCGGTATGCGTGTTGTCGAAGAGGAAGGCTACCTTGAAAATGCATTTTTAGCAGCAGAGAGTGAAGCGGTTACAGCATTTGGCGATGGCACGATCTATATGGAAAAATTTATCAAAAATCCACGTCACATCGAAGTTCAGATTATGGCAGATGCACATGGAAATGTACTTCACGTAGGTGAGCGTGACTGTTCTATGCAAAGACGCCACCAAAAGCTTATCGAAGAATCTCCTGCAGTAGTTCTCACCCAAGAGGTAAGAGAGAGACTTTGGGAATCAGCGGTAAGAGCGACAAAATATATAAAATATGAGGGTGCAGGTACTTTCGAGTTCTTACTTGATGCAAACCTAGACTTTTACTTTATGGAGATGAACACACGTCTTCAGGTAGAGCATTGTGTTTCTGAGATGGTAAGTGATCTTGATCTTATCAAGATGATGATCGAGATCGCAGAGGGCAAAGAGCTTCCTGCACAAGAGAGCGTAAAACTTCGTGGGCACTCAATAGAGTGTCGTATCACTGCAGAAGATCCTATCAAGTTCTTGCCATGTCCAGGGAAGATCAAAGAGTGGGTAGCACCAGGTGGAAAAGATGTGAGAATCGATTCTCATGCGCACGCTGGATATATCGTACCAATGATCTATGATTCTATGATTGGAAAGCTTATTGTTCGTGGAAAAGACAGAAAAGACGCAATTGCAAGAATGCACAGAGCGCTTAGTGAGTTCAAAGTAAGCGGAATCAAAACAACGATCCCATTCCACCTCAAAATGATGGAAAACGAAGACTTTATCTCAAACAACTTCGATACAAAATACCTCGAGAGATACAACGGATAATTTTCCGTTGTATTCAAACCCCTTTTTTTAAAACCTTACCAGCCTCTTACGATCGCGTGGCAACGTGTGCAGTCTTTAATGATATCTGAATGAAGTACTGCCGCTTCGAGCATATTTCCTTGAGCCAAATATTCACTCATCGCATCAAGATCTGAGCTGAGTCTTTTTGCACTCAAAAGTGTTACACCCACAAGTTTCTTTTTATCTTTTGGAAGATATTTTGCTACAGAATCTTTATCATGAAAGATCTCGTTTGCTTTTTTGATCTGTACGATTCCGTTCGCAACTGCTTCTTGGTTATTGTATAAAAAACCATCTTGAATACTTACAAGACCCTCTTTCATCGTATGCATATTTGTGTTGATATCCGCCGCTTGGAGACCTAATATTAAAAATGCACTAAGACTTACTACTATTTTCTTCATTTAACATTCCTTTAAAAAAACTATTTCAATGATACCAAAACTCATCTTAAATATTTGTCTATTCTGGCATTCTTACGATCTTGATATCTGCATTGTGACGCAATCTCGCGAAGTAATCCCCTAAAACTTGTTCTCTTTTTTCTGCCATGATCGCATTGATGATCTCGTCTTTTGCACCTTGAATATCCCCCTCTTGGGCAGCTTCAATACTATGGATGTAGAAGCTAAAGAAGCCCCCTTTTCCATCTGGAACAACAGGGCTAAAACTATCTACTTTTGTCGATTCTAAAAGTGAAGCAAGCTCTGGTGGGATACGGTTGTATGGCAGAGTTTGTCTCTCTGTTGATACATCCGGAGCATAGAACATAGGATTATCGATCTTCTCTTGAAGTCTTGAGCCATCTTTTGCACTATAGATGGTCACGTCAAAAGCACTTGGATGCGCGAACTCTTCTTTGTGAAGCGCATAATATTCTTGTATCTCGCTCTCACTTGGCTCAGAGAGTGCTGAATACGCGATAGAAGCATACAGTTTTTGTGAAAGAAGCTTCTCTTTGATCTTCTCTTTAAGCTCAGAAGAGCTGAGTCCATTCGACTCGCGCACCGCGTCATAGAACTGGCTCACACTCATATTATTCGCAGCGGCCGTTTTTTTGATATCATCATACACTTCTGTGGATGTAACAGATATCTTTCTCTCCTGTGTCTCTTGCTCCTCTAGCTTTTTACGGATCAAAGCATCTGTGGCTCTTGAAGCATCAATTTTTGCGAGTTCCATCTCTTTTTGGATCTCATAAAGAGTAATCGCCTCCCCTTTGACAACAACAGCCACACCATTGGTGATTTGGGCATACAAAGAGCCAACAAGCAAGAGGGGTAAAAATAATTTCATCATAGAGTTCCATTTCTTTTAAAATAAGGGATTATTTTACCAACTTTTAACCAATACTAGCCTAAAATTCGACCATTCTTTCGTTAAAGGTTTTTGCATGGTTGTTACACGTTTTGCTCCAAGTCCGACAGGCTATTTACATATCGGTGGTTTACGTACTGCTCTTTTTTCGTATCTGTGGGCTAAAAAAAATAAAGGGGAGTTTGTGCTTCGTATCGAAGATACCGACAAAGCGAGAAACTCCCAAGAGGCAGCTGAGGCGATCTTACACGCTTTTGAGTGGCTTGGTCTCAAACACGATGGTGAGATCACCTACCAATCACAAAGGGGTGAGATCTACGCAAAATATATCCAAAAACTTCTTGATGAGGACAAAGCCTACTACTGCTATATGAGCAAAGAGGAGCTAGAAGCACTTCGTGAAACACAAATGGCAAACAAAGAGCGCACTATGTATGATGGACGCTACCGTGACTTTAAAGGAACTCCACCTGAGGGGATCGAGCCAGTAGTGCGCATTAAAGCACCTAAAACAGGTGCTATTGTGGTCAAAGATGGTGTCAAAGGGGATGTAGTCTTTCAAGCAGAAGATATCTTGGATGATTTTGTTATCGCACGTGCAGATGGAAGCCCAACGTACAACTTTGTCGTAGCAATTGATGATGCACTTATGGGGATCAACGAAGTGATCCGCGGAGACGATCACCTCTCTAATACTCCAAAGCAGATCATAGTCTATGAAGCACTCGAATTTGATGTACCAAAATTTTACCATGTCCCAATGATCCACAATGCAGAGGGGAAAAAACTCTCAAAGCGTGATGGAGCTACGGATGTAATGGCATATAAAGAGATGGGCTACACGCCTGAAGCACTTTTAAACTTTTTGGTGCGTCTTGGTTGGAGCTATGGAGATCAAGAGATCTTTTCTATGGAGGAGATGATTGAGCTTTTTAACCCAAAAGATATCAACAAATCAGCTTCTATCTACAACACCCAAAAGTTAGAGTGGCTCAACGCTCACTATATCAAAAACACACCTAACGCTGAGCTTGCAGAGTTACTTACTGAATATGGACTCTTGCTCACATCCCATGATAAAAAAGAGATCTTGCTCGATGCACTCAAAGAGCGTGCAAAAACGCT
The DNA here is from genome assembly GCA_034005845.1 of Sulfurimonas sp. Classification (GTDB taxonomy): domain Bacteria; phylum Campylobacterota; class Campylobacteria; order Campylobacterales; family Sulfurimonadaceae; genus Sulfurimonas. Next base: position 13,207 of record JAVETX010000045.1, on the reverse strand, counting down.
CGTAGAGCTCAAAGAACTTATCACTGAGATATTAAATACACCTCAGTCTTACGATGAAAAAGCGATCAAGAAAGCTTTCAAGTCAGACTCTGTAGAGATCCTCAATACTTTTGGAACCAAACTTTCCGAGGCAAAAGAGCTTCACCTCCCAACAGATTATCATGATGTGATGCAAGAGGTGGTCGATACAATGGAGATAGGTTTTGGAAAGATTGGACAGCCTTTACGTGTTGCACTCTTAGGCAAAATGAGTGGACCAGGGCTTGATAGCGTGATGGCGATTATTGGTAAGGATGAGACGCTGCAACGTATTGCAAATGCAATTGCAGCACAAAACTGATCTGGCTGTAGATTTTTACAGGCTGAAGCCTGTGTTACAAATGAAAGCTTATCCGTAACACGGACTTCAGTCCGTTTTAAAAAGTTGCTGTTGCTCTTACAGGCTAAAGCCTGTGTTACGAAAGAGTTTTCCTGTAACACGGACTTCAGTCCGTTTTTAAAAAGTTGCTGTTGTTTTACAGGCTAAAGCCTGTGTTACGAGGGGATAACAATGCTAACCCTCTAACTCCGTTAATTTCTCTTCAAACTCCGCAGTGATTTCGTCAAACGTCGTTTGCGCCTCTTCTAAACTCTCAAACAACTCCTCTATCTTCTTCTCTTTTTTAGCGATCTCTTGTGAAAACTCCATAATTTTAGAATTATCAGACTTGTTAGAAGCATCTACGAGATCTTCATGGAGCGCTTCGAGCTCCTCTTCGAGTTTCATAATCTCTTTTTCTGCTTTTTCAACACTCTTTTTCAAAGGATTACAAAGCTCACCCCGCTCTTTTATCAGCTGGGCGCGCAGTTTTTTGTTCTCTTTTTTATTCCCAGCAGCAGGGGTTTTTTGCTTGCTCTCTTGCTCCTCATCTTCCCAGCCGATCTTCTCTAAAAAGCTCTCATAGCCCCCATCAAAATACTCGGCACCCTCTTTGGCAAAAACAATGAGTCTATCACACACATTACGCAAAAGCTCTTCTGAGTGGGTAACGATAACTACAGAGCCATCAAAGCTTTTGATAGCTTGCGTAAGTGCCTCGATCGACTCCATATCAAGGTGGTTGGTTGGTTCATCCAAAAAGAGTAGATTCACTTCGCGTGCGAGGATCTTGCCTAGCATTACACGGCTCTTTTCACCCCCTGAGAGCAAAGATATCTTCTTTTTAGCATCATCCCCGCTAAACATCATCGCCCCTGCGATCCCGCGTACCGTAGCAGCATCGAGTTTTGGGTTCGCACTATAGATCTCATCGAGTACACTATTTTCGAGATGCAAGTGGTTGATATTGGTTTGTCCAAAGTGGGCAAACTCAGTACTCACATGAAACTTCACCTCTCCACTCAGCGCTTTGAGTTCCCCTGCAAGTGTGTTGAGCAGAGTTGATTTCCCTTTTCCATTTTTCCCGATGATCCCCAAACACTCCCCCTTGGCAAGGGTAAAAGAGATATTTTCAAAAAGTAGATGCTCAGGCTTATAGCCAAAACTGAGATCTTTGACATCTAAAAGAACCTTTGCCGGTGTCTCTTTAAGGCGAAAATCAAAATCTAAAGAGCTATCGTGTGCGAGATCATCTAACAGCTGCATCTTCTCAAGCTGTTTGACCTTTGATTGCGCCAAAGCAGCGGTAGATGCGCGCGCTTTATTTCGCGCAATAAAATCCTCGAGCTCTTTTACTTTTTTATCTTGAGAGAGTTTTTGCTTTTCATAGAGAACATCATCCTCGGCGAGCTTTGCATAAAACTTATGAGTATCGCCTTCTATGATACGTAACTCTTTACGGATGAGCCCCATGGTATGCGTACTCACAGCATCCATAAAATCTCTATCGTGAGTGATTAAAATCACCTCCCCATCAAAACTACGCAAAAAGCTCTTGAGCCAGCGAAGCGAGACAATATCAAGGTAGTTGGTCGGCTCATCAAGAAGCAAAAGGTTTGGCTCGGCAACAAGCAATTTTGCAAGGTTGATGCGGATCTGATAGCCCCCAGAAAAAGAGAGGGGGTCACGGTCGAGATCTTGGGATGTAAAGCCCAAACCAAAGAGGATCTTCTCTGCACGATAAATATCATACTTCATCTCTTCACTCAGTGCCAAAGCGACCTCTTCGCGCACACTCGATTCGCTAAAGACGAGATGCTGTTTGAGCGCACCAATTCTATACCCTTTTGGAATAGAGACCTCCCCACTGTCGGGGCTGAGCTCGCCGAGAATTATCTTAAAAAGAGTAGATTTCCCACTCCCATTACGCCCTACAAGCCCCACGCGATTAGCAGGGTTGAGTTTGAAATTAAGATCAGAAAAAAGCGAATTGCCTGTAAAACTTTTGGAAATATTTATTAGTTGTATCATAAAACTCTTTCATAAAATATAGATACAATTATAACGAGTATGCTATAATCAAAGAACATATTTTAAGGAAAAAGAGATGCATACAATTAAGCTTCAAGTGAATGAGAGTATCTATTCTCATATTATGTTTTTTCTAAAAAATCTTAATTCTAAAGAGTTGCAGATCTTAGAAGATGTTCAAGACTGCCAACAAGACACTCAAGAACTAAAGGCTTTTACAGACCATTCTGCGCATCTTGTTGATGACTGGAAAGATGAAAGTGAAGACGCGATATGGAGATAAAAGAAGCCGATATATTGCTTTGTGAGTTTTATTTTTCTGATCTTAAAAAATCAAAACAGAGACCTGTTTTAGTACTTAAAGACAATTTGCCCTATAACGATTTTATAGCTATTCCTATCAGCTCAAAAATACATAATCTTCATCAAGATGAGCTTCTTTTAGAAAATAAAGATTTTTTGAACGGGTCTATTCCTGTAGCTTCTAAGGTGATGACACGTAAGACTTTTGTAGTTTCTAAAGATGTTGTACTTAAAAAATACGGAACACTCACACAAGTAAATTTTGCAAAATACCATGGTGCTTTTTGCAACTATTTTCAATGTAATCAAAATATGTAATGCAAAACGAAAATTTTACACTCAAATCTCTCTTTACTTTAGCACTTTCTCACAAAAAAGCGCTCATCTATGGGCAGATCATCACTATCTTAGCGATCTTGGTGAGTATCCCTATTCCACTGATGTTGCCGGTGATGGTAGATGAAGTGCTCTTAGACAAACCCGCCCATTTTATAGAAACCATCAACTTCTTTTTTGGCGAAACAAACGCTTTTGCCTCTATCGCTATTGTCACGCTCGCGGTGATCTTTTTACGTTTTATCTACTTTGCTTTTACCGTTATCAACACCAAAATATTTACCAAAATCGCAAAACATATCACCTTTATGATCCGCAAACGTCTTATCGAACATCTCAAAATCGCCTCGATGAATGAGTACGAAACACTCGGAAGCGGTGCGATCACATCCAATCTTGTGACAGATGTCAATACTCTTGATAACTTTATTATCACAAGTGCGAGCCGTTTTGTCGCTTCTGTCATTACCCTTATTTTTGTCGGGGTGGTGATGCTCCTCATCGATCCTATTTTAGGACTTCTTATTCTCATTATCCAGCCTCTCATTATGCTTGTAAGTAAAAAGATGTCGCGCAAAGTGGGCACACTCAAAAAAGAGGAGAACTTAGCAATTGAGAAGTTTCAAGATTCTCTTTCACAAACACTTGATCTCTATGGGCAAATAAAAGCGAGCAACAAAGAGGAATATTTCTTTGCCAAAGCGACAAAAGATGCCCAGAAGATCCAAAAAACATCCAATGAATATGGCTATAAAAGTGTGGCGTATGAGCGTCTCTCTTATACTGTTTTTCTTGCGGTCTTTGAGATACTCCGCGCTTCGGGGCTCTTGCTTGTTGCCTATAGTGATCTGAGCATCGGGATGATGTTTGCGATGTTTGGCTATATCTGGTTTATCATGACCCCCGTGCAAGATATCCTCTCGATGCAGTACAGCTACGCCTCAGCCAAAGCCGCCCTTGATCGCATCAATACCATCTTGCTTTTAAAAACAGAAACCACAGGCAAAGAGGGTATCGACACAAGGGATGTAACGATCTCTTTGCAAGATCTCTGTTTTGCTTACACAAGTGACAAACAAACACTCAAAAATATCTCCCTAGAGATCCCATCTGGCTCTAAAATAGCGCTCATAGGAGCGAGTGGAAGTGGAAAGACTACTCTTGCGCAAGTGCTCTCAGGCTTTTATGAAAAAGAGAGTGGCGCTCTTTTGTACAATGATATCCCCATTGAGCAACTCGATAAAAGCTCGCTTCGCCAGAAGATATTTCTCGTGTTACAAATGCCTATACTCTTTAACGATACACTGCGTTTTAATATCACGATGGGCAACGAGGAGATAAGCGATGAGCGAATTTATGAAGCCCTAGAGATCGCCGAACTCACTCAGATGCTTGAGGGGATGAAAGAGGGGCTTGATACTATCGTTGGGCGTCACGGTATCCGTCTCTCAGGCGGGCAAAGACAACGTCTCAGCATCGCACGTATGATACTCGCAGACCCTAGTGTGGTGATCTTTGATGAGTCTACCTCAGCTTTGGATGTACACACCGAAGCAAAAATTCAAACAAAGCTCATCCCCGTTCTCAAAGACAAAACCGTCATCACCATCGCCCATCGCCTCAGCACCGTTAAAAATGTGGACACGATCTATGTGCTCGAAGATGGCGAGATCGTACAGCGAGGAACACATAAAGAGCTCGAATATGAAGAGGGGCATTATATGGAGTTTGTGAAAAAACAACTGCTTTAAAATACTTGTCTTGACAATTAATTGACATCCTACTATAATCTAGGCTCAAGGAGGAACGATGAATTTTAATATGGACCAATCCTTAGGCTTTTTACTTAACAAAACAGCCCTTTTATCAAAAGCAGCTTTTCATCAAAAGCTCAAAGAGTTTGATATATCCCCAGAACAGTGGGCACTTATATTTCGTGTAGTACAAAAAAATGGGCTCACCCAAAAAGAGCTCTCAGACTCTACCTATAAAGATCAGGCAAATATCACGCGTAGTGTTTACAGACTCGAGCACAAAGGTATTTTACAAAGGGTGCGTAACGCAAAAGATAAACGTATCATCAATATCTTTCCCACTCCCCTAGCAGAAGAGATCGTGCAAAAGGTGATACCGCTCTCGAGTGAGCACAACAAAAAGCTCGCCAAAGGTTTGAGCAAAGAGGAGCATCAGCTTCTCTTAGATCTACTTCATAAAGTAGAACACAATTTAGAAAATGGAGAAACAAAATGAACTTAGAGAATAAAACAATTTTAATTACAGGTGCAAATGGTGGCGTGGGTATGGCAACCCTCCAATACGCACTCGCGCACAATGCAAAAAAGATCTACGCAACTGCAAGAGACACCTCAGCGCTTGAAGCGTTTGCACAAACACACGACAATGTTGTGGTGCAACGTCTCGATATCACCAACAAAGCACAAGTACACCAGCTCTCACAAAGCATAGAAGATCTTGATATGCTTATCAACACAGCAGGGGTCAACAGTGGCAAAAGAGTTTTTGATGAGAGCACGATCGACTTTCATGTGAATGTCCAAGGCACGATGAACGTCTGCCAAGCGCTCACACCAAAGATAAAACAACACGGAGCGATCATCACCATCACCTCCATAGTTGCACTTGTCAATCTTCCTATTATGGGGCTTTACTCTGCATCTAAGAGTGCGCTTCACTCTTTAACACAAGCGCTTCGTGCAGAGCTTACATCCAAAGATATCGAGGTGTATGAAGTGCTCGCAGGTCCGATCGATACCAAGATGACCGAGGGGCAAGAGATGCCAAAAACATCCCCTGAGGATATCGTCGAGGCGATGTTTACAAGTGTGGCGGCAAAAGAGTATGAGATCTACCCTGATCCTTTTGCAAAGATGGTACACGAAAATTTTCTCAAAGACCCTCGCGCAGTTGAAGCGGAGTTTGCACAATCTGTCCAAGGATAGAGCTTAAGTAACTCAAAGCCCCTTTGTAATATAATTTCAACTTCTATTTCAAAGGGTATGAGTTGAAAATAAAATCTATTAAAAATAATATTATGATCGTCACAACTGTGATCTTTTTTGTGATGATTCTATTATTTAATCTTGACCTCTATCAGACCAAACGTGCAGAGATCGATAGAAAAACAAAAGAAACACACCAAAGTCTCCATAACATCATCACAACCATAGAAAACAATATCAAAAGCCTTCTCTCCAATAGACTTAAGACTGTGAGCGAGCTTGATGCTTTTGAAAAGGTCACACAAGATCTCTTCTCTCATAGCACCACTCACAAACAAGAGAACTTTACAAAGCTCAATTTTCACTTTGAACACATACAAAAACAGCTACCTGGTTTTACTACTTTGCATATTATCGATAAAGATGGCTACTCTTATATGAGAATCCACGACAAAGCACTCCATAGTGATAAGATCGCAGCACAGCGCATCTCTCTAGCCACCGCGCTCAAAAGCCCAAAAGTGCGTGCTTATTATGAAGATGGTCTTTATGGAATCAACTACCGCGTCTCTTTGCCCCTTTTTTATAAAGAGCAGTTTGTAGGGCTTATAGAAGCGGGGGTCAACCCTACTATACTCCTGAGCAAAATCGACACACTCTTAGGGCACAAAAGCTATCTGCTCACCAAAGAGAAAGGCTCCAAAGACTTTACGGCTGAGAGTTCTATCAAGCCAGAGTTAGCACAACTTCTTTGGAGTAGCGAAGACAAGATCACTTGTGAGGAAAAAACCTATATCAGACACGAGTACCCTGTGTATGATTTTTCCAAGCAGCTTGTCCTCAAGGTGGTAACACTTGAAGAGATCACCGCTATAGAGGAAAATTTCAAATACTCGCTTCTCAACTCTTTTGCAATATCTCTTGTTTTGATGCTTTTACTCTTAGCGCTTTTAGAGAGACTCCTCTTAAAGATCCTCAAGCGTATCGAAGAGCTTGTCTATATGCTCAACAAAACAGATGACTATATTTTTACCGTAGATGCTAATACTCGCAAGATAAAATTTGCCAATGCAGCATTTTATAATGCTCTTAAGATCTCCAAAAAAGAGTTACAAGGAAGGGATGTCGACACTCTGCTTCACTCTAGAGGTGAAGATAAGAGTAGCTCTTCTAAACTTTTTTATGGCAAAGAGGAGAAAACACAGAGCAAAGAAGCGATGCTCATGATCGATGCAAATACGCAGATCCCCCTAGAGGTACGCGTCAACTATGTCAACAAAGAGAATGGCTACTACATCGCTATTTGTCGTGATATCTCAGAACACCTCCAACAAGAGCTCGAGAGAAAGGTCAACGAAAAGATGATCAACAAATATATTCCTCTCTCTCAAACCGATCTAGCGGGGAATATCACCTATGTCAATGAAGCTTTTTGTAAACTCACAGGCTACACAGCACAAGAGCTTATCGGACAAAACCATAGAATGTTTCGCTCAAGCAAAACGCCCAAAGAGTTTTATAAAGATCTTTGGAGCAATATCACTAAAAACAGATCTTTTAGCGGCGAACTTCGTATCCTCACCAAGACAAAAGAAGAGGTTTGGGTACGTATCGTGATCGAACCTCGCTACGATATCAATGGCAAAAAGATAGGCTATGTCTCTACAAGAGAGGATGTCACCGACAAACAAGAGCTTCGTTTTATCTCTGAGCGTGATCAACTCACCAAGATCTACAATAGACGCAGTTTTGAGTCTAAACTCAGCCAAGCTTTTGAACACACAAAAAAAGAGCATCAACTCTTTGGACTTGTGATGTTTGATATCGATCATTTTAAAAAGGTCAACGATAGCTATGGGCATCAAGTGGGCGATGATATCCTCAAAGCGATTTCAAAAAATATCAAAGAGGTGATCCGTGAAGAGGACTTTTTTGCGCGCTGGGGTGGAGAGGAGTTTATGCTCATACTCAAAACTTCAAAGATAGATGAGCTCAAACTCATAGTCTCCAAGATCCAAGAGCGCATCAAAACTACAGACTTTAGCCCAGTGCCAGCCATCACCCTTAGTTTCGGTCTGGGCATCGCAAAAGAAGAGGACACAAAAGAGAGCCTTCTCAAACGCGTCGACAATGCCCTTTACAAAGCCAAAGAAAATGGGCGCAACCGTTATGAGCTAGCGCTTTAGCTTGGGATGTAGAATATTTAAGACAGCTCAGAGCGAAGGCAAGCCATCGCTTCCAAAAGAGTTGCAAACTTTCTTGGCACTAAAGGAGCCAATGGCTTGCCTTTGGCAGAGTGGGCTTGCATAGTACAACTTACTCCCATCTCAGAATAAAACGACTCCCCTTATTCTCTTGAGAATCGATCTCTATCTCGATCCCAAAAGCATCACAAATATGCTTGACACTGCTTAGCCCTATTCCAAAACCACCTGCAAGATTTGAAGCTCTCTTATAGGGCTCAAAAATGCTCTTGTGTTTTTCTGGAGCGATACCGATCCCCTCATCTTGGATGTGAAAATACCCCTCTTTCAAAACGATCTGAATCGTTGTATGAGGCATGGAGTATTTGATCGCATTGGAGAGAAGGTTTGAGAAAAGAAGCTGTGCCTTTGACTCTGAAATACTCAAAAAACTCTTTTCTACATCCCAAGCGATCTTAATATCTTTTGCCAAACAAAGCTCTTTATAATAGCTGATCGTCTCAAGGACTATCTCTTGGAGGTCTCTTTTTGCAACACTTTCCTCTTGCTCTTTGAACGTGAGAAAAGCCAAGGTTTTATAGATCGTATAGAGCTGTTTGGTGCTAATAGAGATATTTGTGAGAATCTTTTGGTCATACACCCCTTTTTGTAGCGCACGCTTTGCGCTCATACTAAGCGCTGTGATAGGGGTATTGAGCTCGTGAGAGATATCGAGGATAAACTGCTCTATCTGCTTTACTTTTGTATGGATAGGGCGCATAAAGAGTCTTGATAAAAAGTAAGAGATCGCACCAATTAGCAAAAATGCCAACATCCCAACAACTAAAAGCTCTTGTTGTATCTTAGCGATCTGCGTGTGGTATTCATCTGTTTTGAGCACCACATACTTGATATCAAGATGCTTTTGCGGTGCGCCTGAGACAAGCACTTTCATCCCCTCACTCTCATAATAGCTCTCTTCAAAGGCATCTGAATCATCAAGAGAGACAAAAAAATACTCATACCCCTTTTCTATCTTTGGCAAGATCAGTTTGGAGCCCGACATATGGGCATGGATGATCTCTGAAGCGAGCGTATCAGCAAAGTGTTGTAGCTTATAATAGACCCTTTGTTCTAGGGCATTTTTTTGTGCATTGTAGTACCAAAAACCTGAGAGCAAAAGGAAGAGGAGTGAAGAGCCAAGATACAAAGCCAAAAAGGAGTAGAACGATCTCTTCTCATAGCTATTCAAAACGATACCCTTCCCCTCGGATGTTGATAATATGTTCGTGCCCTAGATATTTGCGAAGCTCTTTGATAATGGTGCGAATCGCATCGCTTGAGGGCATTGCCTCGTATTCCCATAAATTGTGCAAGAGCTCATCCACACTCACAATACGCGCGCGATTTTTGTAGATATAAAGTAAACACGCGCTCTCTTTTGGGCTGAGTTTATACGTTTGTGTGGCAGAACTTAGCTGATGTGTTTGTGCATCAAACTCTAGCTCTTGAGTGATCTGTATCTTTGTAGCAAGTCCAAAGTGGCGTTTGATATTCTCTATCCTTTGAGAGAGCTCTTCAAGTTCAAAAGGCTTACGGATAAAGTCATTTGCTCCCGCTTCAAAAGCCTTTTTGAGATGCCCCACATCATGAAAAGCGGTGATAAAGATCGTGGGGGTCGCATCATGAAAAGCACGTAATTCTTTGAGTAGAGAGATCCCATCTCCATCAGCTACATTGATATCAAAAATATAGAGATCATAGCCTTTTTCTTCACTCATCTCAAGTGCTTTTTTCATACTATAAGTGTGGCTCACACGGTAGCTCTCTGATAAAAAATCGATAAGAATATCTGCTAAGACAGCATCATCTTCAAGTAATAAAATTTCCATAGGTGATTATATCAGATTTACTTATGGCAACAACAATCTCTCTCACAAACTCCTCACAAACTCCTCACAAACTCTTTTTATAATAGCACTAAGAAAAAAATCTAAAGGATTCATTATGAAAATCGTTGTAAAACTCTTTATGATCGCTCTATTGGGGGTGAGTTTAGCACAAGCTGCTGCTTTTGAGAGAGTCGCAAAATCTAGTGCTACGGATGTAGTGCTTAGTTCACAAAAGCCTCTGAGCACTGGGGAAAATACACTCCACCTAAAAGTGAAGAACCCAAGATATGCCGATGCAGAGGTCTCTCTCAAGGTGTTCATGCCAGCGATGCCAGGGATGCCTTATATGGAAAGCACAGCCGATGCTGTGAACAAAGGTGATGGCACATTTGAAGCAGATGTCAACCTCTCTATGGGCGGCACATGGCAGGTGCATATCTTTATCACAACACAAGATGGGCAAAAGTTACGTCTCAAAACTTCACTCAATATCTAAAAGGGTTCTCTTATGCGTTTTGCTACTCTCTTGATTCTTTGTAGTCTCGCTCTGAGCGCGATCACTCTAGATCAAGTGATCCAAAACGCTCTTGTAAAAAACCCTTCACTTGAGAGTATCAAGCACAGACTCAAGAGTTTTGATGCAAGCTACACCCTGAGTCAAAATTTTTCGAACCCTCAAGTCACGATCGCCATTGCAGACATACAGCTCAAAGATATAGACAACCGTTCGCTAGAGCCTATGCAAACAACAAGTATCACTCTCGCACAAAAGATCCCTGCTTTTGACAAGAGAGATGCCCTTGGAGCACAGGTAAAAGCAAGCGAGGCCTCTTTAGAAGCCGATCTCTCTGAATTTAAAGTGGCTCTTGTCGCAACGATAAAACAAAGTGCATACTCTATCTATGCCAACGAACAAAAGCTTCACATCACACAAAGATATATCGAGCTCACACGTCAAAACCAAGCGCTCTATAGTGCCTATACATCCAATGATGTAAACGCTCATATGGGGATCATGGCGGCCGATCTTCAGCTCGCCCAGCTCAAGATAAAAAAAGAGAAACTCCAAAGCCAACTCCTTGGACTCTACAAACAACTAAGCTATCTGAGTGCTACGGATGTAGAACACCTTGAACTTGATCTTTTAGCCCAAGAACCACTCAAACTTGAATATTTTTTGGCAAAGATCACTCACAACACAGCACTTCAAAGCAAAGAGGCAAAGGTCAAAGAATCAGACGCTCTCGTACGTGTTAAAGAACTCGCATCGATCCCTGATGCAACACTTCAGGTGGGCTATTATCATCGCGAGTCTTTTGAGAACTATCTCAATATAGGGCTAGGATTTTCTCTGCCTATCTATGGAAATGAAACAGCAGAGCAGGAGAAGGCAAGAAAGCTACTTTTAGCGAGCAAGAGTGAAGTAAATGATCTCGAGCACTCTCTTGTAGCACAGATACATCAAGTCTACGCAAAAATGCTCAGTGAGTATAGGACCTACACCATTATCGAAAAAGAAAGCCTCCCTCAAATCGAGCATATGTTTGATCTCGCGAGTAGTTCGATCAAAAGCGGAGCTGAACTCTTTGTGTATTTTGAGCTTTTAGGCAAAAAACTCACTCTCGAAGAGCAAAAGATCGACGCCTTGGGAGCCTACTATAAAAACAAAGCCTCACTCGAGAAGCTAACAGGAGCCCTCAAATGAAACACTTTACACTTATCAGCCTTTTTTTCGTCTTGCTTTTAGCGCAAGAGGCGAGTGTCACACAGCTTTTTAATGTGCAAACCACCGAGGTACAAAAAAAGAGCTACGCAAAAAGCATCACAAGTTATGGTTATGTCCAAGCCGACCAAGCACGTATCTATGATGTCGCTCCACGTTTTAGCGGCTATGTCGAAGTTTTGTATGCTGATACACTCTACAAAAAGGTTAAGAAGGGGGAAATTTTAGCCAAGGTTTATTCCCCTGAGGTACTCAAAGCAAAAGAGGAATATCTCAATACCCTCAACTACAGTGGCTCCAAAGCCTCTATGCTTGAGAGTGCAAAAACAAAGCTCACCCTTTTAGATGTAGATGAAGAGGAGATACAAAAGATACACACACAAAAGCAAAACAAAGCCTTTACAAGTATAAAATCTCCAAGTGAGGGTATCGTCTTTGTCAAAAATCTTAACAACAATTCTGCATTCAACGCCAAAGCAAAGCTCTTTGAGATCATCGATCTTGACGAGGTTTGGGTCGAAGTACGTATCCACCAACACCAAGTTGCACTCCTTGAAAAGATAGAGCGCTTTGTCTTAAGTACCCCCGCTTATGAGAAAACTTTTGATGCGTCACGCGACATCCTCTACCCAAAACTCGATCCAAAAGAGGAGAGCTTTACACTACGTCTCAGCGTAGAGAACAAAGAGCATCTCTTACGCCCTGGGATGTATGTCACACTCACAATGGAGATGCCTAAACAAGAGTATCTCACACTTCCATCGAGCGCTGTTATACGCAAAAATGCAAAGCATTATGTGTTTATTCAAGGGGAGTATGAGGGGGAGTATGAGCCCAAAGCTGTGGATGTAGAATTTTTAAACGCCGATCTTTATCGAATCAAAAGCGGTCTAAACGAGGGAGATAAGGTTGTCAACAACGCACTCTTTATGATCGATAGTGATACCCAAGTCAATGGACTCTATTAGGAGTATCTTATGATAGAAAAAATAATAGACCTGAGTCTTAAAAACAGATTTCTCATCCTTATAGCCCTGTTCTTTTTGATAGCTGCTTCGATCTGGAGTGCCAAGAACACCCCACTCGATGCGCTTCCAGATCTCTCCCCTCCACAAGTGATACTCAAAGTCAACTGGGCGGGGCAATCCCCTGAGATCATCGAAGCACAAGGAACCTACCCCCTTGTCTCTGAGATGCTCTCTATCCCTGATATAGAGACCGTTCGTGGGTTTTCAAGCTATGAAAACGCGCTTGTTTATATTATCTTCAAAGAGGGGGTCGATCTCTACTGGGCACGTACTCGTGTGCTCGAGCAGCTCTCAAGCGTGCAATCTTCTCTACCCGAATCGATGAAAGTAAGCCTCGGTCCCGATGCGAGCGGTGTGGGTTGGGCATACGAATACGCTCTCACATCCAAGACA
>JAVETX010000044.1:0-18906 GCA_034005845.1 Sulfurimonas sp. | reverse complement strand
CCACCATATACGGCATCAGCACCAAAATCGATCGCTATCTTGAGTTTTTCTAGGGTTCCCGCAGGGGAGAGGAGTTCTACTTTTTGCATCTTTATCTCGTTTCACATTTTTGTGAAATCTTATCAAAAAGATGGTGCAAAGTAGATTAAAAAGTAGAATTACTATTTTTTTGCAAATTGTTCTAAGAGCTCTTCTATATCGTCTGTTGAGGCAAGGTCGTTGTGTGTGTCACCAGCGAGGTGTGTTGCTGAAGCGACACGTTTTTCATCATCGATTTTGCCTTCAAAAAGAGTGTTCATATATTTGGAGAGTGCACGCATTACATTGATAACACGTTCGATTTTTTGGCGGTGGATATCTTGGTATTGCATAATATCCATCACGCTCATAATCGCATCTCCATTGTTTTGGAGCATCTCAAGCGTTTCATTGGCATCTGCGAGTGCCTCTTGATTTTGTGCTAGGGATGTTTTAAAAGCTTCTACATCTGGAAACTTTGTCGAGAGTGTTGTAAAAAGCGTGACATTGGCATCAAGAGTGTCGATCACTCTTTGTGCGTTTTCCTCTTTTTCCATCATTTCGTTACTGATCGATTCGATGATATCAAAGATCTCACTCGCTTTTTCTTCACTCTCTTTGGTGACATCATCGAGCTGATGGACCATCTTGTTCTCATCTGTAGCAGGAAGTGGCCAATGGTGTGCAGTTTTATCATTGTAACCAAGTGGGACTAAAGATTCTTCATTTTCTTTTGGAGCCTCTTGAAGTGGAGCCTCTTCTGCCTTGAGTTCTTCTTGCTCTTCATCGATATCTTCAATATCTCCACTCATTAAAGCATCTAATTCTTCTTGAGTCATAAACTTCTCCACAGATTCGCTAAATTTATTTTTTGCCACTATAATATCATAAATATACTAAACGAAAGTAATGAGATGATTGTAGATCTACATAACCATACACCATTATGTAACCATGCTGAGGGTGAGATTTCTGAGTACATAGAAAAAGCGATAGAGGTGGGTACAAAGTACTTTGGCTTTTCTGATCATGCACCAATGGATTATGATCCAAAGTACCGTATGAGCTTTGAAGATATGAAGCAGTATGAATCGGATGTGCTCCGTGCCAAAGAGCAATATAAAAACCATATAGAAATCTTGCTTGGCTATGAGGTTGATTATCTCAAAGGGCATATGGATGAGAGAGTTTTGGGATCGGATGTAGATTATCTCATAGGAAGTGTTCACTTTATCGATGACTGGGGTTTTGATAATCCTGAGTTTATTGGGCGTTATGAGCACGAAGATATCGATGTGATCTGGCAAAAATATTTTGACGCAATCGAGGAGATGGCACAAAGTAAGCTCTTTGATATTGTAGGGCACCTAGACCTTATTAAGGTGTTCAAGTTTTTACCAAAAGGGGATATCACTCAGATCGCCAAAAAAGCACTCGAAGCGATCAAAGAAGCGGATATGACCTTAGAGATCAATGTCGCAGGGTATCGAAAACCTATAGGTGAAGCGTATCCATCTCTTTCATTACTTCAAGAAGCGTATAAACTTGATATCCCGATCACTTTTGCTTCAGACGCGCACAAACCCGAACAAGTCGGGCTCTATGAAAAAGAGGTGTACGCTATGGCAAAAAGTGTAGGATATACAGAGTGTGTGTATTACCGCAAAAGAAAAAAAATATTTTTAAACTTTTTGTAACTTAAAATAATCTGAAACCATATTGTAATCGCTTAAAGCTCAATTGTCATCAAATTGAGTCCTAGGTGTAACAATCTCCTTTTAAAATGCGAATGTATTTTTATTCAAAAAGGAAGTCGTAATGAACAAATGGTTAAGTTTTGCTGCATGTGCTGCGTTAGCACTCAGCATGGCAGCGTGTGATGGAGATGATGGTGCAACAGGTGCTACTGGACCAGCAGGTGCAGCAGGTGCAATAGGTGAAACAGGACCAGCGGGTGCTCCAGGTCAAGATGGTGCAAGTATCTCTGCTACAACACAGATGAAGTTTAAAGAGCTTAGTGCTCCAGTAACTGATGATGAGAAGATGGCAATTCGCGCTTCAAGTGAAGTGACATATGCAAATGGAGCGACAGATGCTCTCTCTTTTACAAAAATATTTT
Organism: Sulfurimonas sp.; assembly: GCA_034005845.1. GTDB lineage: Bacteria > Campylobacterota > Campylobacteria > Campylobacterales > Sulfurimonadaceae > Sulfurimonas. The sequence goes on along the minus strand of JAVETX010000044.1, from coordinate 16,769 downwards.
CAGCAGGTCAATCTGATAATGGTGAAACATTTGGTGTTGTAAAAGATTATCAAGGTGAGATTATTACGGGTGAAGATGGAGCTCCATATATCTGTGATGGTGCAAATGGTGATGTTCGCGGTTCAGGGCTTGATCATACTTCAATCTTACAAAAAGATGGTCGTATTTTTATGGTATCACAGTTTGAGTGTGGCGTGGGCGCGATGTACGGCTTTGAGCTTGAGCAAGCAGCAGATGGAACACTCTCAGCAAAAGAAAATACTCTTCAATATATCTCTCAAGCAGATAATTTTGGTGGATGGGTTCACTGTGCTGGTATGACAACACCTTGGAACTCTCACCTTGGAAGTGAAGAGTATGAGCCTAATGCTAGAAGAGCAATGGAAACAAACACAACGACAATGTTGGATTCTGGTGACTCTTATTTGGATGAAGTAACGAAATATTATTGGAAAGATGAAAATAATGCGAATGCAAGTCAAGATAACAATCCATATTTTTATGGATATATTCCAGAAGTAACAGTAGACGCTTCTGCAGCTACACCTGTGTTTACACATAGCAAACACTATAGTATGGGGCGTGCAGCATGGGAATTAGCTTATGTTATGCCTGACAAAAAAACAGCTTATTTAAGTGATGATGGAGGCTATGTAGGTTTCTTTATGTATGTAGCTGACACAGCTGAAGATTTAAGTGCAGGTACTCTTTATGCAGCTAAATGGATTCAAACATCTGAAGCAAATGGTGGAGCAGCAGATCTATTGTGGATTAAATTAGGTCACGCTACAGATGCAGAGCTCAAAACATATATTGAAACAGAGCCACAATTTAGCGATATATTTGAGACTGAAGATGTAGTTGCAGATGCATGTCCTACAGAAGGGTTTACTTATGTAAACACTGCTGAAGGAAAAGAGTGTTTAAAAGTTAAAAGTGGGCAAGAAAAATACGCAGCTTTCTTAGAAACAAGAAGATATGCAGCTACACTTGGAGCAACTACAGAGTTTAATAAAGAAGAGGGTGTTACATTTGACCCTGATCACAATAGGCTGTTTGTAGCTATGAGTGGTGTTAGAAGCTCAATGACTGATGAATTAGGTGATGTTCAAGTTGAGGGTGACAGCTGTGGTGCAGTGTATGCACTTGATATATTAGATGATTCTGAAACTGCTTACGATTCTGAGTCTACTGAGATTGCGAGTAAATATGTTGTTAAAAACATGTATGCAGAGGTTATGGGTGCAACTACTAGTTACCCTGCAGGTTCGGTATATGAAGCCTATACATGTTCTGTAAACAATATTGCTAGCCCTGATAACTTAACATACATGCCAGGGAAAAATACACTTGTAATTGGTGAGGATACAGGCTCACATCCAAATGACTTTTTATGGGCATACGATGTTGAAACAAAAGAGATGACACGTATTACATCTGTACCATTTGGTTCTGAGACAACATCACCGTTTTGGCATGAGATTAATGGAAAAGGCTATTTAACACTTACGACACAACACCCATTTGGTGAAGTATCTAGTTCACATTCTGATTATCCTTTAGTAGATATGGCAGCAAGTGGAGATAAAGCATCTTCAATTGGTGTCGTTGGACCATTTATTAATTGGTAAAACATTTACAAAGAGAGAGAGTCTTCTCTCTTTGTATACAATAAGCTTTTTGTCTTAAAAAGTTTGTTCTATACAAAGATTTAAAGGTAAAGTATGAGAAACATTGTATTGAGTGGAATAGCTATGGTAACTTTAGCTGGTTTTGTGATCTCTTGTGGTGAGGATGATTCGCAAGAAAATGTGCAAGAAACACAAGAGAAGGTAGCAGAGTACCAAAGTAATAATGGGATTTATAATAATAGAGGGATAGTAGCGAATGAGATAGACTTTAAAACAACAACCCCTCGTCAAAATAAAGCTGCCTATGTGTCAAGCCAGTGTTATACAAAAACAGAAGATGAAAATGGAGGCATTCACAACCCATGTTTTTCATGCCATATCGATTCAAAAGAGCCAAACTATATTAATGACTGGGCACTTCAAACTAATTATGATTTTAGCGAATATACAAAAGTAAATCGCTTTACAAATCTTTTTAAAGACAGAACCGCGCTTGTTGGGCAGATCTCTGATGAGGAGATTAAAGAGTATGTACGAGAGAACAATTATATGCAAGAGGGACAAATACTTCTTACAAATAGATTAGAAAATCTTCCTACTGAGTGGGATGTAGATGGGGATGGCAAATGGAGCGGATACATTCCAGATTGTTACTTTAACTTTGATAATGAGGGTTTTGATAAAGATCCACAAGGTGAATATACTCTTTGGCGCGCATTTGCTTACTACCCATTTTTGGGAACTTTTTGGCCTACTAACGGAAGTACAGATGATGTACTTATTCGACTTGCCCCTGAGTTTAGCCAAGATACAAATGGTGATTTTAGTTTAGAAGTGTATAAAATAAACCTTGCAATTGTTGAGTCTCTCATTAAAGAAAAAGACATTTTTATTGATGAGATTGATGAAACTAAATATGGGGTAGATCTCAATCAAAACGGAATACTAGATCAAGCACAAAAGATTGTTTATAAGTGGGAGAAGCCACTTTATGATTCTGCTAGCAATCTTATTGGTGACTTTTCTATGAGTTATGTGGGACGTACACAAAAGATGCTAGAGAGCAATGAGCATCTCATTGCTCCGGGACTTTATCCAAAAGGAACAGAATTTTTACATAGCGTACGTTATATTGATGTTGATGAAAATGGCAATATAGCTATAGCACCGCGTATGAAAGAATTACGTTATGGTAAAAAAACACAGTGGGCTTCTTACCGCCAACTAGCAAATGCAACACTTTCTGAGATAAAAGAGAAAGATGCTTTCCCTGATAGATTGCGCACTATTTTAGGAAATAGTGAGTCGGGATTATCAAACAATGTTGGCTGGATTTATCAAGGGTTTATTGAAGATGCACATGGTGAGCTTCGCCCACAAAACTATGAAGAGAACCTTTTTTGTATGGGTTGTCATAGTGGGATTGGTGCAACGGTGGATACTACTTTTGTATTTGCACGAAAGTTTGATGCGAATGCAACGATGCGTGGGTGGTATCACTGGAGTCAAAACGACAATGGCTTCAAAAATATAGCAGAACCAAAAAGAGCTGATGGCAAGGGTGAATTTACACTCTATTTAGAGCAAAACCATGCAGGAGATGAGTTTAGAGCAAACGATGAGGTGATGCAAAAGTTTTTTGATAGTAACGGTAGCTTAAAACAAGAAGAAGTGGCTCAGATGCAAAGCGATATTTCACAGCTTATCGTTCCGAGTGCGAGCAGAACTTTAGAGCTTAATAAAGCCTACAAGGTAATTGTTGAGGAGCAAAGTTATATTTATGGGCGTGATGCACATGTGGCACCGCTGCAGAATGTGCATGAAGAGGTAGAACCAGGAACACCTACGAAGGTGGTCCCTATTCGCTAGCTTTTCGTATTGACTAGCCACATAGAAAAAACATCGAGGTATTCCCAAAACGACTCAATATATTCAGGTGTGATCCCCTCATCTACGAGATCTTCTAAGAGTGGGATGTAAAGAGCGAGCCAACTTTTTCTCGCTTCTTCATCGATACGAAAAGGAGCGTGACGCCCTACCATTTGGTGTTCCCCTCTTGTTTGTGTGAAATAGTCAGGTCCTCCACTGATCTCTATGAGAAAATCTGCAGCATGTTTTTGTGCCGCAGCAAAATCATCATCATCATTGACAGGGAATAAAAATGCGATATCACTTGTTTTGATCGAATCATAATGATCGAAAACGAGTTTTCTAAATCTCTCTTCACCCACTTCATAGAAAAAGCCAGGATGTGGCTTTGCTACAGGTGGTCTTATACCTATTTCTCCATCTTTGATGCTTAGTTTCATCTTGCAACCCTTTTGCTTTTTATGATTTAAAAAGCTTATTATATAGAAAAAAATGTGATCATTTTTTTAAATCATTGGATGTAGGAAAATTCAAAAAAATATGTTACCAATTGACATAAAAGGGCAAAGCTTTTAAGAAAAAAGGCAAACTCTGAGGATAAAGATGGATTTAAAGTTTAGCTATGTATAATGCCTACATAACATATAGAGAAAAAGGAACCTTAATGGGAAAATATATTGATTTAACTGCTGGAAATTTCGAAGCTACTTTAGCTGAAGGTGTGTCTTTAGTAGACTTTTGGGCACCATGGTGTGGACCTTGTCGTATGATCGCTCCTGTGATCGAAGAACTGGCTGCTGATTATGATGGAAAAGCAAATATCTGTAAAGTAAACACAGACGAAGAGCAAGATATCGCAGTGAAATTTGGTATTCGTTCTATCCCGACTATTATGTTCTTTAAAAATGGTGAGATGGTAGATCAAGTTGTTGGAGCTCAGTCAAAACAAGCTTTAGCTGAAAAAATTGACGCGCTTTTAGCGTAATCTACTCTACACAAAGGGAGCTTGAGTTCAGTGGCAAAAGGACGTAGCCTTTTTTCACTCTCAACTCTCCTTGCTTCTTTTTTTGGCGCAGCTATGATCGCTGCCGCTTTTGCTTACTTCAACTACAAGTTTTCTGAGTATAAATTTATCGACTTCAAAGAGTGGATCTTTTATGAAAAAAGAGATATTTTCGCTCCAAAAGAGCAGAAGTATATTGTCGTCTTTTATTCTTCAAAAGAGAACAACGCGCAAGAGAGACTCTCTAGTCTAGATCTCAACATCCCAATCGTTGCCATCGACTACTACAACGAAGCGTATGAAAATACTCCAAGTATCACTTTTTTACGCAGTGGAACGAAGAACTCTCTCTCGTTTATTCAGCGCTTTAATATCTATGAAGTACCATCTATTTTTTTTATAAAGAAAGTAAAAGACTCTCTTTATAAACAAGATAGTATGATACGAAAACTCGATAATTTAGATGAGTTATCCAAACAAATTGAAAGCTTATAAAACAAAGGAAAATAAATGATATTAGACTGTGCAATCGTAGGTGGTGGACCTGCTGGACTTACTGCTGGACTCTATACAACGCGTGGTGGTTTAGAGAATGTAGTGATGTACGAAAAAGGGATGCCTGGTGGTCAAATTACACAAAGTTCTGAGATAGAAAACTACCCTGGTGTTACAGGTGAAGTAAGTGGTATGGAGATGATGGCTTCATGGCCAGAGCAATGTCAAAAATTTGGTCTCAAACACGATATGGTTGAAGTTAAACGTGTTACAAAAGAGGGCGATATCTTCAAGATCCACAGAGGTGATGGCAAAGTGGATGAAGCAAGAAGTGTTATCATTGGAACAGGGTCTTCACCGCGTCGTGCAGGGTTTAAAGGTGAAGATGAGTTCTTTGGAAAAGGTGTGAGTACCTGTGCAACTTGTGATGGTTTTTTCTATAAAGGTAAAGAAGTAGCGGTGATCGGTGGTGGTGATACAGCACTCGAAGAAGCACTCTACCTTGCAAAGATCTGTGCTAAAGTGTACCTTGTTCATAGACGTGATACATTCCGCTCCGCTCCAAATACAGTTAAAAGAGTGCAAAATACTGAAAATATCGAGCTTGTTTTAAACTCTGTGCCAGATGAAGTGTATGGAGACAAGATGGGTGTGACAGGGATCCGCGTGAAAAACAATGACGGTGAGACACGTGATATCGAAGTGCCTGGTGTGTTTACATTTGTTGGAAATGACGTAAATAACCAAACGCTTATTCAAGAGAATGGAGATTTTCTTTGTGAGATGAATGAAGCAGGGCAAGTGATCGTTGATCTGTCTATGCGTACATCCGTTCCTGGACTTTTTGCTACAGGTGATATGCGTAAAGATGCTCCAAAACAAGTTGTCTCAGCTGCGGGTGATGGTGCAGTTGCAGCACTTCAAGCGATCTCTTATGTAGATGAGCTTCTTAACCACTAAGCCTTTCTTTTTGAATAGACCTAAAATCTTTTAGGTTTATTCCCCCCTCAATAATTTTACGATAAAATTTGACACTTGATAAATTGCAGTATGAACAAATGAAGGAAAAAAAATGATTAAAGTTGGTGTATTTGGAGCAAGCGGTAGAGTTGGAAAACTCCTTTTGGATGATCTCAAACTTACCCCTGATATGAGTGTGAGTTCAGTGTATGTTCGTAACTCTCTTGACTTTTCGATCGACCCTTCGGTTTTAGTGACATCAGATATGAAATCTTTTTTAAACGGATGTGATATTGTGATCGACTTCTCACTTCCTGATGCTTGTGAAGTACTCTTAGAAGATGCGATGAAAACACCAAAACCTTTGGTGATCGGAACAACAGGACTCAATACCCATCAGCTCAACCTCTTAAAACAAGCGAGTGAGATGATGCCGATCTTGTACGCGACGAATATGTCTTTGGGTGTGGCGCTTTTAAACAAACTCGTTTACCAAGCATCAGCGGCACTTGAAGGTTTTGATATAGAGATCGTTGAGATGCACCACAGACACAAAAAAGATGCTCCAAGTGGTACGGCACTTACACTCAGTGAATCTGCAGCTGCAGGGCGCGGGCTTGATATTAACAAGGTGCGTGTGAGTGGGCGTGATGGAAATATTGGTGAGAGAAGCGAAGATGAGATCGCTGTGATGGCACTTCGTGGTGGCGATATTGTAGGGCGTCATACGGTTGGATTTTACAACGATGGTGAGTTTATAGAGCTCAATCATACAGCAACTTCACGTAATACATTTAGCAAAGGCGCTATTCGTGCGGGTGCGTGGCTCGCTGATAAAGAAGCAGGACTTTACTCGATTGCTGATTGTTTAGAACTCTAGCTTTGTACGGACTGAAGTCCGTGTTACGATTTTATGCTGGAACTCCGTGTGACATTTTCGTAACACAGGCTTTAGCCTATAAAAAGAAATTAACTAAGCTCACTCCCCCATTTTAAAGAATCTATCCCATATTTTTCCCGTATCTTTTGTGTATTTTGTGTGAGCTGTTTCATCTTTTGCTCCTCCTCAAAACCTATAAGTGAGAGCTCTTTTTTGCTATCGCGTGTAAAGCTTGAGCAATGGATAGAGAGGCGGATCACCTTGAGTCGCTTTTGGGTATCTGCCTCATTGAAAAGTTGCAGACACAAAGCGTTGAATTTTTTTTCTGTAAACACCTCACACAGCGAGAGATTCTTATGCGACCTTTGGTTCATCTCATAGTGGATACTGAGATGAAAGACGGTGGGGATCACATCGAGTTTTAACACAGCAAAACTCAGATGCCTCGCTAAAATGCAAACACGACGACGAAGCTCCTCTCTCTCAAAAAGAGGTTCGATCGTACGTGAGATTCCAATCGATTTTCTTTTTCGTGTTGTTTGTATCGGTGCATCACTCTCTCCTGCGACACGCTTGTAAAGCTCTTTGGCATAAGGTCCCCACGACTCTAAAGTACCACGTCTTTTTTTGAGCTCGCCAAGCGTGTGGATCTGTGCGTCTTGGAGTTTTTGGCGCATACTTTTTCCTATCCCTACAAAACTCCCTACAGGAAGTGGATCGATAAAGGCAGCAACACTATGAGCATAGAGTGTCTTACATCCAAAGGGCTTTGCTCCACTTGTTGCCATCTTTGCTAAATAGCGTGTGGGTCCTGCTCCTATGGAGACGGGTAGTTGAAGCTCTTTTTTGATCTCGTGGCGAAGATTATCGATAAAGTATTCGATATCACGCTCCTCTACCCAGCCTGAGAGATCTCCGTAAAACTCATCGATACTCGCTTGCTCGATAAGGGGAACTTTGAGACAGAGAAATTGATGGAGCTTATGGGAGAGCTCTTGATACAAAGACATATTGGGCGCTTTGATGATGAGATGGGGGCAGAGTTTGAGTGCCTCTGCGATATTCATCGCTGTTTTAATCCCATAGGCTCTGGCTTCATAGCTTGAGGTGGTAAGTATCCCCGTAATGCGCCCCTCTTTATCTTTAAATGCATCGATATCATCATCTTTGCTCTCATAGGTTTTGTAAAAGGTGGGGACAAAGCTACCTGAATTTTGCATATTGATACTCTGATGCACAGCGTCTTTATCAAAGATCTTTGTATCACTTCTCCCACCTATAGCTACAGGTTTGTTGTGTAGACTTGGATCGATGATACGTGCGGCAGAGACAAAAAAGCAATCGATATCTATATGTATTTTCATAGATGCTAGTGTAATCAGTTTTGAAAGAATCATACAAAAATATTGCATAGAGCAAAAAAAGTTACAAAATTACATTCTTGTGATGAAAATATGATAAAAATATAATTTTATACCTCTTTTTCTATGAACTTAGCTCATAATAGAGTCTATGTTTATCGATAGGGGAAAATATGAAAGTAATTCAAAAAAGTTTACTAGCACTAGCAAGTACTGTTTTTTTAGCGGGTTCAGTTTTTGGGGCGGATGAGTTTAAAGCGTTTCCAATATTTACAGATGAGAACTTTGATCCAAACATTGAGGTGGCTTTGGTAGGTGGACATATGAATCCATCGAATAAAGATCTCAAAAGTGCGATGATGTATGGTCTTGAAGTCTCTCTTGATTGTCCTGTTTTTACTTTGCCTGGGGAGAATCTTCTCAGACAACAGTTTAGTGTCAATCGCTATAGTAAAAACAGTGTCGATATCACGACGATAGAGATCAATCCTTATTACTTTATCAATCTCTCTGAGAGCTTTTTTGTGGGATTTGGACCTGGTATCGGTGGGGCACATGTGGATGTAGATGGGGGCGAGACAACATGGATGTTTACCTACCAAGTAGGTGCAGGGGTGAAATATTACTTTAATGATGATGTTTTTGCAGGGCTAGATCTGCGCCAACAATGGAGCGTTGAGAAAGACTACCTTCAATCTGGAGAGAAAGAGGATGTAGAAAACTTTCGTGCTATGGCAAAAGTAGGGTATCGCTTCTAAGCGATATCTTACAAACCCTTCAAATCCACACTTCAATACAAAATCTTTTGCTATTTGCAAAACTTTAGTGCTACAATCTCACTTATGAAATATCTACTTCTTCTTTTGACTCTTTTTTTTAGTGCCTGTAGTATCAAAAACTATGAGCGCAATGAAACAAAAGTGATCATTCTCAAATCACCTAAGATCAAGTTCGCAGATACAGGCTACATCCGAAGCACGGATAAAAGCATCGCTTTAGAGATGTTTGTAGCAGGGCAAAGAATTGAGAGTATAGAGATCAATCATCTCATTTGTGTAAAGAGCGGATGTATGAGCAAGAGTGGCTTTAATACTGAGTATCTGCATCACTCTTATCCAAGTGATCTTTTACAAGATGTCCTTTTGGGTAGAGCGATCTATGAGGGCAAAAATCTTGTAAGAACTGCAGATGGGTTTGAGCAGATGATAGAGAGTTCGGATGTAGATATCGTGTATAAAAAAACAGCGCAGCAGATCTCTTTTAAAGATAGAAAAAATAAGATACTGCTCAAGATAAAGGATCTTTAAAATGGCAAAATTTGTAGGGGCACACACAAGTGCGAGTGGCGGAGTACAAAACGCAGTAGAAAATGCGGTAGCGATCGGAGCAAAAGCGTTTGCACTTTTTACAAAAAATCAAAAGCGCTGGGATGCGAAACCTTTTGATGCGGCGACACTTGATCTATGGTTTAAGGCCCTAGAAGCAAGTGGCATACAGCCAAAACATATCTTGCCACACGATAGCTATCTCATCAACCTCGGGCACCCAGAAGAGGAGAAACTTCAAAAAAGCCGTATCGCCTTTATCGATGAGCTTGAGCGTTGTGAAGTTTTAGGACTTGATAGACTCAACTTTCACCCAGGAAGCCACCTCGTAAAACTCTCAGCGAAAGAGAAAAAAGATGAAGTGCGTGTGCAAGAGGTGGAAGAGGAGTGTTTGGATGTGATCGCAGAATCGATCAATATCGCACTTGATAAGACAAATAATGTCAAAGCAGTGATGGAAAACACAGCAGGACAGGGGACAAACTTGGGGTATAAGTTTGAGCACCTTGCGTATATTATCGATAAAATAGAAGATAAAAGTCGTGTGGGCGTGTGTATCGATACCTGTCATATGTTTACTGCGGGATATGATATTCGCACGCGAGAGGCATACGATAAAACTTGGGGCGATTTTGACCGCATTGTGGGGCGAGAGTACCTTATGGGGATGCATCTTAATGATTCAAAGCCGCCTTTGGGGAGTCGCGTAGATAGACATCACTCTTTGGGTGAGGGGGAGATCGGGCTTGATGCTTTTCGTTTTATCATGAATGATACACGTATGGATGATATCCCGATGGTGCTTGAGACGATTGATGAGAGCATTTGGGCGCAAGAGATTAAGCTTTTATACTCTTTTGTAGATTAAGCTTTTGTTGTGTAGTATAGTAGCTTTTATAAAGGGGAAATATATGAAAAAAGTTATTTTACTCTCACTGTTTGCAAGTTCAATTGCTTTTGCAGGTGGATATAAGATACCCGAAAATTCGGTGAACTCTCTCGCACTCAGTGGTGCTAATACTGCACATAACCAAAATGCTGATGCAGCGTATTATAACCCTGCAAATATGGTCTTTATGGAAGATGCCAACCATGCAGAGTTTGATCTGATGTATATAGGTTTAGAGGGGACGAAGTTTGAGGGGAGTGTTAGTGGAACTCCTTATAATATAAGTGCGAAAGAGGAAAACTTTATCGTGCCTTCGTTACATTTTGTATCATCCAAGCTTGGAGATGCACGTGTAGGTTTGAGTGTGGTCGTTCCAGGTGGGCTTACAAAGCGTTGGAGTGATGCACCCGCGAGGTATAAAGCTGAGGAGTTTTCACTTGAGGTTGTAGAGATTGCTCCTAGTATGGCGATCCCAATCGGTGAGAAGGTGGGAGTGGCTTTTGGTTTTCGTATAGTGCATTCAAAGGGAACGGTCAAGGCTTCACGTACTGGTGTCTATTCACAAGATCTTGAGGGTGATTCTATTGACTATGGGTATAACTTGGCACTCGCTTATAAGCCTACATCCCAAGCAAATATCTCTGTAACCTATCGCTCGAAAGTGAGTCTTACAGAAGAGGGCAGTGCAAAGCTTTTTTATGATTCAGATAGTGTTTTAGGACCTAACCCCGCTTTGCTTCAGGGGGATTATGCTGCAAGTGTGAGCATCCCACTTCCGGCGGTGCTTTCTCTTGCTGCATCTTATACATTCAAGACAGATACGACGGTAGAGTTTTTATACGAGAGAAACTATTGGTCGGCATATAAAAGTCTGAATTTTGAGTATGAAAACCCTTATGCTGAGGGTGTTTTTGGTAGCTCAACTGCAAAAAACTGGAAAGATTCAAGTGGCTTTCGCCTAGGGATCACCCAAGAGCTAAAAAATATCACACTCATGGCGGGAGCGGTCTATGATGAAACACCTGTGCCAAGAGAGAGTTTGAGCTTTGAGCTTCCTGATGGTGATTCGTTTGCCCTCTCATTAGGTGGGCGTTATAAAATCGATGATACAATAGAAGTGGGTCTTGCAGCACTTTATTCGATGAGAGAATCAGAGGTGAAGCAATCAGATGGCAATATAAATGGGATTGTCGGGAAATTCTCAAACTCTGATATATTGATGGTCTCTGCTGGAGTAAGTTATAAATTTTAAGGATACAATTGAAAATATTAGTTGATTTTTTACAAACAAAAGAGATCGAGAAGTCTCAGATCTTTGGACATCTCAAATGTGGTGCAACAGAAGCATTGATGCTTCAATATTTAGCAAAAAAGTATATGCAAGGGCAGGATGATGTCTTGGTTTTGGATATCTTACAAGACCTTTACGGTGAGGAAGATTATGCGTATCTTGGGCATCTCAAAGAGCTTAAAAACCTTTTAGAGCTTGGATGGCTCCATCAGCAAAGTTTTACACCGATGAAGATCTCTGAGGTGACACCGCTAGAGCTTCTCAACACCGCGGTTGGACTTGCTCCTTCTTTTTTGAAGCTTTTACAAGATGGTACTTTGGATGTAGAGCTTCCAGATATCAAGCCTTATGCAGACCATCTTGAGTACCTTCAAGATCAGTTTTTTCGCATTGAGCTGTACCAAAAGATGAGCGTGATCCGTCATAGTACGCATGAGCATTCACTTGGGATCGATCGCATCCAAAACAAGCTTAAGATACTAGAAAAGCGTATAGAAGAGCGTATCACGCAAACATCCGAGAGTTTGGTGCTTGACAAGTTCTTTAAACAGCGTAAGATGAACGCACACGAGCAGGTGATCTTTTTGGCACTTCTGCGTGAAGAGTATAGTTCGAGTGATAATTCTCTGCGCGAGATGAATACGCTGATCGATCTTATCTCGCTCGATGAATATGAGCGTATTAAAAACCGCTCTCTCTTAGAAGATGGGAGCAATTTAATTAGTGAGGGAATCATCGACTATGAAGAGATGCTCAACCCTTTTGGTGGGATCTCTCGTGCTTTTTATATTGTCGATGAGGTACTTCAAAGTATCATCCATCCACAAAAAAATAAAAAAGTGCGCCGCCTTAAACTCAATGCACTCATTGAGGAACAAGATATTTTTGAGCTCGTAGAACCTGAGACAACACTCGAAGATGTGGTGCTCAATAAAAAAACAGAAGAGACTTTGCAAAACCTGATGCGCCAAGTAGACAAAGAGGTGGTCAATCGCCTTGTATCTTGGGGAGTCAAAGATAAAAAAAGTGGAATTGATGCGCGTATCATCTTTTATGGAGCGGCGGGAACTGGAAAGACGATGACAGCCTATTCTCTTGCTAAATCGCTCAAGCGCCAAGTGCTTGCTTTTGATTGCTCGAAGATTCTCTCGATGTATGTGGGGGAGAGTGAAAAGAATGTACGCAAGATCTTTGATACTTTTTATGATCTCAGTACCAAGACCAAAACAGAGCCTATCTTGCTTCTTAACGAAGCAGACCAGTTTTTAAGTGCGCGCTCAAGCGGGATAGGTTCGAGTGCCGATCAGATGCACAACCAGATGCAAAATATCTTCTTAGAGCAGATCGAGAACTTTAAAGGGATGCTTATTGCGACAACCAACTTGCTTGAAAATATCGATAAAGCATTTTCAAGACGTTTTAACTACAAGATAGAGTTTAAAAAACCAGATGTCGCTCAAAGAGCAGAGCTATGGACAAAGATGCTTCCAAAAGACGCACCCTATGCTTCGGATGTAGATATAGCAGAACTTGCACAGTACTCGCTGACTGGTGGACAGATCAATCTGATAGTTAAAAATACAGCGTATAAAGTAGCAGTTCGTGAAAACCCACTCTTTAGTCTCAAAGATTTTGTCGATGAGATCAACCGCGAAAAAGATGCAAGTTTTGATAGTGAAAAGTCGATGGGATTTTTGAGTAAATAAAAGTTAATTTCTCTCTCGTAGATATTCTTCAAATGCTTGAGCATCCAAAGGTTTTGAGTAAAGATAGCCTTGGATGTAGTGGCATCCCTCTTCAAGTAAGAAAGCTTTTTGCTCTTGTGTTTCTACGCCTTCAGCGATAAGGTTGATATTCAAACTACGTGCTAATGCGATGATCGCCTTGACGATCGCTACATCTTCTGCATCCTTTGGAAGATCATCGATAAAACTTTTATCGATCTTGAGTTTGTCGATCGGGAGGCGTTTGAGATAGGAAAGGGAAGAATACCCCGTCCCAAAATCATCGATAGCGATCGAGATTCCCATTTTTTGGATGCTGCGAAGTGCGCTGATCGCTGCCTCCGGGTTTTGCATGATCTGACTCTCTGTCACTTCGAGTTCGAGATGTTTTGGATCAAAGTCACTTTGAGCTAAAAATGTACGAAGTTTTTGCAGAAAGCTTTTACGTTCAAGTTGTTTGACCGAGAGATTGAGCGAAAGCTTTCCATTAAAGAGTTTTTTCATTTGCAAGTTTTTGATCATCTCAAAGCTTTTTTGCATCATCCACTCATCGATCAAAGCGATGAGACCTATCTCTTCGGCTAGAGGAATGAATTCAGCAGGGGAGATGATGCCCACTTCAGGATCTTTCCATCTCACCAGCGCTTCTGCCCCCATAATTTTCTCTGAAACAGTATCCACTTGCACTTGAAAATAGGGTTCGAGATGATTCTCTTGAAGCGCTTTTCGAAGTTTGTTTTCTAGGTTGAGACGCTGCATCGTTTTATAAGTCATTTGCTCATCATAAAACTGGTAGCGGTTCTTACCAAGTTCTTTAGCACGATACATTGCAGTATCTGCATTACGGATCAAAATGTCTGGATTATTTCCATCTTGAGGGTAACGACTAATACCGATACTGAATGTGGTATATAAAGGGGTGTCGTTTAAAATGATCGGCTCTTGCATTGAAGTAAGGATCTCTTTGAGCACTTGTGTCACACTATTTTGGGCCATATCGGCAAGTAAGATAGTAAACTCATCACCGCCAAGTCTTGCGACAGTGTCCTCTTCACGAACACATTGGCGTAGGCGCTTACTGATCGCTTTGAGGAGTTGATCCCCTGTTTCATGTCCATAACTATCATTGATCTCTTTAAATCTATCTAGATCTAAAAACAAGACGTGAAGTGCTATCTTTTGGTGCTTTGCATGGAGAATACTTTGTTCGAGTCTGTCGATAAACAAAAGCCTGTTAGGAAGGGATGTAAGGGTGTCATGGTGGGCGAGATACTGGAGTGATTTTGTTTTTTCTGCCACTTTGAGCTCAAGCTTTTGGTTCATCTTTTGGATCAGTCCATTATGACGCTTGATATAGAGATAGAGAAAAAGAGCGCCAACGACGATAAAGATCATGAAAAAGATCAGGGTTATAAAATTACGATCGCGCATAATAGTGCTAAAGTCGATAGAATCCAAAGGGATAAAGATCGTAAAATATGCCATAGGATGCCCTAGAACATCAGCAACTCGATAAGTTGTTGTAAGCAGATTTGCATCTTCGTTGACGATAAAGTTTGTGTTTTGTAAAATGCTCTCAAGACCTTGTGTTTGAATAAAAGATGTATATCTCTTATCTACGTGAGGTGTGGCAACATAATACTCTTGGAGAAAATGCTCTGTAAAAGGATAAAGAAGCTGCTTTTTGTAGCTCTTATCTACCAAAAGGATCGTCTCATAGCCCCTCTCTTTCATCTTTGAGACAATAGAGTTTGTTTTAGAAATAGCCTCAACGATCCCGATAAACATCCCCTCATAAAAGATGGGCACCATCGCTTTGAAGGTGATATCATACATCCCAACACTAATGATAGAGGTGGCTTTTTTCTCTTGGATCATCTCGAGTACATCGATGCGAACATCAGAGAGATCATCCCCCTTTTTCTTTGTCCAACTTCTATAAAAACTTCTTGCCTGTGCATCAACGATATGAAATTGGATATGAGAGATGGATGTTTCGTTGATAAGTGTGGAGACAAAATAGTCCATATCAATATGAGCACTTTTCTTCTCTTTAAGCGCTTGATGGAGTGTTGCATCTTGAGCGAGTGTATGTGCAACAAGGAGCATCGCATCTTTTTTTTCTGTGATAAGTGTTTGGAGTTCATCACGCATCTCTTGTGTGAGCTCTTGAAACTTCGCATCTTTGAGTGTCGTGGTACGTTGATGGATCGCATAGACTCCACTTGCTATCATCACAGAGGATAAAAGTACCAAAGTGAGGATCGAAAAGGGAGTGAGACTTTTTTGTTTCATAGTATTATAAAAAACCTAATGATAAAATTTGAGTCACTATTGTAACTAAAATACGAGCTCTTAGCTATTTGCTCGCGTATTTATGTATAATAAAAATCTACTAAATACAAAGAGAGAAAGATGCAGGCTTTTGAGCAACTCAATAAAAGAGAAAAATTTACTAATTTTTGTTTCTACGTCTTTATCGCTCTTCTCCCAATTATAGGGCTTATATCGATATCCACCTACGCTTTTATATATCTCAAAGAGGATTTAGACTTTGTCTCTAAAGAGCTCGATGGCTTGCATGTGATCACCCAAGTCCAAGAGAGTGCTTTTAAGTACCAAAGGTTACGTGGGCTCTCCTCTATTGCGAGTTGTGAGTGTCAAGATAGCAATAAGAAAATTTTCAATGATATTATAAAACTCAAACAAGAGATATCTCAAGATCTTCTCACACTTACAAAGCGCATTCGATCCAAACAAAGTTCCACACTTCAAAAGGAACTTCTAAATTATTTAGAAGCTCTAGATCCACATAATGGTCCAACAGATTTTGAGAGTTTAAGCAAAACGATCTATCAGCTGCTCTATTTTTCGAGCAAAATTTCGTACGAGTGCAATTTGAAACTTGAGTCCCATTTAGAATCGTATATCATGGCAGATAATGTAGTTTCACTTTTGCCAAATATCATAGAGTATAACGGTCAGATAAGAGCCGTGTCCTCGGCGATACAAAATAAAAGATTGACCCAAGAACAACAAGAGCATATACATATGCAACTCTCTAAGCTGCAAGATCACTTGGATCTTTTACGGTTTCACTACTCTATTCTTTCCTCATTTCATGTGTATGCACAGCTTGAAAAAAACTATCAAAATATGTTAGATGCTCAAGATGAGATCATCCATATCGTACGCAATAGGCTATTGCACAAAGAGAGTGTAGAGATCAATGGACTCAATATCTATCTCCTCATCACAAACAATATAGATCTTATTATCGAGCTCTATCGAAGCAATGCTAAGTATCTTCAAAAAGAGCTCCAAGAAAAATATGATGGCAC
>JAVETX010000003.1:0-66603 GCA_034005845.1 Sulfurimonas sp. | reverse complement strand
AGAGATAAAAAAAGCCTACCAACTCCAAAAAACCTTAGATATCCCTAAACACTACTACGATGCAGAGTTAGAAGAAAACCCTACATCCAAGACTACAAATCCAAGAGGACAAAGATAGAGTAGATGTCAGCTTTCCCAAATAAAGCCTTTTTCTCTCTACATCCCAAGAAAGTAAAGAAGACAGATAATTATGATCTACATCCCAAGACCATAGAGCGTGCTATGTTCAATAACCTCTTTAAGTTTTAAGCTGTCCTCTATGAGTATAAAGTTGAGATATTAGAAAAATTATAAAAATAGTGATGAAACTTTAGGTGACACTAATAAAATAGCGCAATTAAAAAAACAGTAAGGAAGTTCATATTGTAGGGATTTTCTAGTGGTGGGTTCAGAGTGACTCGAACACTCGACCACTCCGTTATGAGCGGAGGGCTCTAACCAACTGAGCTATGAACCCACTAGTTTGTAGGGCGAAATTATACTCAACCCTAGCTTATACTTTTCTGATTCTCTAAGCCCCTATTTTGTGTTGATCATCCACGATGAGAAGATATCTAGATAGTTCCAAAAAGATTGTAAAGAGGTCTCTGTCACCCCTTGTTCTTTGAGTTCTAAAAGAAGAGGTTTATAGAGTTCAAGCCATCTCTCTCTTGCTGCTACGTCGATGCGAAAAGGGGCATGTCTTCCTACCATTTGCGGAGCACCACGGTTTTCATTAAAATAGGCTCTTCCACCACATATCTGAATAAAAAAGTCACTCGAATGTTTTTTTGCATCTTCAAACTCTTTAGGGTCTTTTGGAAACAGATGTGCTATATCACTTTGCTTGATACTATCATAATGCTTACTGATAAGTTCACGGATCCCCTCCTCTTTGACCTCTATTAAAAACTCAGGAATTGGCTTTGTCACAGGAGGTCTTACTCCAAAAGGGATAGTTGTAATATTGAGATTCATTTTTCTTCCTTTAATTCTTTAATATGATAGATCACCGCATAGAGCAATGGGATGTAGAGTAGATTGAGCACTGTCGCCCATGCTATCCCAAAGCCTAGAGATATCGCCATTGGCTGAAGCACCATCGCTTGCCCTGAGGCAAAAAATATAAGAGTTGTCAGCCCCAACACAGTTGTGATCGATGTGAGCAAAATAGGTCTAAGACGTGTTTTAGCCTTTCGCATCAACTCTTCTGTATCTTTTGCATCTTGAATAAACATCACCATAATGAGTCCATCATTGACAACCACGCCAGCAAGTCCTACGATCCCTATCAGTCCAGGCATCGTGAGGTTGAGCCCCATCACAAAGTGACCAACATAAACACCTAAAAGCACAAGTGGAATAATACTAATAACGATCAAAGATTTTTTGATAGAATCAAAAAGCCACACAAGGGTGATAAAGATCAAAAAGAGCGCGATCAGTCCCGCTTGCATCATCTCTTTTTTGTTTTTATTATTCTCTTTTTCTTCCCCTTTTACATCCACACTCAGTCCACTATTTTTGAGCTCTTGGAGTGTACTCTCGATCTTTTGCATCACCTCTGAGGATGTGATCTTCTCTTTGTCGATAGAGCCAAAAACTGTTCGGATCCTTTGTCCATCTTCTTTGTTGAGTGCCACATACCCTTGCACATAAACAAACTCAGCCACATCGCACAGGGCAACGTACTGCTGCGTAGAAGGGATCTGCACTTCGATACGCTCGAGTGAGTGAATATCTTCATTGATCCCGCTCTCTATTCGTATGCGCACCAATCCCTCTTCATTGAACATCTTTCCATATTCACCCTTGAGATAATACGCACGTAGTTCAGCTGAGAGAAGCTCTTCGTTGAGTCCGAGCTCTTGTCCGTACTGATTGACACGAATTTTGAGCTCCATCTCACCAATATCTGCATCATCAGCAACATTGTAGACACCCTCTATAAGAGAGAGTTCCTTGCGAAGTTTGTCAAGCCCTGCGATCACTTCCTCTTCACTTTTTCCGTTTAAACTGATCTCTATATCATTTGCCACAACCCCTGCACCAGGAACTTTTACCACAAGCTCTTCATAGATTAGACCATGCTCGTCCTCAAGCGCTCGAAGTGGCAAGAGCTCTTTTTGGATCTCTTTGCTGATCTCTTGTGCGAGTTTCTCGCGTACGAGCACCTCTTTGTTATACTCAATCGAGAGAATAGGACTGATATAGGTATCAAAAAGATTCTCTGGTGCTTTTTCATGGAGCTCTACAAAAATATGAAAAAGGTTCTCTCCCATCTCTACTTGGTTTTTTGCATCCATTTGAAAACCGATCACAGAGGTTACGGATGTAGCATCTTTTTCACCCAGTTTTGCCAAGAGGATATTTTCGAGCTTTGTCACCAAGCGCTCTGTATCTTCGAGCTCATTATTGATATTGACCTTTCCTGTGACATAGATCTGCGTGGTATCAAAATCTGGAAAGAGTTGAAATTTCGTATGTTTTGCCAAAACCACAGTCAGCCCCAAGATGGCAATGACCATCACCGCCAAAGAGAGATATTTACGCTTGAACATAAAATGGAGCGCTTGACTATGCCATTTATAGAGTTTCGCCCAGATCTTTTTTGCATAGGTCTCTTTTTTTGTGACACGTAAAAACTCATAGGCATGAAGCGGTAAAAAATAAAACGCTTCAAAAAGTGAGGAGAGCAGAAGTACGGTGATCATAATAGGGATAATCTTGATAAAAGTTCCCATATCTCCACTCAAAAGGAGCATCGGTAAAAAAGCAAATACAGTGGTAAGTGTCGCTGTTAGTACGGCTGGAAACATCTCCATCGCGCCAACAATTGCCGCTTCGCGTCGATCCATTCCGTGCTCGAGGTGTCTGTAGATATTCTCTGCGACCACGATCGCTTCATCGACCAACATCCCAAGGGCAATGAGTGCGCCCAAAAGGGAGAGCATATTAAGAGAGTGTCCGAGTATCTCACTCACAATAAGCCCTATCATAAAACTCACAGGGATCCCGATAGCCACGACCATAGCGATCCCACGATTAATAAATAAAAGCATCGCGATAAAAACGAGCATCAGTCCAAAAAGGATATTGGAAAAAACGGTATTGAGACGGTTTTTGATCCAAATAGAAGTATCTGTATAGATCTCAAACTGTAAGTGTGGATAGCGAAGCTCATACTCTTTTAAAAGCTTACGCATCTCTTTGACAAGACCTATGGAGTCTCCATGTTCTGATTTGGAAACATTCACAGAGATATTTCTCACCCCATTATAGTGTGAGAGTTCTGCCTCATCGCTAAGCTCAAAAGAGACATCTGCAATATCTGAGATCTTCACCCGTTTGCCTGCGATATTGATGATGGTACTCGCAACATCCTCTTTTTGCTTTTCTCCGTTGAATGTAGAGATATAGAGGTGTTCTCCCCTTTGTTTGATCGTTCCTATCGGAAAGATAGAGCTGATATTTTTAAGCGCGTTGATCGCCAAAGAGGGCTGCAGATCATAGGCAAAGAGTTTTTGCTCATCAAGACGGATCACAAGCTCCTCATCAGCATCCCCACGAATACTTACTTCGCTGAGATCTTTGAACTTGCTAAGATCACGTTTGAGCTCATCTGCGCGCAATAAAAGTTCACGCTTGTCTACATCCCCAGCTAAGGCGATAAGCGCGAGAGGAAAAGCGTGTGTTTTTATCTTTGCTACAGGTTCATTCATATCTGCTGGCAGATCTTTTTTGACCGTAGCGATCACATCTTTGACATCATTGAGCACAGATATCTTATTGGATCCTGGCTTGACATCTATCATCATAGAGAATGAACCATTTTTGATCGTTGTTTCTATGAGTCCGAGTTCATCAATATTTTGCAAATCATCTTCGATGGTTTGTACAACCATCTTATCAAGGATATCTGCGGATGTACCAACATAACCACCTGTGATGATGATCTCATCAGAGACCATAGGTGGAAAGATCTCTTTTGGGATGTTGATATACGAAAAGATCGAGAGCATTAAAATAAAGGTAAGTAAGAGATGGTTGAGAAGGGGTTTGTCTATAGCAAACTCTAAAAAACGTCGCAACACATGGCGCTCCTAAAAAATTGTATCAAGAATCTGGTTTTTAAAACGGATCGATTCTACTGAGGATTTGATCAGCTTGTTTTCCTCTTTGAGCATCTCATATTCACTTTGAAGCTTGGCGATATCGCGGCTTTTAAAGTAGATCTGTTGCTGAACATAGATCTTTGGAAAAAGAAGTAAGCCCACAAAGACAATAGAAGCAAGCACGTAGAGAAAATAGGTAAGATCGAGAGGTTTTCTTGGTGTAAAGACCTCCTGCATCTCCTCTAAAAGTTGATTTTTCTCACTCATACATATCCATTTGAAAGACTCTGAGTTTTGCACTTCTACTACGCGCATTCTCTTTGAGTTCATCTGCTTGTGCGGTAATAGGCTTTTTCGTCACAATCTTCCCTTTTTTATGGTTATTACCACAAGTACAACGCATTACATCCGAGGGGCAAATACACGACTTTGACCATCTGCTAAAGGTTTGCTTGACGATTCTATCTTCAAGGGAGTGAAAAGAGATAATAGCGATCAGGGCATCTGTGAGTTTTGCATCCTCTAAACTTTGTAGCAGTGATTTGAGCTCGCCGAGTTCATCATTGACCTCAATACGGATCGCTTGCATTAAAAGGGTCGCTGGGTGGATCTTTTTGCCATGAGGCATTAGATGCTTTGTTGTATCAGCGAGCTCTTTAGCCGAGCTAAAGGGTCTATTTTGCACGATGCAAGCAGCGATTTTTTTATAATTTCTCAGCTCTCCATATTCAAACAAGAGTGTCTCAAGCTCTGATTGTGCGTAAGTGTTGACTACATCCCTAGCACTGAGTAGAGCATCTTTATCCATGCGCATATCAAGGGTGTCACTCTCATAAGAAAAGCCCCGCTCTCTTTGGTCTAGCTGCAAAGAGGAGACTCCAATATCTGCGAGCACCCCTTTGATCTCATGAGGTTTATACTCTTGAAGTATCTCTTTGATCACCTGAGAAAAGCGCCCTTTTCTGATCTCGACACGCTCTTTGTAAGGTTCAAGACGTTTGGTAGAAAACTCTATGGCTGTTTCATCCTGATCGATTGCGATGAGCTTGATATTTGGGTTTGCCTCTAAGATCATGGAAGAGTGTCCACCATAGCCCATTGTACAATCGATCACCACGCCACTCTCGAGATCTTGAAATAGCTCTAAAACTTCGCGATATAAGACTGGAATATGGGGAATATTTTGCACAAAAAGACCTTCGAATAATTTAAAAGAATTATACAGCAACTTTGGTATAATTTAATTTATACTAGTGTATCATAAATAAAAAAAGTGACAACATGAAAATACTCTTACTCCTCGCGTTTACACTTACCTTAGGCTTTGCAAAAGAATCACAGATCGTATTTGGAACCTACTCGACGCTCAAAGGCGCGCAGCAGATGCACAAAACTCTCAATACTTTTTTAGAAGAGAATGCCCAACTCAAAGAGTTCTTGGACAAAAATGCCATCACGCTGCAGTCAAAAGAGTATGGTAAATATTTCATCACCACCCTCGAACCTCTTACAACGCAATCTGATAAATATTTTGTCTATAATCAGATTAAAGAGAGTTTTCAAGATGCCTATATTTTAGAGCTCGCACCCAAGCCTCAAGAAGAGCTCTCTTTAGAAGTGATCGCCGAAGAAACACAAGTAGAAGAGATCGAGGCTACAGAGGAGATCCAAGAGGTTTTCGAAGAAGACCCACTTTTGAGCGAAGAGCCTGATTTTAAAAGTCTTCCGACAAAACCAGTACAAAATGTTGCCAAAATAAAACAAGAAGATATAATAACACCTACAGTTACAAAAAAAGTTTCAAAAGAGGAGTTGAATTTGGTCGAGGAATACTTTATGGAGATACTTGCAGCACTTGCTTTATTGATCGTAGTCGTTGTGTACTTTTTTATCAAGGCATCACAACAAAAACAAAAAAATCAGCTCACAGAATACAGCGCACCTGAAGAATCACATACACAAGAAGCTTCGGATGTAGAAGAGGATCAGCAAGAAGAAGAGGTGCAAAGAATCGAGCCTTTAGAGGTTGCTGATGAGATCGCACCAGAGGCATTGCGAGGAAATGAAGAGGGAACTTTTGGCGTAGAGAGGTCTGCACAAAATATGAGTGCTCCATCCCAAGAGCAAAGCGAAACTCAAAGCTCAAGTAATAAAATACAAAAAAGAGCGGTGCCTCCACATGGCAAAATTTCAAAGTCAGATTTTAATGAGTTTGCAGGTCTAAGAATTCTTGTCGCAGAGGATAACCTTATCAACCAAAAAGTGATCAACGGACTTCTCGCTGACACAGGGATCGAACTTGTGATGGCAAATGATGGCAAAGAGGCTTTAGAGGTGCTTGAAAAAGACAAAGAGTTCAAATTTGTTCTTATGGATGCACATATGCCTCGTATAGATGGTTTTGAAGCGACGCGAAGAATACGTGCAAATCCTGAGTACGATCATATCCTTGTCGTAGCTCTGAGTGGTGACACTGCAGCAGATGATGTCAAAAAGATGCAAGAAGCAGGAATGCAAGAGCACCTTGAAAAACCTTTGCGTATGGACGCACTCTATGATATCTTGTATGCGTATACAAGCCCAAATGAAGAGGAAGAATCTGGTGAGTATATTGAGGTCGTGATGACGCAAGAGCTCAACGGAGATAAGGGTTTAAGTATTTGTGGAGGGGATGAAGCTTTTTATCATGAGATCTTAGATGAGTTTGTACGAGATTATGGAGATTCTGCTCAGAAAATACATACATTTCTTGAGTCAAACCAGATACAACAAGCAGATAAACTTCTCTTGGATATTTTAGGTATCTCAGCAAATATTGGTGCAGATAGACTCAATGAGATCGCAAAAGATCTCAAAGACGCGCTTCAAGATGTAGAAGAAAAAAGCTACTTGAGTTTAGTAGATCAGTACGAAAAACACCTCAACGCACTTCTAGAGGATATCAAAAGCTACAAATAATTTTGTAGCTTTTTTTGGCCTATCTTATTTGACCACTTCCATAAATTTTAAATTTATAAGTTGTGAGCCCTTCGATTCCCATTGGACCACGTGCGTGAAGCTTGTTGGTACTGATTCCAACCTCTGCTCCAAATCCAAAAGCACCCCCATCTGTAAAACGTGTCGAAGCGTTAACATACACAGCCGCCGCATCAATAGCATTCATAAAGAGCTCAGCTTTTGTGATGTTTTCAGTAATGATCGCCTCAGAGTGTCCTGAACTAAAACGTACAATATGCTCTATCGCACCCTCTACCCCATCGACAACCTTGATATTTAAAATATTTGCAAGATACTCTGTATCATAATCTTCATCTGTCGCATTTTCTACATCGATGATCGCTTGTGTTCTTGCACATCCCTTGAGTCTTGTTCCTGCATTATCAAACTCCGCTTTTAAAAGAGGAAGCGCTGTATCTGCGAGTGCACTATCGACAAGAAGTGTCTCCATCGCATTACACACACCTGGGCGCTGTACCTTTGCATTAAGTGCGATAGCGATCGCATTGTCTAAGATCGCATCTTTATCTATATAGGTATGGCACTGCCCTTTATCGTGCTTAACCACACTCACCGTTGCATTTTCACTTACATACTTGATAAGCCCTGCACCACCACGAGGGATGATAAGATCAACATACTTATCCATCTTGATAAGTTTTGCGACCCCCTCGCGTGAAGAATCACGGATAAGTGAGATCAACGATGGTGGAAGGTCATTTTTGATCAAGACATTTTTGAGTACCTCAGCAATTGCCTTATTAGAATGCTCTGCTTCTTTTCCACCTTTGAGGACACAAACGTTGGAGCTCTTAAAACATAATGCTGCTGTATCACTTGTTACATTTGGGCGAGACTCATAGATGATCCCGATCACACCAATAGGGATAGAGACCTTTTCCATCTTAAGCCCATCTTCTGTCACCCAACCATCAAGCACACGCCCTACAGGTTCTTTAAGTGCTGCGATCTCTTCGATCGCTACAGCCATCGCATCGATACGCTTTTCATCTAAATAGAGTCTATCCATGAGTGCACTTGAGAGATCATTCTCTTCGCCTGAGCGCATATCTTTTGCATTGGCTTCTATAAGGTTCATCGTATTTGCACGAAGCGCCTCAGCCATTTCGCGCAAGATTCTATTTTTGTCTGCACCACTGATCGTAGAGAGCACTCTACTCGCAGCTTTGGCTTCTTTTAAAAAATTCTCCATTTTATTGCTCCTTTTGTTTTGCTTCATCTTCAAGCTTGATGCCATTGCTTGGTTTGAAGTTTTTTGGCTCAAAAATTGTCCCTAGAGTATGTTTACCCTCAAGTAAAAACTCTTCTGTGTAAGAGAGATCAAAACCATTAGAGAGAAACATTCGTCTATTGTGCTTGATCATATAATCCGCAGCTTTGAGCTTTGTCACGATTCCACCTGTTGCAAAAGCATCATTTGGTGTTGCTGCACTATTGAGCTCTTCTGGTGGGATCTCGTTGAGCACTTTATAGATTTTTGCATCTTTATGCTCACTTGGATTTTTATCATAATATCCATCGATATCACTTAAAATGACAAGCAGGTCCGCATTGAGTGCATGTGCAACATTTGCAGAGAGTTGGTCATTGTCTCCAAAGAGCTGTTCAGGCGTTGAAGAGATATCATTTTCATTGACAATAGGGAGAATGTCATTACTAAGATGCGCATCAATGATCTCTTGAAACATCTTTGTTCTTTTTCTTGAATCAAAATCATCTTCAGTTAAAAGGATCTGTGCCGTGTCAATATCAAAAATATCAAATTTCTTTTTGTAGCTTGTCATAAGGATCGGTTGCCCAGCAGCAGCGATCGCTTTTTTGCCGATCTGTTTTGTTTTGTCGAGTTTGAGTGCCGAATACCCTGCTGCTACCGCACCTGAACTTACTAAGATCACATCATATTGCGATCTAAGTTTTGCGATAAGACTCACAAGGTTGAGCATCCTCTCTCTTGCTATATTGTTGTTTTGTGTCAAAACTGCACTTCCAACTTTAATAACTATTCTTTTCATATATTCCCTTTATTTTGTTTGATTTGGCTTTCTTCTTGCATAGATGTTATACTAACATAAAAAGGTTAGGACAAGATGAAAGATAAAATTACATTTATTGGCAACGGAAATATGGCACTGAGCATAGCACAAGGGCTCAAAGAAAAGTATGAGATAGAAGTGGTAGGCAGAAGCTTAAAAAATCTAGAAAAATTTGAAAGCGAGCTTGGCGTATCGATAGAAAAAAACCTGATGGATGGCTATGATATGCAAGGCAAGACTGTTATGTTATGTGTCAAACCTGCCAATATTGAGAGTATTTCAGAAAAACTAAAAGGAAATGCAAGAGTAATCTTTTCTGTACTTGCTGGCACACCCGTAGCAAAGATAAAAAAATATCTCAAACCCGAGGCAGTGGTGCGCTCGATGCCAAATCTTGCTGCAAGTGTAGGACGCTCTATGACCACACTTACAGGTGATGAAGCTTTTGCCCAGGAGGCAAAAGAACTCTTAGGCGCTATTGGAACTACTCTTTGGCTCAGTAGTGAAAAAGAGCTTGATATCGCTACAGGTTTAGCGGGAAGCGGACCGGCGTATCTGTGTCTGATCGCTGAAGCACTCGCAGATGGAGCAGTCAAACAAGGGATGAAGCGTGCAGATGCTATGGAAGCGATGCGTGGTTTATTTGGTGGTTTTGGTGAGCTTATCCAAGAGATTCACCCTGCACTGCTAAAAGATGGTGTGATGAGCCCTGGTGGAACGACAGCTGCGGGATATGGGGCCTTAGAGGATGGAAATGTACGCGCGGCGTGTATTGACGCAATAGCCGAGGCATATAAAAAAGCAAAAGAGCTTCAATAGTTAGAGACTCCCATGATGGGGAGTCTATTTTTGAAATACCTCATATTTATACTGAGTCATTGGAGTATCTTCACGATTTCCCCACTCTTTCATCGAAGCATCGTATAAACGAACATGCTCAAACCCTAACACGCCACTTAATACAAAATAGTTAAACGATGTCTCTAGCCCACCTGTACAATACACAAGTACCTCACTCTTTTTATCAAGCCCATACCCATTTGCAAACAAAGAATCGAGTTTTTTACTCTCTTTGAGTGTATAGTCACTATTCACAGAATAGTTCCATGAATAACTCATCGCACCTTGGATGTGACCATCTCTTGCAACCGTTGCAGTTGGAGTGATCCCAAGATATTTGTCTGCAGGTCTCGCATCGATCATAGGGAGTTTGCCGATCTTGTTTTGTACATAGACTCTATCTGCCATAAGATCTGGATTGAGTTTTACTTTGTACGAACTTTTTGCGATCTGTGGCATACGCTTGTCAAGTTGTGCCACCTCACTAATCCATGCTTGTTTTCCACCATCTAAAAGCGCTACATTCGTAATACCATGGTAATTAAGTGCCCAGTAGATATAACTTGCCTTGAGGAAATCTTTTGGCGTTTGGATATCTGCATAAAGTACTACATCCGAAGCCTCTGTGATCCCTAAACGTTGGATCTCATCTTGGATCACTTGTGGCTCTTTGATACTGATAAAAGTACCATTATCAGCTCTCCATTTATCAATAGTTGAGTGTGTTGCATTTGGGATGTGTCCCGCTTGATAGCTTGAAGCTGAAGAGATCTCTACGATCGTGAGGTTTTTATTGTCGAGATTTTTTTGTAGCCACGAAGCGCTAACGATAGGTTCGATTGCAAAAGCTGCAACAGAACAAAGAAGTGAGATGAAAAGTGTTTTCATACTTTACCTTTGTAGATAGATTTGTCGTATTCTAGACAAAGCTATCTTAAAGTAAAGTTTTATTAGATAATAAAAATTATCTTTTATAGAAAACTTAGGATCTCTTTTTCGATATCCTCTTTTTCAATGATCGTAGATTGTACTATCTCTTTAGAGAAAAGCTCTTTGATCATTTGAGGAATTGCAAGTGATGCTGTATTTGAGATAGCAACAAGCGCATCGAGATCTTTACTATCTCTCTCACCTGTCAAAGCATTTGCGATCACTGGTGAGAATTTTGTCCACTCTGCTGTCGAGTAGATGATCGATTTGATCTTAGGATCACAACAAGTCTCATACGATTTAAAACATGTCGCTGTGTGTGGATCCATAAGGTAGTTATAAGTATCAAAAGTATCTTTGATATACTCTTTGCCCTCTTCTCCTGTACAAAAATCTGCATCAAAACACTCACGCAATTTTTCAAGTTCATGTTTACTTAATTCATAACAAAGATTTGCTTCAAGCTCATCCATCAACTGCTTGGTTCTTTGCGCACCAAAGAGATCAAATAAAACTCTCTCAACATTCGATGATTTGAGGATATCCATCGCTGGGGATGTTGTGTTGACTACATGCGAATCACGTAGATCGTACTTTCCATCTCTTATAAGTTTTGTCAGTACATTATTTTCATTGGAAGAGATAATGATCTTCTCCACTGGAAGTCCCATTTTCCAAGCGTAGTATCCACCAAGAGCGTTTCCAAAGTTTCCACTTGGAACATTGAGATATACCTTCTCTCCCATTTTAATGCCACCCTGGCGCACAAGTTCTAAATAGCTGTGGATGTGGTAGATGATCTGAAAAATGATACGTCCAAAGTTTACAGAATTCGCAGCAGAGAGAAGCACATTCTTCTCTTGAAGTGCTTGCTTGAAATCCTCAGATGCCAAAAGGCGTTTGAGGGCATTTTGCGCATCATCAAACACACCGTTGATACCGATCACTTTAAGGTTTTTTGCATCCTCTGTGACCATTTGAAGTCTTTGAACATCACTTGTCCCACCATCAGGATAGAGACATGCCACACGTACATTTGCACGATTTTTAAAGGTCTCTAGAGCTGCTGGACCTGTATCTCCACTCGTTGCTGCAAGGATCAGATAATTTTCTTCACGCTTTTGCGCGATAGAGGAGAGCACGACACCAAAAGGTTGGAGTGCCATATCTTTAAAAGCACGGGTAGGACCGTGATACAGTTCACTTACATAAAGGTTTTCTTTTACTTTCACCACTGGCACAGGGTTACTTGGTGTATCAAACTTATCATAAAGGTCAAGTGCTTCATCGATCACATTGCTCGCGATATCGATCTCAAAACGGCGTAACATATCACGTGCCATATCTTTATAAGAGGAAGCAAGGTGTTTTTCTAAAAACTCAGTTCCTAATTCTGGAAGTTTCTCAGGCACATAAAGCCCACCAAAAGAAGCTATTGGGCTTAAAATAGCTTCTGAAAAAGTAACACTTTGAGGTTTGGATCTATCATTTCCGCGTGTTTGAATAAAGTTCATATTTTCTCTACTTCAATTTTTTTTGCAATTATATCTAAAATCATTTCCTATTGAAATAATCTCACAGGATTTATATGAAACGATTTTTGTGTTACCTCAAAGACAAGCTCTTCATCAATGCGACCTATGGTGTAACCTTTTTTGATCTTCACCCCTTTTTGGATGTTGGGCGCGATTTGCGAGAGGTTTGCATAGATCGTATGAAGACCACTGTCATGTTCGACAATGACGATATTATTAAGCACTGCTGTTTTATCCGCATAGATCACTTTTCCATTAAAGACAGTTTTGACTTTTGCATTGGCTTCTTTAGATCTCAAAGAGATCGATTCATTAAAGATCTTGATCCCATAAATTGGATCGGTGTAGGTTCCATATTTTTTGGTGATGGTGTAAGAATCAATTGGAGGGATGGTTTTTGGACCCGTGTATTTTGCAGTTTTGACCGCTTGATAACTACTTCCCACCTGTCTTACATCCGGAAGATCTTTATCCATTGAGATCTCACGAGCTTCCAAAGCTTTTTTACGTCTTGCATCCTCTTGTGCTTTTTTGATCTTATCGACTTTGATGATATTGAGTTCTGCGAGTGTCTTTTTAAGCGTATCTTGCTTTTTGAGCAAACTCTCTAGCTCTTTTTTATAAGAATCCTTAGCAACTTCAAGGGTACGAAGAGACTTCTTATTTTTCTCTTGTGTTTGTAAAAGGTCTTTTCTTTTTGCGTCAATATTAGAGATCGACTCTTCGAGTGTGCTTGCTTGTTTGCTCAATGTTTGGATGTATTGCGCATTTTCATAAAACTTCTCATTGAGCATCTCGGCTTTTTTCTTAGCAGATTCAAGCATCGATTTGAGCACTTCAAACTCTATAAGTGAATCTGTATGACTTGAATAGCTCTCTTCTAATATAATCGAGATAGAGACACTTTTTGCAATAGTAAAAACAAGCTCCTCTTCTATCTTGTCTTGAGACTCTTTGAGCTTTTGCTGATTAGCTTTTAAGCCTTTGAGCTGTGTGATATTTGCTTCATAACTGCTCTCTTTTTCCCCAAGCTCTTCTTGGAGATTTTGAAGATGTTTTTGCTGTCTGAGGATCTCTTTTTTTTGCTGAAGTATCTCTTTGGCAGTCTCTGCCATTTTTTTATTGATATCTGTATAGCTTGCACTAAAGGAGTTTAGCTTACTGCTCGTTTGTTTGATCTTGCTATCGATATCATCGGCAAATGATACAAATGCAAGAAGAAATACAAAAGCAAAAAAACGCATCAAACCTCTTCTTTATGACCCAAAACAATCATAGATGCAAGGAGGATAGAAAGCCCCACAGCGATCATAGAGAGTTTCATAAAATCAAGCACCGAATCAAAGATCACGATTTCGATTCCGATGCTTGTAAATTGCTCAAGAATCCACGGACTCATAGAGATATAGGTAAAAACACCATAAGCTAGAACACTCGCAATGATCGCATCTACGATGGCAAGTCTAAAAAGCACAGCAGAGCGTAACCAAAGAGGTGCTCCAAAAAGTCCCATAATACTCATTCTTTCACTATGTTTAAACTGCCAAATACGAAGCTCTTTAAAGATCAGAAGTGTCGTAACAACAAAGATACAAAGTGCAAATACCGTAACCACGCCCTTAAAAAGAAGAAGAAGTTTATAGGTTGTGTCGTGCGTATGGGAGAAATCTTCCACTTTTTTGATCGCTGTGTGTCCAATGAGATCTTTAGTGAGCTTTTTGACCTCAGCAGGTGTTGGATAGTATGTAAGATGGAGTTTGTAAAACTTAGGGAGTGTTACCTTGAGAAGATCCATATTTTTTTTACTCATACCGCTGTTGAGTCTCTGGATCACTGCATCGGGTTTGAGCTCTTCTACACTCGCTACGATATCGTTGATCTTTAATATCTCTTCATCACTGAGCGTTTTTTGGCTTACGATCACCACAGAGTATTTATGCGCAAGAGTCTCTTTATACGCATCTATAGAGCGATCAGCAACCACGAACACTTGCATAGAAAAAAGGATACTCAAAAGTGCTATAACAAGTGAAAGGTGGTTCTTAATTGACTTCATGGATGCTCCCATACTCAATATGAAAATGTTTATACTCTACGTTCATAGTCTCTGGGATGTGGTGGGTTACGACGATCACTGTGGTTTTAAGCTGTGAATTTGCACCCTCTAAAAGATTCCAAATAAGACCCGAAGAGTAATCATCCAAGTTTCCCGTCGGCTCATCGGCAAGAATCAATATAGGGTTGTGTGAGAGCGCACGCGCCATTGCGACACGCTGTTGCTCTCCCCCTGAGAGTTCGAGTGGATATTTGCCCGATTGATGTTTGAGGCGCACATGTTTTAAAAGGGAATCAACTTGATTTTGGGTGACATTTTTTTCATAGCCATTGATGATGAGTGGCAACATGATATTTTTCTCTATCGTCCACTCTTTGACAAGCTTATAATCTTGAAAAACGATCCCGATATGTCTGCGTAAAAAGTTAAGCTTTGATTTGGAAACACCACTAAGCTCTACCCCACCGACGATAAGGCTTCCTTGCTTTGGCTTGAGTGCTCCATAGAGTGATTTAAGAAGTGTTGATTTGCCACTTCCACTCGCACCTGTAATAAATACAAAGCTTCCAGAGGGGATAGAGAGGTTGGCTTGATTGATAATGGTCTCATTGTCTGAATATGAGAGTGAGATATCTTTTGCTACGATCACTTTATCCATCTAACACCTCACAAAGTAAGCTATGCGCCATTAAACTGCTCTTTGATTTGAGCGGCAGGCTTGGATAGTAGGAGGTCTCTTTTGAGTTGACGATCAAATAAAGATGCTCTGGTCGATCAAAACTCCCCATAGAAAGGCGAATCATCACACCCTCTTTGATCGTATAGACCCGCTCAAAATGGAGGAATCCACCCTCAAATCTTTTGGTAGTATTATGAAGAGCTAAAAGATTTACATCCGAAGCTTTTACTTCATTAAAAGTAAAATCCCCCTCTATACTCAGTGGCTCGGATTCAAACTCATTGATCATCGTCACATCATAGATATTCTTCTCCATTTTTTTCCATCTATCTTCGTACTTGCTCACAATCTCTATATCTTTGTTCTTATTGATATGAAGTGTCGTTTTATCAAATGCGATAAAGGTCTCGTAAGAATACGCATAATAGTTCTCACTATCTGTACGAAGCTCGAGTGTTCCACCTACTCTAAGTACACGGCGCGCTTCCTCTATAAAAGAGGTTGAGATAACTCGTCTATGCGGTTTTTTATCCCAAGGTACTGGAAAGTGCACATAGATCTTGCCCACAAGATTAGAGGGAACAAGCTCCATAAAAAGGCGCGCATCATAGTCAAGCACGAGAAGATTGTCTAATTTTTGGATACTGATCTGTTTGAGCACTTGCTCGATAGAGGGTCTATGGATCTCGATCCCTATAAAAAGCACCTCTGGATTTTTAGCAGCTTGATGTAAGATATGACGCCCAGAACCAAAACCAACCTCGATGCGCACCTCTTTATCCGTAGGAAAATTAGACGCAAAATAGTGAATATCTTTGAGTGCTTCTACCTCTTGGAGATGGATATTTTTTTGTGTCTGCACAACATTAGAAGAGAGAACCTCTAACTCAGCCAACTTTGCGTACGAAAGAAGTGCTTTGTGTACATCATAGGTGGAAGCTGGACGTGTGAGCTTGTCACTTTTAAGCAACACTTTTTTCTCTTCATCTTTGACAAGGAGGAAAAATCTATTCCCCTCGAGCGTAACAGCAATGAGCTTTTCATCTTTATGGTTGGCATTTTGTGCACAAAAATGGAAGGTAACCCCCTCACACTCTTGTGGAAACGAGATCTCTTTAAACTCTTTTATATGTAGGTGTGGCATTTACATCTCTATAAGGTCAATATTTTTTGCAGGTGTGATAACAGGTTCCTGCTTTGGTGCATCTTGTGGCGTCTTTGTTTGCTGTGTTTGCGAACTTACTCCATCAGATTCACTCACTACTTGTGATTTAAGTTCCACTTCTATACTTGGCTCAGACTTAATCCCATTTACATCCACAGCATAGACTCTATAAAAATAGGTCTGGTTTGGTTCTATATTTGAATCGATAAACTTCTTGCCAACGATTCCAGGAAAATCCTCATTGATCTCCTCAAATAAGCCAGCTTTAAAACGCTTTGTCACTGTATAGCTTTTTGTTCTGTCATCGACTTTATTCCAGCGTAGCTCTACTTTATTCTCTACAAGTTTTGCTTCAAACATTGCAGGAGCTTTTGGCTTAATAAGTGTAAGCCCTTGAATAGATTGGTCTTGGTAATGGCTCTCAAGCCCATCTTTATCTACAACGCTTACACGGTAAAAATATTGCTCTCCATCTTTGCCAATATCATCTACGAAAGTGTTATTATGAAGCTTTGCAATAAGCTCGTATCCACTTTGTGCACTTTCTGAGCGATACACATAATAGCGTGAAAAATCTGCTGCATCTGATTTGCTCCAGTGAAGCTCGATCTTACGTGGTAGATCTCTTGAAGCTGTGATGTTACTCACCTCTTTTGGCAATGCTTTTGTAGTTACTTTGACGATCTCACTTGGAGTGGAGATAATATCATCATAGGTACGAACCAACACGCGGTACATATAGGTAAACTGATCTTTGAGCTCTTCATCTACAAACTCAACATTGAGTCTGCCTTGCACCTCTGCATGTCTTTTCCATTCACTATTTTCAAGTGTTTTTCTCTCAATAATGTACGATTTTACTCTCTGGTTTGCATGAGGTCTCCAAAGGATCTTTGCAGCTCTTGGCATCCCATTGACACTATGGATCCATGTTACAGATTGAAGCACAGGGAGTGTGTTGAGAGTAAGTATCTCAGAGTTCATAGACTCAGCATCTTTACTGAAAGTCTTAAATGCGTAGATATAGCGTGAATCAGGCTTTACATCCGTATCGACATAGTGTGTTTTAAATCTGTTTTGAAGTGTCGTATAATAGCTGAGTTCACCCTTTTGATCATCGAGTGCTGACTTATAGATATAGATCCCCTCTACACGTGGGTCTTTAATAGCTTGCCATTCAAATGCGATAGACTTCATATCTACAATTGTTCCATTTTCTGTAAACTTTACAATTGGAAGTGTCTTATCTACAACCGCCTCTGCATTTGGCTTTGGACTTGGGGTACAGCCACTAAGAATCAGTAGGGAAGCTGTGCAGTAGAGAGTGAGTGTCCATAACTTCATCAATTTGCTCCTTGGAAAATTTTGTTTGTATATACTCTTGCATCGTATCATCCAACTTAGCAACAAAGAAGAGCTCTTTTTTTGTCTTAGGATGTATAAAATATATCATGTAAGCATGTAGCAAAATGCGTTCCGATTTCTCAGATTTTGGGTGCACGCCGTAAAGATGGTCTCCCACGATCTGACGGTTAAAACTCTCTAGATGTACGCGAATTTGATGGGTACGCCCTGTAAAAAGCTTACATGCGATAAGCTGGTTTTTTTCATCTTTAGAGAGGCAAAGTGCTTTGAACATTGTTTTTGCATATTTGCCGTGTGGAACATCTGCCATTTTGAGTCTATTATTTGCACTACGTCCGATATGCGACTCCACCGTCGTGAGATCATCTTTGAGTGGAGGAGCTACGACTGCTAGATAGTAGCGCCCCATACTTTTATCTTGGAGTTGTTCTGAGAGAAACTGGTGCGCTTCGTTTGTCTTGGCAACAACCATTGTCCCACTTGTCCCTTTATCAAGGCGGTGAACGATACCGTGTCTTTCCTGTCCACTGATGGTTGAGAGGCGAATCCCTTTGTGTTTGAGCCAATCTACAAGTGTTGCTTCTTTGACACTTGGAGCTGGGTGTACTGTGACCCCACTTGGCTTATTGATCACTAAAAGCTCATCATCTTCATACAGGATCTCTACATCAAAGTCTACATCCAAAGCTTCTTTTTCTTGTGTTTGTGGAAACGCGACTGTAATGGTCTGCTCAGGCTTGAGCTTGACTCCGCTACGCGTTACAAGCTTGTTATCTACAAGGACACACTCTTGTTTGATAAGTCCCACAACCTGCGAACGAGTCTGCCCTATTTGTGATGCTAAAAACGTATCTAATCTTTGTGCTTCATCACATACATAGCTTTTTGTTTCGTTCATTTATATCCCTTTATGATACAATCTTGTAATTTTTTTAGGAGTTATTCATTTGTGGAGATTTGATAAGCGCATTCTAGCACAATTTGACTTTATTTCTATTATCCTTATTATCCCGCTTATTATTGCTTCCAATTGGCTTATTGGAGAGGTTGTTCCCGCTCTTGCACAAAAGCAAAGCGCCTATGTTGGAGTTGCTTTTTTAGCTTTTTTGGGTGTCTTTTTACTCCCTATTCGCCGCATGAGCTGGCTCATTCCACTCATCTATTGGATCAATATTCTTCTTTTACTTGCGGTTGAGTTTTTTGGACATGCACGGCTTGGTGCACAAAGATGGATCGAGATCCCTTTTATCAATGCCACCATTCAGCCCTCAGAGTTTGTCAAGCCTGCTTTGATCTTAATGCTTGCCTATCTTATCCACAGAAATCCACCCCCATTTCAAGGCTATAAGCTCAAAGATTTTCTCAAAATGAGTGCTTATATCCTTCTTCCTTTTATTCTTATCGTTAAAGAGCCTGATCTTGGAACAGCACTTGTCCTTCTATTTATAGGGTATGGGGTTTTATTTTTTATAGGCGTGTATTGGAAGATTTGGCTAGGAATCGGTATCGCACTTACTTTATTTCTCCCCGTGGCCTATCAGTTTCTTTTGCATGACTACCAAAAAGTAAGAATCAAAGATTTTATGAGTGAAAAACCATCCTATCATGTGCAGCAGTCTATCATTGCGATAGGTTCGGGTGGACTAACAGGCAAGAGCAAAGATGATGCAACACAGACACAAATGCGCTTTTTACCTATTGCGACAAGTGATTTTATCTTTGCATTTCTAGTTGAGCGCACAGGGTTTCTAGGTGCTTTGGCTGTTATCCTGATCTATGTTCTTTTGATCTTACATCTGCTGAGTCTGAGTGTCTTTAACAACGACTACTATATCAAGGTCGTCACTATCTCCATAGCCTTTATGATCTTTATCTATATGGGAGTCAATATCTTAATGACCATAGGTTTTGCACCTGTTGTAGGGGTTCCTCTACCAATGTTTAGTTATGGGGGGAGTAGTTTTTTGAACTTTATCATTCTCTTTGCGATCATGCAAAACCTCATTACATTTCGCTATAAGGATATGTATGATTCTAGGGGGACTAAAAGCTTCTTGTAGTTTTTTTGAGGCGTGGTGCCGACACGAGGATTTGAACCCCGGGCCTGCTGATTACAAATCAGCTGCTCTAGCCAACTGAGCTATGTCGGCAGTTGTGTGATTGTTATTTTGATTTTTATGTGTATGTTTATGGCGCGGTGGACGAGACTCGAACTCGCGACCCCCTGCGTGACAGGCAGGTATTCTAACCAACTGAACTACCACCGCGCATATATTAAGAAGTAATTTTGAATTAGTTGTGCTAAAGATTTAAGCGAAGCATATTATAGTATGTGAGCTAAAAGCTTTTGTGCAAATAATCAAAATGGTGGGCATTACTGGACTCGAACCAGTGACATCTACCTTGTAAGGGTAGCGCTCTACCAACTGAGCTAAACGCCCATTTAAAACACCAAATAATGGCGACCCCTAAAGGATTTGAACCTCTGTCTCTACCATGAAGTGATAGCGTCCTTGGCCACTAGACGAAAGGGTCACTTTCATTCACTAACAAAAGGTTTGTCATAAATGGTGGGCACTACTGGACTCGAACCAGTGACATCTACCTTGTAAGGGTAGCGCTCTACCAACTGAGCTAAGCGCCCTAATGGCGCGGTGGACGAGACTCGAACTCGCGACCCCCTGCGTGACAGGCAGGTATTCTAACCAACTGAACTACCACCGCTTTTTTCTTTGTTTTTTGAATTAGTTGTGCTGAAGATTTTAGCGAAGTGTACATTCGTACATGAGCTAAACTCTGAAGTGCAAATAATCAAAAAATGGTGTCCCGTGATGGATTCGAACCATCGGCCACATCATTAAAAGTGACGTGCTCTACCAGCTGAGCTAACGAGACATTCTAGCTTCTCTTGTTTAAGAGGTCGAAATTATAGACAAATAGATTTGCTATGTCAAGTGTTTTTTTGACAAATAGAGTAATTTTTTAAAAAAAGCTCTCTTTGTCGATCAAAAGAAGCATTTTAAGAGCATACAAAACACTTTGATGTTGCACATAATTTCTATCTCCACTGAGTTGCAGACGCGTCTCTTTATGCTCTGTATGACTACGCACTCCGATATGAACTGTACCTACAGGCTTCAACTCTGTTCCCCCTGTATCCCCTGCGATTCCACTAATAGAGAGTGCGTAGTCTGCATTGCTCACATTCATCGCGCCCTCACTCATCTGCTCGACCACTTCATTGCTTACCGCACCATACGCTTCGAGAGTACTCCCCTCCACTGCTAGCCAGTTTTCTTTGAGATCATTTGAGTATGTTACCAAAGAGCCATGGAGTATCTTAGAAGCTCCATTCTCTTTTGTAAAGTAATACGTCAGCAATCCACCCGTACAACTCTCTGCAAAAGTGATCGTTTTATTGTTGTTAGAGAGCGTCTCTATAATATAGAGAATAATATTAGAAGCGGGGATCAGTTTTGTTTTGAGTAGTTTTTTGGCTGAGTGAATAAAGTTGGAGATATTGCCATAGCGTTTGCTTGAGATATCCACACGCTGCCATCCCTCTATGAGTGTTACTATATCGATCGTGACATCATTTGTTTGGGCAATAGGGGAGAGAACTGCGAGCGCACTTTCTCTATCGTCTTCAAAGATATGTACCACCGCTTTTGATTCTTGCTTTTCAAAAAGTATCTCTGGAAATTTTTGCATCTCGTCAATATGGATCACATTTGCCAAGGTTTGCTTGTATTCAAGCAGATAACTCCCCTCTTCAAATACGGAACTTTTTTGCGGAATAAGCATCGAGTCTTTGAGTATTTGGTTGTCACTTGTGACCGTACAGATCACTTTGCCTATAGTGGAAAAGTTTTGTTTGGATGTAATGATAAGGAGTCTTTGCGCGAGGTTAAACTCATGCTCAAGATGTAAAAAAAGCGAATTATCATTCTCTTTAAAATAGGTGATCGTGCTGATAAAATCTACATTTTTTTCAATACTACGCAGAATATATTCTCGAAGAGCCTGGTTGGAGATAAACTTATTTCCTATAAATAATACACTTAATTTCATCTTGGGATGTAGCCTTTTACTCTGTATTTTCTCGGCTTATTATAGCAGTAAATGTGCAGTTTAAAGAAGCTTTTAAACACATAAAAGATACAATGCAAAACTTTTATTATAATTTTGAGGTACAGATGGACTACAAAGATACACTACTTTTACCTACGACTGCCTTCGCTATGCGTGGAAATCTCACACAAAACGAACCAAAAAGATACGCAAAATGGTTTGAGACCAATGTTTATGAAAAAATGAAACACAATCGCAAAGATGCGCCAAGTTTTACTCTCCATGATGGACCCCCTTATGCCAATGGAAATACACACATCGGTCATGCACTCAATAAGGTTCTCAAAGATATCATAGTCAAACACAACTACTTCAATGGAAAATCTGTACGCTTTACTCCAGGCTGGGATTGCCATGGTCTACCAATTGAGCAACAAGTGGAAAAAAAGCTTGGTGGCAAGCAAAAAAAAGAGCAGCTTGAAACTGCCAAAATTCGTGAGCTTTGCCGTGAGCATGCAAGTAAATTTGTAGAGATCCAACGTGATGAGTTCAAAAAGCTTGGAATTTTGGCTGACTGGGAAAACCCTTATGTCACAATGGATTATAAATTTGAAGCAAATATCTATCGTACACTCTGTTCTGTCGCGCACAAAGGGCTGCTTATCGAGCGTAGCAAACCTGTCTTTTGGTCATGGGCGGAGCGTACCGCTTTGGCTGAAGCAGAGGTGGAATATGAAGACAAAGAGTCTCACTCTATCTTTATCGCTTTTGAACTCAGTGATGATGCAAAAGCAAAACTTGGCATTGAGGGCAAAGCTGCTCCAGTTATTTGGACCACAACTCCGTGGACTATCCCTGCAAATACTGGGATCTCTCTCAATCCTGAAGAAGATTATGTTCTGACAAGCGATGGATATATCGTTGCAAAAGCACTTCTAGAATCTCTCAAAACACAAGAGATAGTGCGTGGAGATGTTGTAAAAACGATTGCAGCAAAAGAGTTTGAAAACCTCGAGGCTGTCAACCCACTCAATAAAAGAGCATCACGTATCGTTCTTGGTGATCATGTTTTAGTTGACAATGGGACAGGATGTGTTCACACTGCTCCAGGACATGGAGAGGATGACTACCGCATCGGACTTGTGTATGATCTTGAAGTGGTGATGCCAGTGGATGAGACGGGATGTTATGATGCAAGTGTTGTAGGTCTTGGACTTATCCCAAATGGTGAAGATTTCGTAGGGCGTCATATCTTTAAATCAAACGATGATCTTATCGAGATGATGGGTGATGCTGTACTCAAAGTAAGCAAATTCACTCACTCTTATCCACACTGTTGGAGAAGTCATACGCCACTCATTTTCCGTGCGACAAAACAGTGGTTTATCTCTGTTGATGCAAAACCTGAGGGGGAAGACAAAACACTTCGCCAGATCGGTCTCAGTGAGATAGAAAAAACTCTTTTCGTCCCTGAGAGTGGTCGCAAACGTCTTACATCCATGGTGGAAAACCGACCTGATTGGTGTATCTCACGCCAAAGAGATTGGGGTGTGCCTATTGCGTTTTTTAGAGTCAAAGCAACGGGTGAAGTGATCTTTGATGAGAAGGTGCTGAACTTTGTCGCGATGATCTTTGAGATGAAGGGAAGCGATGCATGGTACTCGATGAGTATCGAAGAGCTTTTATACCCTGGAAGTGGCTACAAAGCAGAAGAACTTGAAAAAGTAACAGATATCTTGGATGTATGGTTTGATAGTGGATCTACATGGAATGCTGTGCTCAAATCTCGTAACTACGATGCAGGTGCCTATCCAGCAGACTTGTATGTAGAGGGAAGCGATCAACACCGCGGTTGGTTTCAGTCTTCACTCTTTTTAAGTGCTGCTGTAGAGCATCAAGCACCTTATAAAGGGGTTCTCACTCACGGCTTTACAGTCGATGAAAAGGGTGAGAAGATGTCCAAATCTAAGGGCAATGTTGTCGCACCTGAAAAAGTTCTCAAAGAGTATGGAAGCGAGATCTTACGTCTATGGGTTGCTTCAAGTGATTATCAAGGAGATCTCAAGATCTCTGATGGGATCCTCAAGCAAACAGCTGAGAACTACCGTAAACTTAGAAATACTTTCCGCTTTTTGATGGCAAATATCAATGATCTTGACACACTCACTCCAGAGTCGCAGATGAGTGAGCTTGATCTTTGGGTACTGGGTGTAGCTCAAGATGTTTTTGCTCAAGTGCACAAATCATTTTCAAACTATAATTTCGTTCACGGTATGAGCTTGTTGAACAACTTTATCGTAAACGAGCTCAGTGGAATCTATCTTGATATTACAAAAGATAGACTCTATTGTGACGCGGCCAATGATCCACACCGTAGAGCAAGTCAGAGTGCGATGGCGATCATTACAAAAGCGCTTTTGACACTTATCGCCCCGATTCTCACTTACACTGCAGATGAGATCATCGAAAATGCACCTGCAATTATCAAAGGGGATGCAGAGGATATCTTTGATCTTACATACATCCCAATTGAAGTGCAAAGCTCCACTTTTAATGCTGCGTATATGAACGAAGCAAGAGAGGCTTTCTCTGAAGTAGTGGATAAACTCAAAAAAGAAAAAGTGATCAAAAGCACCTTAGAGCTTGTAATCTCAACTAACTCAAAAGTGGCACTCGCACTTGATACTACAGAAGCAGAAGATTGGTTTGTGATCTCTGAGATCTCAGATAAAGAGTATCCAGAAGAGATGGGCAATTTTAGAGTCAATGGTGATATGTTTGTCATAGCAAAAGCAACACGTGCGAAATGTCCTAGATGTTGGAAATATCACGCTGAGAATGAAGAGACTCCATGTGCTCGATGTGCCGAGGTTTTAGGTGCCTAATATAGCTGAGCCTGTATCACTGAGCTTTATTAGTGTTACGGTTGGCATGATCTTTGTGATCATAGCACTTGGGATCTTTGCTGTACAAAAAGGGAAAAACACCAAGGAAAAGTGATGAAAAACTTTGTAAGCGATGGAAAGAAACTCTTGGATGTAGAGTATGATGATATCCCAAATATCAGTGATGTAGTCGATGGGATGCGCGTGATATCTAAGGATGTAAGAGATGGAGAATATGCTCTGTTTTTAGTGGAGCCAAATACACGTGTGACATGCTACGTACTCGATGAGATCTACATCCTAGGCAAGCAAAGTGGTTTTGAGAGTCTCAATGATGCCATTAGCGCTTGGAAAGCACATGAGATCTAATAATTAATTATAGAAGAAAAAGGAAATACAACAGTGATGACATTAAAAGAAGCTCTTAAACTCTCTGCAGACGAACTCAAAAAACTCAAAGATGAACTCCAAGAAAAGATCAAAGCAAATCCTGAACTCAACGCCTATATCGATGTAAACAGTGTAGGTGAAGGTGTCCCTATTGCTATCAAAGACAATATCCAAGTCAAAGATTGGTCGGTAACATCGGGTTCAAAGATCCTTCAAGGCTACATCGCTCCTTATAATGCAACCGTTATCGAGAAGATGATCAAAGCGGGTCTGAGCCCATTTGGTCGCACAAACATGGATGAGTTTGCGATGGGAAGTACAACAGAATCAAGCTTTTATGGCAAAACACTCAATCCTCTTGATGCTAGCCGTGTGCCTGGTGGAAGTAGTGGTGGAAGTGCTGCTGCTGTAGGTGCTGGGCTTGCTATTGCAGCTC
Organism: Sulfurimonas sp.; assembly: GCA_034005845.1. GTDB lineage: Bacteria > Campylobacterota > Campylobacteria > Campylobacterales > Sulfurimonadaceae > Sulfurimonas. The sequence goes on along the minus strand of JAVETX010000003.1, from coordinate 41,106 downwards.
TAGGAAGCGATACGGGTGGATCGATCCGTCAACCTGCTGCATTTTGTGGGATCGTTGGGATGAAACCAACATACGGACGTGTAAGTCGTTATGGTTTAGGTGCGTATGCAAGTAGTCTCGATCAAATAGGACCGATGACTCAAAACGTCGAAGATGCGGCGATTTTGTATGATATCATCAGCGGACATGATCCAAAAGATTCTACATCCGCAGATAAAAACGATAAGGTCTCAAAAAATCTCAATCCCCAGAGAAAGCTTCGTATTGCGGTACTTCCAAAATATGTAGAAAATGCAAGTGAGGATGTAAAGGTCGCTTATGCAAAAGCGATCGATGCACTCAAAGCTCAAGGGCATGAGATCATCGAACATGAGATGATGGATGCAAAATTTGATATCTCAGCGTACTACATCACAGCAACAGCAGAAGCGACCACAAACCTCGCGCGTTATGATGGTATCCGCTATGGAAACCGTGTAGAGGGGAAAAATCTCGAAGAGACTTTTATCAATACAAGAAGTGAAGGTTTTGGCGATGAAGTGAAACGTCGTATCCTCCTTGGAAACTTTGTGCTCTCGAGTGGTTATTATGAAGCCTATTATGTCAAAGCACAAAAGACGCGCCATATTATCAAAGAGGAGTATGCAAAGATCTTTGAAGATGTAGATCTTATCCTCTCCCCTGTCGCACCAACAGTAGCCAATAAATTTGGAGAGCTAGAGAATCCTATGGATATGTACCTGAGTGATCTCTACACCATTAGCATCAACCTCGCAGGTCTCCCAGCACTCTCTCTTCCAATATGCAAAAACCCTGAGGGGATGCCTGTAGGACTGCAACTCATTGCAAATGCTTATGAGGAACAAACCCTTTTTGATGGGGCACTCAGTTTAGAGCGCGAGATCGCTTACACAAAATGAAAGATCAAGAAAAGATAGCCGTCTTTATTGACGCGGACAATGCTCCAGCCAAAAAAATAGACAAGGTTCTCTCAGAACTCGCACGCTACGGCGTAGTCAATATCCGCAAAGCGTATGGCAACTGGAAGAGTCCAAACCTCAAGCCTTGGGAAGATGTCTTACATGAGTTTGCAATCCAACCTATCCAGCAGTTTGATCTCACCAAGGGTAAAAATGCCACCGATATGGCACTTGTGATCGATGCGATGGATATTCTCTACACAAAAGATGTGGATGTGATCTGTCTTGTGTCTTCTGATTGTGATTTTACACCTCTTGTCACTCGGGCCTTAGCAGATGGAAAGTTTGTAATAGGATTTGGAGAGAGAAAAGCACCCGATGCCTTTGTCAATAGCTGTTCGCGCTTTTTGTATCTTGATGATGAGCTAGAAGCGGAAGTTCCACTCCAAAAGCAAACCAAAAATCTCAAAAGCGATACAAAACTTATCAACCTTTTACGTCAAGCGATCGAAGCGTGTGAAGAGGATGATGGCTGGGCAATGCTAGGACCTGTAGGGACACACATCACCAACCACGCTTCTTTTGATCAAAGAAACTACGGCTTTAAAAAACTCTCTGATCTTTTTATGGAGATCGATCTTTTTGAAGTGAAAAAAACAGGACAAACAGCCCTCTGGGTACGTGATAAAAAGCGTGCGAAACATCTCTCTAGAACAAAACAAAACTAAAGAAAAAGGGTCTACTATGTTCAAAATCAAATTACTCGCACTTCTCCTTCTCGCTCTTTCAAGCTTTGCAAGTGAAACAACTCCAAAAATAAACAAGGCTGTCTTTGACTGTAGCGCAAAAGAGCTCTCTTTTATTGCAAGTCGCCTACGTCTGATTGAGCGTACATCCCAAGACTTTTCTGGGCTCAAAGAAAAAAGTGATTTTGTTTTAACAATCCATTCACACTGCACCCCTATTGTCTCAAAAGATGCAGCCTTTTTAAGTGCCGATAGTGATGCAAAACTCATAGCAAATATCCATACACAGCTGAAAAAACTAATGCTCAACTATAACGTAGAAGTACGTGCTTGTGAGATCGCCCTAGCAGCTTTTGGAATAGAAAAAGAGGACCTTATCGAGGGAGTCAAAACAACACCAAATAGCTTTATGGATGTGATACGTTTACAAAATAGGGGCTACGCTCTTTTTCCTCTCATACAATAGATAATTCGCTACAATAGTTCTAAGAGTTTTTCTCTTAGAAAATCAAAAAGGCTTATTATGGCAACAACACAAGAAAACTTAGAAACAGCGTTTTGTGGAGAGAGTAAAGCATATCAGAAGTATATGGCATTTGCAAAAAAAGCAAAAAAAGATGGATTTGAAAATATCGCAAAACTCTTTGAGACCACTGCAGCTGCAGAGAGGATCCATGCTGAGGGTCATCTAAGTGCAATGGAGAAGATCAAAACTACTGTTGAGAACCTCGAAGCAGCGATCAATGGGGAGACCTATGAGTTTGATGATATGTATCCACCGATGCACGAACAAGCTGTGGCTGAGGGTCATAAAGCAAAAAAGATGTTTGGCTACGCGCTTGAAGCAGAAAAAGTACACGCCCAACTTTATAAAAAAGCACTCCAAGCGGCAAAAGAGGGAAAAGATATTGACGAGGTCAACATCTATCTATGCCCAGTGTGTGGCTATATCGAACTAGGAACACCTCCAGAGAAGTGTCCTGTATGTGGTGTCAAAGCTTCAAGCTTCACACAAATAGAATTCTCTTAACCTAAAAGAGTTCCAATGCGCTGTGCAAGAGACTCTGAGGAGTGTGCTTGTGCAAAGAGTGAAGCATTGAGCTTTGTCTCATCTGAGCGCAATTGATTAACAAGATCTGCAACATCATACTCTTTTGTCTCTTTTGAGTACGCTAGGTTTGTGACCAAAGAGCTTTGTTGATTGATCTCACTCACAGTTGCATTCATCGCAGCACCTACATCCCCAAGTCTTCTATCGAGCATACTCATAAAGTTTTGTACACTCTCTTGATTCGATGGATCGATACTATCGACTTTTATATCACTCAGAAGTTGCTGCCCATTATAGGTAGTTTGCTCCACTGTATCTTTCATCGAGCGTAAAAGAGCGTTTGAATCAGCATCGATCATCGCTTTTTGGTCGCTATTAAGCGCTGCAGAGTTTCTTGCAACACTCTGAGTATTGAGCTCCATCGCACTCTCTTTGAGAGATTGCAGAGCATTATCACTCACGCGTAGCATCGAGTAAGACTCATTTGCATTTTGCACTTTTTGCGAAGCTACCAACATATCTGATTGTTGCTGATTGTAGATGATCAAATCTGCAGGCGATTCATTGTTGATCGTATGCATAGCAGCGAGTTTTTCTAAAACCCCATCTGTAGAACTTTTATTTTGTCCTATATTTAGGTTGAAGTTTGAAGTGCCAAGGCTATTGATATTCATAATATCCCCTTTCTCATTTATTACTTAAGTATAGTACATCCTAGCTTTAGAATCAAATGGTTTATGAGATTAGAACTGTTTTTTTAAATAAGCTATAATCGACTCAAATAAATCAAGGAGATTTTATGCACGATTTCACGTACTACAATCCAACAAAAATAGAGTTTGGCGAAGACAAAGAGAATAATATTGGTCACTATCTACAAGAAGCAGGTATTCAAAAAGTACTCCTCACCTATGGGATGCAAAGCATCAAAAAAAGTGGACTTTATGAGAAGATCATCTCCTCACTAAACAAAGCAGATATCAAATATATTGAGCTCTCAGGAGTTGTGAGCAACCCACTTTTGAGCAAAGTAAGAGAGGGGATTGCACTTGCTAAAGCTGAGGATGTAGAAGCTATTTTAGGTGTTGGTGGTGGCTCTGTGGCTGATAATGCAAAAGCGATCGCAGCAGGAGCCCTATATGATGGGGATGTATGGGATTTTTTTACCAAAAAAGCTGAGATCACAAAAGCTCTTCCTGTCTATACAGTGATGACACTTGCAGCCTCTGCTAGTGAGATGAATGGCAATGCAGTTATCACCAACGATGAAACACAGCAAAAATACTCTATCGGTACCGTACATGTCAATCCAACACTCTCTATTATCAATCCAGAACTGATGATGAGTGTCACACCTGAGTATTTAGCCTACTCCGCTGTGGATGTGATTGCTCACAGTATTGAAGTGTATCTCACAGCTTCCTCGCATCCCACCTATAATGCGATGTTTGTTGAGTCTATTATCAAATCTATTATGCAAAACACGGAGATCCTGCTTCAAGACCCTAGCAACTACGAGGCACGTGGAGAGTTTGCATGGGTAGCGATTCAAGCGCTCAATGGTCTTGCTCCGGTAGGAACAGATGGGGGAAGTTTTCCAAACCACCTGATCGAACACTCCCTCTCAGCACTTTACAATGTAGCGCATGGTGCAGGCTTGGCTGTAGTGATTCCCGCTTGGATGCAGTGGTACCATACAAAAAATCCAGCACAATTCAAGCGTTTTGCTCACGAGATATTTGGTGCACAGAGCGCAGATGAGGGGATACAAAAACTCAAAGAGTGGTTTGAAAAAATAGGCGCACCAACGACACTAGAAGCGCTTCATATACCACGTGATGCTATTGCCAATATTGCTGCAAATGCAAGTGAAACAGCAAAAGTTTGGGGCATGCAAGAGCTTTATACCCAAGAGAACATTACACAAATTCTCCAAAAAGCATAAATTTTTTATACTTTTTGTATTTGTGAAATTGCTTGATAATGCTTCTCTACAAACGAGAAACGCACCGCTTTATCTGTCTTTGAAGCGACACTACGACTCACACTTGGAGCTTGGGAGTGCATACAAGCGTAACACTTATTGAGTTGCGCTTATGCTCCCCTAGTGAGAAAAATTGGATTTTTTGGCGAACAGCTTTACAACTTAGATCAGAACCGCACATAATGAAACCTTTTTATACTTCTATTAGTTATTTTTAATTAAATCAAACGGTATCTTAGCAAATAAAGATTACAAAAGTGTTATGATAGAGTGCAAGTTAATCTACTTTACCTTTTTTTAACCACAAAAAAGATATAATCCAAAAATTTTAGAAGCAATACAAAGCAACTCTTACTCTGCAAAAGGATAACCATGAAAATTCGTCAACGCGCCCTCACATTTGAAGATGTTTTACTCGTACCAAGATACTCTGAAGTACTCCCAAAAGAGGTCTCACTAGAGACAAAACTCACACGCAATATCAAGCTCAACATCCCAATGGTTTCTGCTGCTATGGATACGGTTACAGAATACCGTGCAGCGATCGCTATGGCTCGTTTAGGTGGGATAGGAATCATCCACAAGAACATGGATATCGAGACACAATGTAAACAAGTAAGAAAAGTAAAAAAGAGTGAAAGTGGGATCATTATCGATCCTATTTACGTACATCCAGACGCTACGCTTGCAGATGCAAATGCGCTTATGAACGAGTTTAAGATCTCTGGTGTACCTGTAGTTGATGGACACAATAAACTTTTAGGGATCCTTACAAATCGTGATATGCGTTTTGAAAAAGATATGCGCAAAAAAGCTGCGGATGTAATGACAAAAATGCCACTCATCACAGCTGAAACGGGTATCTCACTTGATGATGCAGCAGACATTATGCATAAAAATAAGATCGAAAAACTTCCTATTATCGATAAAGAAGGGTTCTTAAAAGGTCTTGTAACGATCAAAGATATCAAAAAACGTATCGAATACCCGAACTCTAACAAAGATGACTTTGGAAGACTTGTGGTTGGTGCAGCGATCGGTGTAGGTCAAATGGATAGAGCAAAAGCACTCGTAAATGCAGGTGTGGATGTACTCGTACTTGACTCAGCGCATGGTCACTCCAAAGGGATACTCGATACTGTAAGAGAGATCAAAGAGACACTCGAAGTAGATGTGATCGCAGGAAACATCGCAACAGCTGAGGCGGTAGAGGCTTTAGTGGAAGCTGGGGCTGATGCTGTAAAAGTGGGGATCGGACCTGGTTCGATCTGTACGACACGTATCGTGGCTGGTGTGGGTGTACCTCAGATCTCTGCGATCGATGAGTGCGCAAAAGCAGCTCATAAACACGGAGTACCTGTGATCGCTGATGGTGGTGTAAAATACTCTGGAGATATCGCAAAAGCTCTTGCAGTGGGTGCGAGCTGTATCATGGCAGGTTCACTCCTTGCAGGTACAGAAGAGTCTCCTGGTGAGACGATTATGTTTCAAGGGCGCCAGTACAAATCATACCGTGGTATGGGAAGTATCGGAGCGATGCAACAAGGCTCGAACGACCGCTATTTCCAAGAGGGAACAGCAGCGGATAAACTCGTACCTGAGGGGATCGAAGGGCGTGTTCCATTTCGTGGGAGTATCGCTGGGATCGTCCACCAAATGATGGGTGGATTACGCTCCTCTATGGGATACTGTGGAAGTAAAGACATCCCAACATTTTGGGAAAAAGCTGAGTTTGTAGAGATCACATCTGCAGGACTCAAAGAGTCTCATGTTCATGATGTTATCATCACACAAGAAGCTCCAAACTACCATATCTAAACCTCTTTACCTTAGGATGTAGCCAATCATGCGCTACATCCCAAGCCTCTTTTGTTATAATCATTTTAAATTTTTCTGCAGGGTTTTACAATGCAAACAACTCAAATCAATTATGCTGGCTTTTGGATCCGCTTTGTCGCTTCTTTTTTAGACACCCTTTTTTTGGCGCTGCCTTTGGGCGTTGTGATCTATTTTGTGAGTGATGGAGCATGGTTTGATTGGGCGCAGTATTATCAAAATATCATGTACGCACTCAGTGGCAACGCACAAAAAGCACTTGCTGTGCAGCCACAAACCTCTCTTACTTGGGAGATCATCTTTGAGATATCCGCTCTTGTTGTTACTATTTTATTTTGGAGACGATGGAGGGGTGCGACCCCTGGCAAGAAGTTTGTGGGGATCAAGATTGTTGATGCACAAACTCTTGGTGACATCACAAACACCCAAGCGATCACTCGCTCTTTGGGCTATATCGTCTCAGTGATGACGCTACTTATTGGCTTTTTGATGGTCGCTTTTCGCAAAGACAAGCGAGGGCTTCATGATCTGCTTGGGGGAACGATCGTTATCTACGAGCCAACAACAGAAGAGTAGCTATCTAGTAATTTATCTCGGAATTAAATACATTTTTATTCAAACATATAAATCAATCGCCTCCTTAATATAGGGATTTACACATTTATTTAACTCATAAATTATCTCGTATTTTTTCTATCATTCAAGTCAAAACATGCTATTATACTTGCAAAGGAAGACACTATGATAATATCTCCAATTATGCCTTATGATTTAAAAGGGGTTCTCAATCCTCGCTTACTTGAACTCGCAGAGAAGGTTTGTATTGAAAGTGCAAAGATAGCTAGCGGGTATAATCAGCATGTGGTAAACGCTTTTAGAGATGTTCTAAGAATTACAAACAGCTACTATTCTAATAGAATTGAAGCAGAGAGTACGCACCCTATAGATATTGAAAAAGCGATGCAAAAGCAGTTCTCGACTAACTCTGAAGAAAAAGCACTTCAAGAGCTCTCTGTATCTCACATCAAAACTCAAGAATATGTTGAAGAGTTTAGTAGAGATCATGATGTGATTGATAGAGAGTTTATCAAATCAATCCACAAAATCTTTTATTTGGCTGAGGGGATGGATAGATTCACTACAATAAAAAAAGACACAGGTACTCTAAAAATGATACCCGGTGAATTTAGAACAGATGAAGTAGCAGTTGGTAAACATATCGCACCAAGCCATAATAGTATAGATACTGTGTTTCATTATTTTGAAAAAGAGTATAAAAAAGCGTATAAAGCATCCACAAAAGCTATGAAACTCTTAGCAGCTCTTAGTTCACACCACAGACTTACATATCTACACCCATTTTTAGACGGGAATGGGAGAGTATCTAGACTACATCTTGATGCGATGCTATGGAATATGGAATTGGAGGGTTATGGCTTATGGAATATTTCAAGGGGTCTTGCTAGAGATGTAAAAGAATACCAAAAGCATTTAGCTTATGCTGATATGAAACAACAGGGCGCAACGGATGGTAGAGGAGAACTCTCACTGAGAGGACTAGAGGGTTATTTGGAGTATATGTTACATGTCGCACTCGATCAGATAGAGTTTATGGGCTACAGCTTAAGACTTGATCAGCTAAATCAAAAAATAAACAAATTTGTACAATATTCACAAGATGGTATGTTTTATAAAAAAGAACCACTCCCAAAACATTCTGAGTTGTTGTTTTCACATCTATTATTAGAAGGTGAGCTACCAAGAAAAGAAGTACAAAAAGCTATAGGCAAAGGTGAAAGCACTGCTACAAAACTTGTAAGTGCTTTAACTAAAATGGGCTATATTCAAAGCGATAATCATAAAGCACCCATACGTCTAAAAGTAAACTCGTTCTTTGCATCTCAGATAATACCTGAACTGATACCCGAAAAATAAGTTTTTTTCAATCCATTTATCTTAGAGAACCTAACAGCTCTGGAAGCTCTCGAAGCGTTTGTATCTTGTGGTTCGCCTTGGAGAGGTCATGCGTCTTTGTAAACTCATTATGCACTACCGCACACTCTATCCCTGCACTCACCGCAGCACTCAGTCCCCTTTGAGAATCCTCGATCACCAAACACTCCTCTGGTTTTGCCCCAAACTTTGCCATCCCTGCTAAGTAAGGGTCTGGATGTGGCTTGGCTCGTGGGTACTCCTCGACACAGAGGGTAAAATCCATATGCCCTACTATCTCTCTATGGTTATGGATGAGATCAAAATCAACACGTCTCGATGTAGTGACGATCCCCATCTTGTACTCTTGCTTTAGCTCTTTGAGCACATCGACCACGCCCGCTATCTCGATCTCTTGGGTGTGCAAAAACTCTTGGTAGTAGCTATCTCTTTGCGCTCTTTTTTGTGTGATCTCTCTCTCAGAGTAACCCACTTTTTTTGCAAGTTCCCACGCTGTGCCACCGCGCGCCATGATCTCCATATAGATATCAAACTCAAGCTCGATACCCCACTCACTAAGCGCTTTTTTATTCGCCTCGTAGTACCAAACCTCAGTCTCAACCAAGACCCCATCATTATCAAATAAAAGAAATTTTTTCATAGCGCGATTATAACAATATTTCTAAGCAAGAGTGTAGATTAAGGGTATCTATGCTATTTTTTTAGCACAAAGAGAGGATCAAGCGTATGGAATTAATAATAGTCAAAGAGTTTATTGTCGCAGCGATACTCGGATTTATCATCGGGCTTCAAAGAGAACTGAGCTTTTTTCATAATGACAAACCCATCTATATGGGTGCTCGCACGCTCGCTATTATCGCTCTTATTGGCTACCTCTCAACCAAACTCTACAAAGATTACCCTCTTATTTTAACCCTCTCTTTTTTACTTGTTGGACTTTTTTTGCTCGCTTTTTATATTATCAATGCCTACAACGACAAGCTTGAGAGAGGAAATACCACAGAGTTTAGTGCACTTATCGCCTTTATTATGGGTGTACTCGTGTATGATTACTTAGAGTTTGCGATCTTTGCGACCATCATTCTTATCGCTATTTTGGAGATCAAACCCAAACTGATCTCGCTCAAAAAAGAGATCAAAGAGAAAGACTCACGTGCGACTATTTTATTTTTACTTATGACCTTTGTGGTGCTCCCTATTCTTCCAAACCACACGATAGATCCTTATAATCTTTTAAACCCTAGACAGATCTGGCTGATGGTTATTCTCATCTCTGGGCTCTCTTTCATCGGCTATATTGTCACACGTTTTTTTAGCGCGAGTAAGGGGCTTTTGGTGATGGGTTTTTTTGGCGGGCTTGCCTCTTCTACAGCGGTTACACTCACCCTTTCAAAAAAAGCTTCAAGCAATAATGAAACAAACACCGCCCTTGTCGTGGCTATCGCCATCGCTTCGAGTACCATGTTTTTGCGTATCATCCTTTGGACTTTTATTCTTGATCGAGAGCTTTTTGAGGCCCTTTTACTCCCTTATCTTTTGGCAACAGTTGTTGGATATACTTTTATCTACGCTATCTACATCCAAACAAAACAAAAAGAGATCTCACAAGAGGTTGCCTTTCATAATCCCTTAGAGTTTCATACAGCACTCAAGATGGGGATCCTCTTTGGTGTGATCTTTAGTGTGCTCTCTTTGGTGGATACCTATATGGGATCTTTGGGTGTGTATCTGGTCTCATTTTTCTCAGGTATGAGTGATGTCGATGCGATCGTGCTTTCATTAGGGGAACTTTTCAATGAAGCAAAACTCTCAAAAGAGGCTGTGCTCTATGCTATTATCCTAGCAACTATTGCAAATACCCTGACAAAAATAGTAATCTCCTTAGTTGTAGGCAATCGCTTTATCGCACTCAAACTTTTCACCATATTTAGCCTCTCCTTGGTGGTTTTAGTCACATCCTTTTATTTTTTAGAGATTATGTAGCATAACTTTTTTTTATATTCAAACTTTTGTGATAAAATACCGAAAATTTGATATATGGAATAGTTATGGATTTACAAACACTCGCACTTCACGCAGGATACGAAAAAGACTCACAAGGGACAATGGCTGTGCCGATCTATCAGACAACAGCCTATGAATTTCGTGACGTTGAACACGCGGCAAACCTTTTTTCTCTCAAAGAGCTAGGCAATATCTACACACGCCTCAACAACCCGACAACAGATGTTTTTGAAAAAAGATTTGCTGAACTTGAGGGGGGTGCTGCAGCGATTGCCACTTCAAGTGGAATGAGTGCAATTTTCTTTGCGATTGCCAACGCTGCAGAGGCAGGTGACAATATCGTATGTGCAAAACAGCTCTATGGTGGAAGCCTCACACAAACTGCCCATACACTCAAACGTTTTGGGATAGAAGCGCGTTTTTTTAATGTGCATAAACCCGAAGAGATCGAGGGGCTTGTAGATGGTAAAACAAAGGTGATCTTCTTTGAATCGCTTACAAATCCAAGTATCGACGTGGCAGATATCGATGCGATTGTCGCTATAGCAAATAAGCATAATATTTTGACAGTGGTCGACAACACAGTCGCGACTCCTGTGCTTTGCCGCCCTCTTGCTCATGGTGTGGATGTAACGGTGCATAGTGCGAGCAAATATACAACAGGGCAAGGGCTTGCAATTGGCGGGATCTTAGTAGAGCGTAAAAACCTCGCGGATAAACTCAAAAACAACCCTCGTTATGCACACTTTAACGAGCCAGATGCGTCGTATCACGGGCTTGTTTATACAGAAGTGGGGCTTCCACCTTTTTGCCTTCGTGCACGTCTCTCGTTATTGCGCGATCTAGGAGCGGTGAGCTCTCCTTTTAACTCTTGGCTCTTTATTCAAGGGATGGAAACTCTCTCACTTCGTATGCGTGAACACTCAGCAAATGCACTCGCACTCGCTGAGTTTTTAGAGTCACATCCAAGAGTGAAAAAAGTAAACTACCCAGGGCTCAAAAGCAATGCGAATTATGCAAATGCACAAAAATATTTTGACAAAGGTGCATGTAGTGGGCTTTTAAGCTTTGAAGTCGCATCTCTTGAAGAAGCAACAAAGATTGTAAATGCAACCAAACTTTACTCTTTGGTGGTAAATATCGGAGATTCAAAATCGATCATCACCCACCCTGCTTCAACAACGCACCAACAGCTTAGTCTAGAAGAGCTTGAAGCGTGTGGAGTACCAGCTGGACTTATCCGTATCTCATGTGGTTTAGAATCGATCAATGACCTCATCAATGATATGCGCCAAGCACTTGATGCGTAGAGATTTAACTTTGTTATAAGCCTAATCTGTTAGAGTGGTACCTCACAAAACACAAGGAGAACAATATGGCTATTAATAACGACCAAGTAGTTACAATGAAATATGAAGTAAAAGTAGGAGACAATGTTATTGATAGTAATGTTGACAAGGAACCTTTAGAATTTACCTTTGGTGCTGGACAGATTATCGGTGGATTAGAGTCTAGAATCGCGCATTTGAATGAAGGTGAAGAGGTATCTGTGGTGATCCCTGCTGAAGAAGCGTATGGTGAGTATAACCCAGAAGCGATGCAAAAGCTTCCAAAAGAGCAGTTTGATGGAATTGAACTCTCAGAGGGCTTACCACTTCAAGGGCAAGGTGCAGATGGACAACCTGTACAAGTGACTGTCAAAGAGATCTATGATGATGAAGTTTTAATTGACTTTAATCACCCTTTAGCAGGACAAGATCTTAACTTTAATGTAAATATCCTCTCTATCAGATAAGCTTCAGACAAGAGTTTTTCTCTTGTCTTCGCCCCTTTTTCAATCCTGAAAATTATCACGAATCGATAAAAAACTATCCAGATTCTCAAAGAAAAGATCAATAAGATTTGGATCAAAATGTTTTCCACTCTCTTGTTTAAAAAGGTCTAATATTCTCTCTAATTCCCACGCTTTTTTGTAACATCTATCATGCCCCAAAGCATCAAATACATCCGCAATTGCGGTGATACGTCCATAGATCGGAATATCTTCGGCTCGAAGCCCTTGAGGATATCCACTTCCATCATACTTTTCATGGTGAGTCAGCGCCACTTGTGCAGAAGCTCGTAATATTGGGCGCTTGGAGTGCTTGAGCATCTCATAACCGATCATCGCATGTGATTTCATGGTCTCAAACTCTTCACTTGTGAGCTTACCTGGCTTATTTAAAATAGAATCAGGGATCCCTACTTTACCAATATCGTGCATAGGAGAGGCTTGCTTGAGTAGGCTTGCTTCGTTTTCACTAAGCCCCACAAGTTTTGCTAAAAGATAAGAGTATTCAGCGACACGTTTTACATGAAGCCCCGTCTCTTGACTTCGTGTCTCCCCTATCGCTCCCATTGTAAGCACGACCTCTTTTTGGGTATTGATGATCTCTTCATTAAGGGTAAATATCTCTGTGACATCATGCATGATCTGCAGATATTCCACCACCTCTCCATCACGACGCAACATTGGATAAAAGAGTGTATTGGTGATATACTCTGAACCATCTTTTGCAATATTACTCAAAATATGATTCGCTGTAAATCTTTGAGAGAGGCGCTGTGCTATCTGCTCACAAAGTTTCGAGTCTCTGTGTTTATGATGACGTAGATCTGAGCAATTTTTTCCGATAAGCTCATGGAGTGTATAGCCACTCAGATCACAAAACTTTTTATTTACATAGGTAATAGTATTATCTGTATCGGTTTTTATCACCGCGGTAATGGAGTTGATCGCATCTTCATATTGGGATGTATAGTAGAGATTATCCTCCAGGTTTTCACTCTTAGAGTCCAGTTCATGTCTGAGGAGATTTTTATACTCTTCGAGTTCTGTGACATCGGTGCGTATTCCTATATATTCTTTAAAACTTCCATCGAGATTATAGATCGGAGTGATCTCAGAGATAACATAATAAGCACGCCCATCTTTACGCTTATTTTTCACCATCCCTCTCCAGATCTTGCCCGCCTTGATCGTCTTCCACATCTCTTTAAATACCTCTTTGGGCATATCTTCATGACGAACAAGATTATGGGGGCTTCCTAGAAGCTCCTCTCTCGTATACCCTGAAATCTCTTCAAAATTTCTATTGACCTCTGTTATGATCCCATCTGCATCAGTGATTGAAAATATAGATGCTTCTTCGACGGTTTTTTTAAATTGTTCGAGATGATAAATCTTCTCTTGCGATTCTAGAAGCTTTTGTGAAAGTTCTTCTAATTCTCTTTTATAATCTAGAATCTCCATACACTTCCCTTGAAACTTTTTCATAACTTTTTTATAATTGTATCGTTATTTTATTAGATTCACATTTTACCGACACTTCTTAAATACAGTGCATTTATAGTACCATTCGCTTAAACTTGCTAGGAGCTCGCATGGATTTAAATATAGAAAAAATAGAACTACATTATCTTGAAACAAAAGACCATAAAGAGATGGCTGCACTGATGGAACATGAGTATCGCCATCTCAAAGATTCTACTTGGGATGAAAAAGATATAGCAACATTGATAGTAAAATTTCCAAAGGGGCAAGTGGGGATCAAAATTGATGGAGAGTTTGCAGGGTTTGCTCTGAGTATCATAGTCGATTATTCACAATTTGAAGACTCCCATAGCTATAAAGAGATCACAGGAAACTACACCTTTAAAACACACAATCCACTAGGAAACATCCTCTATGGAATCGATGTATTTGTAAGTAAAAAATATCGTGGTCTTCGTCTTGGGCGCAGACTCTATGATTATAGAAAAGAGCTGTGTGAAGAGCTCAACCTCAAAGGGATCATCTTTGGTGGACGCCTTCCAAACTATCACAAATACGCCAATGAGATCTCTCCAAAAGAGTACATCCAAAGAGTCAAAGCAAAAGAGATCCACGATCCTGTACTGAATTTTCAACTCTCCAATGATTTTTACGTCAAGCGTGTTATAAAAAACTATCTAGAGGGAGATCACGAGAGTTGTGAATATGCAGCCCTTTTAGCTTGGAATAATATCTACTATACCAAACCAAAACAAAAACCTATCACACAAAAAACAGTGATTAGACTCGGACTTATCCAGTGGCAGGTTCGTCCTTATAACAGCATCGAAGAGGTGCTCGAACAAGCGGAATACTTTACAAAAGCGGTCTCAAACTACCGTAGCGATTTTGCTCTTTTTCCAGAGTTTTTCAATGCGCCCCTTATGTCAAAATACAACCACCTCAGCGAAGCAGAGGCGATTCGTAAACTCGCAGGATATACCCAAAGATTCAAAGAGGAGTTCTCCCGTCTAGCAATCGCGTATAATATCAATATTATCACAGGCAGTATGCCAGAGCTTATCGATGGGCACCTCTACAATGTAGGGTTTTTATGCCGAAGAGATGGTTCTGTGGAGAAATATGCAAAAAAACATGTCACACCTGATGAAGAAAAGATTTGGGGACTTCAAGGAGCAGATGAGATTAGAACATTCAATACCGACTGTGGAAAAATTGGTATCTTGATCTGCTATGATGTAGAGTTTCCTGAGCTCGGACGTCTTTTGGCAAAAGAAGGGATGGAGATACTTTTTGTTCCTTTTTTGACCGATACACAAAATGGATATTCACGTGTACGTATCTGCTCTCAAGCGCGCGCTATAGAGAATGAGTGCTACGTCGCGATCGCTGGATGTGTAGGCAACTTACCAAAAGTAAGCAATATGGATATCCAATACGCACAATCAGCCGTCTTTACCCCATGTGACTTTGCTTTTCCATCTAACGGCATCAAGGCAGAATCCACACCCAATACTGAGATGATCCTTGTTGCGGATGTAGACCTAGATCTGCTCAAAGAGCTCCACACATTTGGGGCTGTTACCAATCTCAAAGATAGAAGAGATGATCTTTATGAGTTACATCTCAAAAAATAAGCTAGAGAACTAGGTGATCTGGCTTTCCAAAGAAAAAGCCTTGGGAATAATCAATTCCCATCGCTTTAACAGCCTCTTGAACCTCTGCACTATGGACATATTCTGCGATCACTTTGATATTACTTTTGTGTGAGATAAACACGATCGCTTCACAGATAATTCTACTTTTTTCATCATGCATCAAGTCTTTGATAAAAGAGCCATCTATTTTGAGATAATCTGGACTAAACTCAAGAAGCCTTGAGAAGTTCGAGCTTTGTGAACCAAAATCATCTATCGCGATCTTAAAGCCCTTTTCTCTTAAAGAGGAGAGTTGCTCGATCGTGCTTGATTCTTTTAGCGATGCGATATCCTCTAAGATCTCTAAAACTACTCGGGATGGATCTATCTCATATTTTTTTGCATTGCGCAATAAAAAAGCTTCGAGATACTCTGTATAGAGATCTTCACTGGTAATATTAATAGAGAATTCATAATCGTTTTTTGCAAAAGCTTCAAAGCTTTGCTGAATGATGGTTCTTGTGATATGAGGAAGCATCCCTGTCACTTTAGCAGCTTCCATAAAACGAATAGGTGGGATAAGGGTATCGAGATCATCTATCCTTGCTAGACACTCATACTTTTCTATCTCTCCACTCACATTATTTACAATAGGCTGATAATAGGGAAAAAGATTTCCCGTACTGATCGATTCTTTGATCTTGTGGATCCAGTAGATATTACTTTGTTGCTTTGTTAAAAACAGAGACTTCTCATCGTAAAAATTGTATGTCCCACGGTTGTGTTCACGCAACTCCATAATGGCTATTTTTGCATTATGTAAAAGCTCCGAACCCTGCCCATACGATACTCCAATACTAAAAGAGATGCGCGTATCGATATTATCATCCAAGCTCACTTCTGTTTCATTGAAAAAATACTCTATAGAGTTGAGTATCTGCTTGAGCTCCTCTTCGCTCAATTTTTCTTCAATGGTGTAAACAAACTCATCAGAATTTAATCGAAAAAGTTTTGCATTGGAAGGTTTTACGATACTTAAAAGCTTTGAGACCTCTTGGAGCACGTGATCTCCGACAGTAAATCCATAAGCATTATTGATATCCCCAAAATGATCCACATTTAAAAGTAAAAGATGTATATCTTGTTCTTGTTGCAGTAATTCACTGAGTGCAAAATGGTTTTTGAGCCCCGTCAAAGTATCATGAAAACTTTTATAAAAAAGCTCTTGGGTCTTTTTCTCTACAAGTTTTTCAAGCTCTTCGTTGTATTCTTCGAGCTTTTGTTTTATAAAAAGCTTGTGGGCTACTTTAGAGATAACAGTAACTATATTTTTCTTCTGAAGAGGCAAAAAGATATAGCCACTGATGTTGAGTTTGATAGAGTTATACAAGATGCGTGCATCATCTGATTTGCTGATAAATATGATCGCTTGGTTTTCATTGATGCAAAGTATCTCTTTTGCAAGTACGAGACCATTTTTGAGTGTTGCAACATTGATCAGAACGATATGGTACTTATTTTCTCCTATCCGTTCCCCTACACGCTCCGTATCTTCACAAAAGTCTATCGTACATCGAAAAAGTTTAAAAGCACTCTCTAGTTTTTTCTTAATATACTCATCATTATCTATATAAAGGATATTGATACTATCAAAATTCTCTTGTGAATCTATCTTCATCTACAACCTTCTATCTGCCCACAACGACTACAAAACTCTCTGGTCGGATAGATTTATACTGTGGCATACTTTGACCAATGTTTGCATTGATATAGGTTGGATCAGCGATCACAAACTCTTTTTGATTAATGGTGACCTTATCCCCTTCAAGAGGTATTTGCAATGCAGTTGCGATATGATCTTTATATTTGATCCCTACAACACCTACACCAAAGAGCTCTTTGATAAGAGAAGCAAAAAGAGTCGATCTATCCTCACAATCTGATTTGTCATAATAGAGTGTTTCTTGTGCAAACATCACTTTTTCTCTTCCAAACTGCTCATCATCTCTTTGGTACTCAAAAGCATTTTGTACAAAGCGAAGTACAATATTCATCGCCTCACTTGCTTTTTTCCCATCTACGATTTTTTTGAGCTCTTTTGCTATCGCCTGATAACTTTGCTCATCCATAGGTGCATTAAAAAAAGTCTCATAATCAGCTTGTGGATAGGTAGACATAAAATCAATGAGATTTTTATTGTACTCATACGCTATGGTGTGTGTCTGCGCATAGTTTTTAAACTCTAAGGTTTTATTTTTCATATCCGCTTCAAATGTTGGAAGAGTTGCGAGTTTTAAATCTAGTGCTCTAGTCGCCCCAGGATAGTTTTGTTCGTATGTATAGAGCTTGCCAACACTCCCTTTGTTGTAATGAGAAAGCACATAAAACTTTTGATTCTCTATCTTATAGTTAGGCGTAGAGTAGATAGTCTTTTTTGAGTGATGTAAAAGAGCTATATTTTTGCCTGTGAGCCCTACACGAACTGCATATCCAAGCTTGTTAAATAAAAACCAATGCATCAAACGTGCTTCATCTTGAGAAGGATAGATATTCTCTGAGATTTTTTGTACTAAGAGATAAAGTCCCCAGTCATTGAGATTGAGCTTTTGTTTTACATCTGAAATTTCACCAAGAAGAGTTTTTGTATCACTCGATGCCATCGCATTAAAAAAGTTCGTGATCCCCTCTTTATTTTGAGGAGCAAATCGTGCTTTTTCTGTCTTCGATGGTTTTGAAAAACCAAGTTTTGTGCCAAAAAAATCAAAAGTGATCTCTTTTTCCATTATCTTTGGTTTTACTATCTCCTCAGGTGGTGGAGCGATCGGCTTTGGTTTTGGCTCTACTTTTGGCTCTTGTACTTTGATATAAACAGGTGGTCCAACAACTACCAGTTTCTCTTTTTTTGCTGGTGTTATCTGTTTTGGTTTTGGTTCTTCAAAAAGAGGTGTGCCTTTGTAGGCGTTATACTCTTTCCATTGTTGCGCTAAATATTTGTTAAATTCATTATCTTTTTCATCTTTGTGTTTAGAAAAAGAGGCTTGTTGCGTTTTTTTGAAATCTGCAAAACTCTCTGCAGTAAGTGAAGAGGCACTGAGTATCAGTGCGAGACTAAAATGGCCACACAGCTTTAATAGCTTTTGTTCCCCAAGATTGATTTGTTGCACGTTCTACATCTCCCTGTGTCTTATAAAGAATCTTTGCGTCGCTCATCTGAGCTGAATCTATTTTATTAAACTGATCAATATCGTATGGACGAATCACTCCACTGATCTGAATTATCTGTTTTTGATCATCGACCAAAATTTCACGTCTTCCAGATATAAAGTAATTGCCGTTTTGCAAGACCTTGACTATTCTTGCAGAAACCGTCGTTGTAAAAGAAGCATCTTTACTAGCACTTCCCTGCCCCTGATACGAGCTACTTGAATCTGTTGAAAACCCGATATTCGCTAGTCCGTTGAGCTTGCTTACATGTGAACCCACCGCTGTATTGAGACCACCAGATGTAAAAGTTCCTCCACCCAAAGCGGAGCTATCAGACTCGGTGAGTTGCTTTGCACCTGTACTTGTACTTCTTGCATTCTCAGAGATGATCACACGCACTATGTCATTGACATGCATCGCTTTGTGATCTGCAAAGAGTGGGTTATCTCCTTGTCCAAATACACTTCCTGTTGAAGTAAAATCTTGTTCTACCTCTTGAGCAGGCATCTGTTCCACATACTTAGGTGGTTCAAAATCGATCTCAGGATCTGTTAGATTTGCGGTACATCCCGTGAAAAAAAGTATAGCATAGAATGATAGTAAAAAGGATAAATATGTTTTCATCGTTTCAATCTCTTTGTATAAGGTGTGTTGTTTGGTTATAATCACAGCAAGAATAGTTCCAACAAACAAGGATATACACGATGAATCTCAGAGAAACAATCAACCAAGATCTCAAAGATGCGATGAAAGCAAAAGACAACAAAAAAAGAGACGCGCTGCGCTTACTTACAAGTGCATTTAAACAGATAGAAGTGGATGAGCGAAAAGAGCTTGGGGATGAGGATGTGATCAAGATTATCCAAACACAGGTCAAAAGACGCGACGATGCAGCAGCGCAATATGAACAAGCTGGACGTGAAGACTTGATGCAAATTGAAAAAGAAGAGATCGCATACTATATGCCTTACTTACCAAAACAACTCAGCGATGAAGAGCTCAAAGAGGCACTAGAGAAGATCGTTCAAACAACAGGTGCAACAACGCTCAAAGATATGGGAAAAGTGATGGGTCTTGCCTCTAAAGAGCTCTCAGGCAAAGCAGATGGGAAACGAATAAACGAGTGTGTGAAAGTACTCCTGGCTTAGAGTACTTCCCCATATTTGAGCTTTTTAAGAGCAAGCTCTTCATCCTCTTGGCGCATCAAAGATTCTCCAACCAAAAAGGCGTCCACACCAGCTTTGGAGAGATCTTCAAGCTGTCCATGCTCATAAATACCACTCTCAGCCACAATAATCTTGCCATTTGGAATAAGTGGAATAAGCTCATAGGAGAGGTTCATATTCATCTCAAATGTTTGTAGATTTCTATGATTGATCCCGATAATATCACTTCCTGCATAGATCGCTTTGATAAGATCAGTTTTATCATGCACCTCAACAAGCGCTTCCATCCCAAGGTGTCTTGTATAGGCTAAAAGCTCTTTGAGCTCCCCTTTACTCAGAGCCGCTGCGATAAGTAAAATAAAATCAGCCCCATACACCATCGCTTCGAGTATCTGATATTTTGAGACGATAAAGTCTTTACGCAAAAGTGGAATGCTCACATAACGGCGTATCCCAGCTAAATACTCTAGATCTCCTTGAAAATAGTGAGGCTCAGTGAGTACAGAGATAGCACTCGCACCCCCACGCTCATAGCTTTGTGCAATAGCAAGTGGATCAAAATTTTCACGGATCACCCCTTTAGATGGGGAAGCTTTTTTCACCTCAGAGATAATGCGATAAGGATCCTCAGGCGTTGCTTTTAAAAATGGGATCACATCACGAGGTTGTCTTGCATTAAAAGCTAAAGAACGTCCAAGCCAATCCATAGAGAACTTTTTTTCCCTCTCTACAAGATCCTCTTTTGTTCTTTTGATAATTTCATCTAAAATCATTTTTTCTTTTTACCCTTTTTTGAATTTTTACATTTTTTGATTTTTTCATAGTGAAGCTTCACTTCAGGGTCATCTCCACCCTCCATTTGCGACACCTTGTGAATAATGCTAAAGGCTTTGTCACACTCGCCAAGTTTATAATATCCCCAAGCTAGTGAGTCGAGATAATACGCAGAGTTAGGTTCTAGTTTGAGAGCTTTTTGAATATATCGCATCCCCTCTTTGACATCTATCTCATGATCGATCATAATATAGCCTAGATAATTGAGGTTAAGCGAGCTCTCTTCTATCTCAAGCGTTTCTTTGAGCTTCTTTAAGACGTTTGCAAGCATAATTTTATCGTTTTTATTCTTACTTCCCTCATACTCAAAGATTGCACTTTGTGCTAAATATCCTACATCCGAGCTCTCTTCATAAAGTTTTTGCGCAAGAGTAGAGGCCTTTGTATAGTTCTTATAACGTGTGTATATCTGTAAGAGCAAAGGATCATCCACAGGATATTTCTCTAAAAAGCTTATGAGCTCTAAATACTCTTTTTTATAGACATAGATCTGAATGATCTTTTTTGCGATCGTTTCATCTTTTGCAAGTGCGTAGATTCTGAGATAGGTTGCAAGAAGCCCATCGACATTATTGTCATTACTATAAAAAGAGATGAGTCGATTACATATCACCTCAGAACATCCATGCATTCGGATGTGGGTTTCAAGCTGTGCGATCGCCTCATTTTTTCTCTGAAGATTAAAATACAAGACGATAGACATTTTGTCTAAAACTTTTTCAGAATAGTTTTTCGTATATGCACCCTCAAGATATTTGATCGCTGTGCTAAACTTTTTTTGCTCTACATAGATATCACTGATAAGGATGTAATCATCCTCTTCATGCGACAAAGAAACAAGTTCGAGTGCGATCTCTTTGGCTTCTTCTATTTGTTGCATCCCAACGAGTGCTACAATTTTAAAGCGTACAAGTTTAAAATCATCGAAACTTTCTTCTAAGATAGCATCTGCTTTTTGCAGCACATAAGCGTTTTCTTTGGCTATAAGATAGTTTTGCAAAGAGCGATAGAGGTACTCTTTTTTAGCAGATTTTTCATAGAGTACTTCAAAGAGCTGTGCTGCTTGCTTATTGGCTTGGACCTGTTCTGCGCGAAGTGCTAGAAGGATATATTCATCCTCCCCAGCAAATACTTTTTCATATCCCTTGACCTCTTGATCTTGAGTAAAAACTCCACTACATCCCAAGAAGAAAAAAGGGAGCACAAAAAGTAAAAAAATTCTAATCATCTTTGATCCCTGGGCATTCTAGTTTGAGCTCATCAACACGTGTTTTGTAATAGTCCCAAAACGGAAAGGTTTTGCATTGTGTCGGTCTTGCTTCATAGATCCCACATCCGTTACTCTCTCTATCATAAAACACACATTCATAAGAGTCATTATACTTTATCTCTTTTATAGAGTACTTATACCCTTTTTTGTAAAGATAATCTTGTGCAAACGCTGCTACATCCAAGCCTAGCAGATCTGCGATCTTCTCGATCTCAGCTTTGCTTACATAGATATAGCCACTCTCACCCGTACAACAGCGCCCTTGGCATGAAGCACACGCATTTGGGTCAAAGCTGTAGCTGTACCCCTCTTCTCTCATTAAAGGCAACATTTGATACTCTGTGTGGAGGCTTTTTTGTAGATCTCTTGTACTTCACTTGAAAATACATCCCCCTCAAAACTAATCAGTGGTGGCAAAACTTTCATAAGTGACTTCGATCCATTGCGTACATGTAACATCACAAGCGAGGCTCCTCTCTCTTTTTTCGGATGGACAAAGCGCACATCCACAACTCTTAGCTTTACTTTATCAAGTGCCGCGCAGATCAAAAAAAACTGCGTAGCATCGTAGCAAAAAATAAAGTGTGCATTTGGTTTTAACAGTCGTGAGACCTTTTTAAAAAAATGCTCTAAAGGTAAGTTGATATTATAGCGTGCATGATAGAGCATCTCATCCTCACTGCGCGTGGCACCCTCATGATAGAAAGGAGGGTTTGAGATGATATACTCATACTTTTGTGTCTCATCAAGATATAAAAAATCACCCTGATGGATCGTATAATCTATCTTATTTACCCGTGCATTAATGGTCGCGTACTCGACAAATGCCGCTTGCTTCTCAACCGCTTCTAGTTCTACCTTTGGATTATCACGTGCGACTAAAAGCCCTACGACACCACATCCAGAGCCCACATCGAGCATCTTTCCACGTGGCTTAAAAGAGCTGATAAAATCGTAAAGAAAAATAGAATCGCTATTGTAACAGTATCCAACCTGCGGTTGATAAAGAAGCATTCAAAACCTTTTAATGTATAATCGCGTAATTATACCTCAAAGGAATTAAATGATAATTATCCCTGCACGATTAGCATCTACGAGATTTCCAAAAAAAGTTTTAGCTGATATTGGTGGCATACCTATGGTGGTGCGCACAGTCCAGCGCGTGGCTCACCTAGACCGCGTGGTGGTTGCGGCCGATGATGAAGAGATCTTAGCAGTGTGTAAAGAGTATGGCATCGAAGCCAAGCTTACATCCACAACCCACAAAAGCGGAACAGACAGGATCCACGAATGTGCGACACTCTTAAACTTGCCAGAAGATGAGCTCATCATCAATGTGCAAGCAGATGAGCCTTTTATTGAGCCTGATGTGGTGGAATCCCTTTTGAGTAAACTCCAAGACCTCCAAAAAAATGGAGAAGATTTTATTATGGGGAGCTGTTTTAATGCGATCAATGCCGAAGCAGCTGAGGATCCAAACCTAGTCAAAGTGGTACTTGATGATGCAGATAATGCGATCTATTTTTCACGCGCGTGTATCCCTTATAATCAAGGGGGCGGAGCAAAGTATTTTGGACATATTGGGATCTACGGATTTAGCAAAAAAAGCCTCAAAGAGTTTTGTAACCTTAGCGATGCCCCACTCGAAGATATAGAAAAGCTCGAACAACTTCGTGCGATCTATCATGGAAAAAATATAGCGATGGTGCATGTTGCAAGTACAGGATTTGGGATCGATACACCTGAAGATCTAAAAAGAGCGATTGAGATTTTTTTATAAAAGAGAAATATCCCCCCCAAAGGGGGATAAAAAAAGAGGGAATTAGATGTTGTCGCGGATACCAAGATCTGCAACAAGTTTGTTGTACGCATCTTTTTGAGTTCTTTTGAAGTACTTCATAAGACGACGACGTTGTCCAACTAATTTTAAAAGACCAAGTCTTGATGCGTGATCTTTTTTGAATACTTTTAAGTGTTCAGTTAACTCTGCAATTCTTTCTGTTAAAAGTGCAATTTGAACTTCACTTGAACCTGTATCACCTTCTTTACGAGCGTATTTTGCAATAATCTCTTGTTTTTTAGCCTGATCTAAAGCCATAATAGCCTCCTGATTGGTAGTATGATCTAACATTTATGAATCTGCTCATAAAGTTGAATCGCAATTATACTCAAACTTTCTTTAAATTGCTTAACTTTTATCTACTTTGGTTATAATATCTCTTTAAATATTTAAAACTAAAGATTTTTCCCATGCTAATGACACGTGCTAGCGAATACGCCCTATTATCTCTTATTGTACTCTCAAAAGCTTCCTCTCCACTCGATAGCGAGACTCTCTCTCGTGAGCTCTCTATCTCGAAGAGTTTTTTAGCAAAAATTCTCCAATCTTTGGCAAAGAGTGATATCTTACAATCTTTCAAAGGTGCCAATGGAGGCTTCACTCTTAACAAACTTCCAAGAGAGATCAGTATGCTCGATGTTATGATGAGTGTTGAGGGCAAAGCCCCCGCCGTGTTTGATTGCTCCCCTGCAATGGAAAACTGCCCCTCAGATAAAGCAGATATCTGCTCTATCTGGCCATTTTTAAATAAACTTCAAGGGAAGATCGATACCTTTTTGGCAAATCTCACCCTCGCAGATATTTTAGAAGAGTAATATTTGGCAAAGAAACTCACGACACGTCAACAGATCGGTACAGCGCTCAATTTTCTCTTAGGTCAAAGAGACCTCAGTGTTGTTGTATTTGTTATGGCGATCCTTGCGATCATCATCGTTCCACTTCCCTCAGGGATGCTCGATGTGATGCTGACCGTCTCTATGGCGATCGCTGTACTTATTTTGCTTATCTCTTTATATGTACCAAAACCAACCGATCTTACAACATTTCCAACCCTTATTTTGATTATTACTCTCTTTAGGCTTTCGCTCAATATTGCCACAACGAGGATGATTTTAAGCCATGGACATGAGGGTCCTGAGGAAGTGAGTGATATTATTACCAGCTTTGGAAACTTTGTGGTTGGTGGAAACTACGTCATCGGGATCATTGTTTTTGCGATCTTGGTTCTTATCAACTTTATGGTTATCACCAAAGGTTCTACAAGGGTTGCAGAGGTTGCAGCTCGTTTTGTACTTGACTCTATGCCAGGAAAACAGATGGCGGTGGATGCCGATCTCAATGCTGGGCTCATAGATGATCAAGAAGCAAAAAGAAGAAGAGCCGAGATACTCCAAGATGCAAACTTTTATGGGGCGATGGACGGGTCTAGTAAGTTCGTCAAAGGGGATGCGGTTGCGGGTATCATCATTACCCTCATCAACATCATTGGTGGTTTTCTCATCGGTGTCTTTCAACACGATATGAGTGTGGGAGATAGTGCTTCTACCTTTACACTTCTCACCATTGGAGATGGGCTTGTAGGGCAGATTCCAGCGCTTATTGTCTCTACTGCTACAGGTATTATGATCACTCGCTCTTCGAGTGATGGAGACAACTTTGCAGAGGGTACGATCAACCAGATGACAGGAAATGCAAAGATCCTGATGATCGTTGGATTTATCATGACTCTTTTTGCTCTCGTACCAGGTCTGCCAACAGCTTCTATGGGCTTTGTTGGTTTACTTTTTGCCTCTCTTGGATGGGCTCTTTATAAATTTGAAAGGGGAGAATTAACGATTCTCAATGTAGAAAATCTCCTCTCTCCAAAAGAAAAAGAGATCCAAGAAAAAGCAAAAGAGGCTGCCAAACCTAAAAAGACAAACGAAGAGATCCAAAAAGAGGAAGAGAATGCTTTAGAGGATATTCTCAAAGTGGAGATGCTCGAGCTTACCCTTGGATACCAACTCATTCGTCTTGCAGATAGTTCACAAGGGGGAGATCTCTTAGAGAGGATCCGCTCTATGCGACGTAAGATCGCAAGTGACTTTGGGTTTTTGATGCCTCAAGTGAGAATCCGTGACAATCTTCATTTGCAACCAGAAGAGTATCAGATCTTACTCAAAGGAATCCCTATTGGTGATGGGATCATTAAACCTGATAAATTCTTAGCGATGGATAGCGGAATGGCTACAGGAGAGATCGATGGTGAAGCGACGAAAGAGCCTGCTTTTGGACTCGATGCTCTTTGGATCAGAGCAGAGCAAAAAGAGGATGCAATCATCAATGGCTATACTGTTGTAGACCCAGCGACTGTTATCTCTACACATATGAGTGAGCTTGTCAAACGCAATGCTGAGGATCTTCTCACACGTCAAGAGGTTCAATCACTCATCGATAAGATCAAAACAGATTTTCCTGTTATTATCGATGATGTTCTCAAAGTGGCAAGTATCGGACTTATTCAGAGAGTGCTCAAAGCGCTTTTACATGAAAAGATACCGCTCAAAGATATGCTTACTATTTTAGAGACAATCGCAGATATTGCTGAGTTTACAAAAAATGTAGAGATCATCACAGAACAGGTAAGAGCAAAACTCTCACGTATCATTACACAGATGTATTCAAGTGAAGATGGTGTGATCCGTCTTTTGACCTTTGATACAAAATCTGAACAACTTATGCTTGAGAAATCAAGCGAGCATGATGGGGTGAAAAATCTTATGCTTAATGTGGGCGAGATCAATCAACTCATCCAAGCAACAAGCCAAAAGGCAGCAGAGCTTCTTCAAAAAGGGATCTCTCCAGTAATTATCATCGTAGATCCATCTTTGAGAAGATCTATAGCTGAAATATTTGAGCGCTTCTCTTTGGATGTAGTAACACTCTCTCATGCCGAGATAGATTCAAGCGCGACGTTTGAAGTGATGGGCTCCATCTCTTTAGACTAACAACCAATCAAACGAAGGAAAAAAATGAAAAATAGAACAATACACCATCTCTCTCATATAGATTTGGATGGATATAGTTGTCAATTGATAATGATGTACACACCTTATAAGATAGAAAATTACAATGCGAACTATGGAGCAGAGGTCAAGCAAAAGCTTGAGATGATCTTAGAAAATATTAGAGCGAGTAAAAAAGAGGCAACTCTGATTCTCATCACCGATCTCAATCTCACAGCAGATGAATCACGATGGCTCAACAAAGAGGTAAACGCTCTTAATGAGAGTGGATATGATGTAGAACTCACACTCCTAGATC
Organism: Sulfurimonas sp.; assembly: GCA_034005845.1. GTDB lineage: Bacteria > Campylobacterota > Campylobacteria > Campylobacterales > Sulfurimonadaceae > Sulfurimonas. Next base: position 14,045 of record JAVETX010000003.1, on the reverse strand, counting down.
ATCATGGAAGTGGCGAAGAGTGTGCGAAAAAACATGAGTGGTACTATCTAGATACTCTACGATGTGCAACAAAAATTACGTATGACTATGTCAAAGAGCATTTTGAATTTGATGAGCCAGAGTGGATGCAAAAGTATGTGGATGTCGTCAATGCTGTAGATCTTTGGAAACAAGAAGAGCTTGAGAACTTTGAATACGGTAAAGTGTGTATGCGTCTTGTCACAGAAACGCGTGAGCTCAACCGTGTAATGTTTGCCAAAGAGGATGGTGCTTATAAGCTCTCACTGCTGCATGAAGCAGCAAAGTTTATCAATGAAAAAGACGCAGCGATTCTTTTAGATGATAAGATCCACTCTCTCAAAAAAGATTTTTTCAAAAAAGATGAAAACAATACCCTTGATAATTTGGCTACAAAATATATCGTTGAACTTCTTGGACAAAGAAGAGATGAGATGACGATCTATTACAAAGGCTATAGAGGCTTCTTGAGCTATGGTGTAGGAAATACTTCTATCATCGGCAATGGCTTTTTACTTGCGTATCCTGAGTATGACTTTATTGTGGATGTAAGCTATAGAGGAACGATGAGTCTTCGCGCGAACAACCAAGTAAGTGTGGCTCAGATCTCTAAAGAGTGGGCAAATGGTGGTGGGCATCCAAATGCTGCAGGTGGTCGTATTATCGGCTTTAAAGAGCAGTTTCGCTACGACAAAGTAAAACAACAAATTGAAAAGATCATCAACGAAAAAGAATCTGTTGCAGGAGATCTAGAATATAAAAAAGAGAGTTAAAACTTTTTTATCTTCTTGTGCTATTTATAAAATAGCGCTCGACTCCATCGGCTAGTCCTTGTGCAAGGCTTTGTTGATATTTTGACTGTACAAGTCTTCTCGCTTCTGTAGGATGTGTAATAAATCCAACCTCAATCAGCACAGATGGCATTTGCGCTCCAACCAAAACCCAAAATGGTCCCTCACGTACACCCATATCTTTGACATTTTTATAGTTCTTGCTCAATGAAGAGAGCATCCCTTGTTGCAGATCAATTGCAAGTTTATTCGATGCAACGATATTATGGCTGTTGAGGGTATTTAAAAAACTCTCTTTTCCATAAAAGTTCATATCACTCAGATCCGCGGAGTTTTCAAGTGCAGCAACTTTTTTTGCCCGAGCTGAACGCGATGTTGAGAGAAAATAGGTCTCTATTCCATACACTTTACTTGCATTTTTCCCACCAATAGCATTTGCATGGATCGACATAAAGATATCTGCATTTTTTGCATTGGCAAATTTTGTACGAGAGCTTAGTTTGACAAAAGTGTCTTTCTCTCTTGTGAGATAGACCTTATAACCCCGCGTGTTGAGTATTTTTTTGAGTTTTTCTGCGATCTGTTGCACTACGATCTTTTCTCTATAGCCTCTATATCCAACAGCCCCAGGATCTTTTCCCCCGTGCCCAGCATCGATTACGATCACTTTTTCTCTATGGGATTGCTTTGATGGTGGCGGTGGAGGTGTTGGTTTTGTTTTTGCTTGCGGATTAGTGATATTGATAACAAGCTCACTCTCCCCTTTTTTAAAGCGCACACTGATTTTGTGATGATGCTCGATCACCAGACGCAAAGTATTAGGATTATATTGTGCGAGCTTTATTCTATCGACTCCATCTTTTTTTAGATTTTGAGAACGGGTGAGCATCGATGCATGAATATCAAATATATAGCGATACTGCTTCTTTTTATTATCATGGAGGGTAAAATAGTTGACTTGATTGTTACTTAGTTTTTTGTCAAACTTCAAAACAAGTCTATCTCCCTCCCAGGTGACAGCTTTGAGCTTATGAGAAGATTGTACTTTAAGCTTTTCATTTGCTTTTTGAGTATCGATAGTTTTGGATGTAGGGGGAGTGTAAGAGGATGTATAACTTGTATCATCCATTTCTACGAGTTCACGCGAATATTGGGATACATCTATATGAAGCGCTTGTCCGCTTTTGACTATTCCACGAAGTGCACTCGTTTTGAGCTTCTCATCTTCATTCATAATCGCACGAAGATAGAGATTTTTAAAGTCGTTATAGGCGCGGAACTGATCACTTTTATTACTGCTTTTCATAAAGCTTTGGGCTCGCTTTAAGACCTCTTTATCATCTGCGGCGTGTGATAAAGAGAGACAAAGAAGAAAGAAAAGAAGATAGCGAAGCATACTCTAGCTACTCGCCTTGTGTGAGTTTCTCTAAAAGCTCTTTGACAGAGATGATCTCTGTGAGTCTGTAGCCATTTGTTCCTGAGAAGAAAAGTCCAGTTTCAACATTTCCAGCGTAGGCATCACTCAATCTATCTGCGATACAAAAACCAACCTCTTTGGCTTCGACACCACGGTTACATGGTGCAACACAGTTGGAGATACACTTAATAGCTGGACCCTCTCTTTTTTCTACGAGCTCTGTGAGATGCGTACGCACGCCACGCGCTGGATATCCAACAGGAGAAGCCATAAGCTCGATATCTTCCTCTTTTGCATCAAGAAGCACCTGCTTGAAATTATCATGCGCGTCACACTCGTGCGTTCCGATAAAGCGAGTTCCCATCTGTACACCACGAGCGCCCAGTTCCATCATCGCATCAATATCATTTTTATCCCAAATACCACCTGCTGCGATTACAGGGATATCTCCCCAAAGTGCAGCTTCTTCAACTACAGGCTTGACAAGATGCTCTAGTTGATTCTCCTCTTGCGTACACTGCTCATATGTAAAACCTTGGTGTCCACCACTTTTTGGACCCTCAAGCACTACAGCATCAGGAAGACGGTTATATCTTTTTTGCCAACGTTTACAGATGATCTTGAGCGCTTTTGCTGAAGAAACAATAGGCACGAGGGCAACATCTGGATAGTCTGCTGTGAATTCTGGCATATTTGTAGGCAAGCCTGCTCCGGTGATAATGATATCGATCCCTGATTCACACGCATCCGTGACGACACGACCGTAGTCATTTATAGCATAAAGAATATTTGCAGCAAGAGGTTTGTCACCACATATTTTACGCGCATTTTTGATAATAGCGTCAAAGCCCTCTTTAGAGTAAAAGTTTGCAGCATCAAGTGGTCTCTCTGAGACAAGTTTTTTTGCATGTGATTTATTTTCATAATACCCAGTACCCACAGCACTGATAACACCTAAGCCACCCTCTTTTGAGACAGTACCAGCGAGTTTATCCCAACTGATACCTACGCCCATTCCACCTTGAACAATTGGTTTTTCAATTGTATGTTTACCAATTTTTAAAGAGTTATAACTCATCTAATTCACCTTTACTTTTGCAAATTTTCTTTTACCAACTTGAAGGATATATTCACCCTGTGCAAGCTGTAATTGTTCATCTGATACTTTTTCTTGGTCTATTTTAACAGCACCTTGCTTAATATCTCTTCTCGCTTGGGATGTAGATGGCGTAAGTTTACATTCGACTAAGGCTTTTGCGATCCAGATCTCACCTTCAAGCTCAAATGTCTCTAGATCAGTTGGGATCTGACTTTGAGCATGTACTTTTTCAAACTCTGCTTTTGCAGCCACTGCATCCTCGCTTGAGTGAAAACGTGCTACGATCTCTTGAGCTAGTTCCTCTTTAACGCTCTTTGGATGTAAAGAGCCATCTTCTACACCTTTTTGAAGTTCTTCGATCTGTGCTAAAGATTTTGCACTTAGTAGCTCATAGTAGCGCCACATAAGCTCATCGGAGATACTCAGAACTTTTCCAAACATATCATTAGGTGCATCTGTCACCCCAATATAATTGTTAAGCGATTTACTCATCTTTTGTACCCCATCAAGCCCCTCTAAGATAGGCATCATAAGCACTGATTGTTCTTTCCCTATCTCATAAGCTCGCTGAAGATGTCTTCCCATCAAAAGGTTAAACTTCTGATCCGTTCCACCGATCTCGATATCACTTTTGAGATGCACACTATCGTACCCTTGAAGAAGAGGATAGATAAACTCACTAATAGAGATAGAGGTTCCACTCTTGTAACGTTTATCAAAATCATCACGCTCAAGCATACGCGCAACATTAAAGGTCGTAGTAAGTGTCAACATCCCAGAGGCACCAAGTGGATTGATCCACTCTGAGTTAAAAACCACATCTGTTTTTTCAGGATCTAAGATCTTAAATACTTGTTCTTTATAGCTTTGCGCGTTTTCTATCACCTCAGTTTGTGTGAGGGTTTTACGTGTTGCACTTTTACCCGATGGATCGCCGATCTGTGCTGTAAAATCACCGATAAGAAACTGAATCTTTGCCCCATATTTTTGAAACGTTGCGAGCTTTTGTAAAAGCACTGTATGTCCAAGGTGTAGATCAGGCGCTGTTGGATCAAAACCCGCTTTTACGGTATAAGTTTTCCCCTCATCAAAGTAAGCTTTGAGTAATTTTTCTATATTTTCATTGTCGATAATTTCCGCACATCCTCTTTGGATCTCTTGCAGGGCTTCTTGTAACATATTTTTTATTCCTTACTAATTTTTATAAGCATCATCCGCGCGTACGAGATGAATCACTTTTATTTTTTGTTCTAAATGTGTTTTGAGTTTATGAATATCAGATTCATGGGATTCAAATCCGAGTTCACAATATTTTATATGATTGTCCTCTTCTTTTCCCAACTCAATAGAGTTAATATCAATGTTGAGCTTAACTAAATAAGTTAAAAACTTCGCTAACGCACCTTTTTCATTATGAAGGGATGCTATAAGATTGTATTTATAAACACTTTGTCTTTCCCAACGAACAAAGAGCATAGGCTCATGTGCGTTGAGTTTTTTGATCGCACTTTTACACATCTTGTGATGGATATGCGCTTTTCCTTTTTCCATAAACGCCATGATCTCATCCCCATGTTTTGGGTGACAACAATAATCATAGACAACTTCAGAGATACTATTCACACTAAAGATTTCGATCCCATTGATCACATTCGATTTGAGTTTAAAGCGGTGACGCGATAAAAAACGTTTAAATCTATTGTTTTTACTTATATCTGTCGTATATTTATGGATCACATTGCGAAAATATTCAATATCTGAGGAGATATTAAAAGGGGTTTCACAATTATTCGCTTCAAGCCACTCCTCTACACGAGAATGATTCAAATTCATCGCTGTTGCAATAATGCTAATACTGTATTTTGTATTGATCTCTTTGATACGTGCATTACAATTGAGTCTCATATTGCTTTTGGCACGAGAGGTCTTGACCGCATCGATCCAACTACAGCGAGTGATGATAGAATTACTCAAGATGATCTTGACAATATCCCCATTACCCAGCTCTTGAAGCAGAGAGGATTTGGTTTTATTGATCATACACGATTGTGCTTTATTTCCAACCTCACTGTGCACTGCATACGCATAATCAAGAGCAACAGCACCCCGAGGAAGAGTAAAAGCCTCTCCTGTTGGGGAGAAGACGACAATATCTTCACTGTAAAGATCATTTTTGATCAAAGAGTAAAAATCCTCTACAGACTCTTTTTGATAGCTTAGATTGTTGAGCCAATCAAGTTTGATATTATTGCCACCACTTTTATATTTCCAGTGCGCTGCAACTCCGAGCTCTGCGGTTTTATGCATCTCAAAGGTACGAATCTGTACTTCAAAGATCGCCGTTTCATAAAATACAGAGGTGTGAATGGTTTGATATCCATTGTCTTTAGGCACCGCAATATAATCTTTAAAACGTGAAGAGAGAGGCTGAAAATGTAGATGGATCAGACCCAAGATATTGTAACACTTCACCGCATCTTTTGCTAAGATTCGCACTGCTAGAAGATCGAGAACCTCATCGATCCCCACCCCTTTTCTTTGCATCTTAAGATAGATCGAATAGCGGTGTTTGATACGAGAGACGATCTCTATATCATCCTCACAAAATCCATTTTTGACAAGAAGTATCTGTATCGATCTTTTAAACTCATCTAACTTCATCTCAATAGAGTGATAATTGACATCGAGATAGTTGTCTATTATCTGTTTTTCCTCTTTAAAAAGGTAAGAAAAACTCAAATCTTCTAGAATGTTTTTGAGTGAAGATATCCCAAGTCTATGAGCAATAGGAGAGTACACAACAAGTGTCTCTTCAGCAATTCGGATCTGCTTATGTTCTGCGAGTGCATCGAGTGTGAGCATATTATGAAGTCGATCACAAAGCTTAACGACCAAAACACGCACATCCTCAATACTTGCTAAGAGCATTTTACGAAAAGAGAGTGCTGAGACCACAAGTTTATCATCTGAACTCGAAGAGACAAGTTCTGCATCACGAATATTTACGATCTTGGTGAGTCCATCGACAAGATGTGCTACATCCCCACCAAAACGCTCATGTATCTCTTCTATACTAGCTGGTGTATCTTCAACAATATCGTGCAAAAGAGCTGAGATCGCCATCGATTCATCATTAGTGATCGATGCAACGATCCCAGCTACAAGGATGGGATGTACGATATAAGGTTCACCACTTTTTCGAAACTGATCTTTATGTGCTTGTTGGGAGTATGTGAGAGCATCTTGCAATGCTTGCGAGTGTGCTATCTGCGAGAACAGATAGCTTATAGCTGAGTCAACATCGTTTATATGTTTAACTTTTTGTATCTCTACTTGACTCAGTGGCAAAGTTTTATTCCTGGTCTATGAAGCCGTTGACGACGATGAGGCCCTCTGCTAGTTCCATCAATGCTAAATCTGCAGCTTTGATGTTTTTTGAGCTTGTACTGAGCTTACTAGTCGCTCCATTTAAAAGCTGGTCTGCTCTTTTTGACACGGCAAGAGCCAATTGGTATCTATCCATATTTGGATTGTTATCCAAAATCTTTGCTGTTAATTCTTCAACTTTCATTCTATTTCCTTAGTGTTATTTTACGATAGAGCAGTTTTGCATATTACCATTGAGTATATCTAAAAGATTCCCTTTTATAGACATATCACAAACAATAATTGGCAATTTGTTATCTTTTGCTAAAGCGATGGATGTATCGTCCATTACTTTAATATGATCATGCAGAGCTTCTTCGTAAGTGATCTCATGAAGTTTTACTGCATCGTCATATTTTGCTGGATCTTTATCATATACACCATCTACTTTGGTTGCTTTGATAATCACTTCTGCACCAATCTCTACAGCTCGAAGCGTTGCTGCTGTATCTGTTGTAAAGAATGGATTTCCCGTTCCTGCTGCAAAAATCACAACACGACCTTTTTCTAAATGACGCGTCGCTTTACGGTTGATATATGGCTCCGCAATCTGCTCCATCTTGATCGCTGTTTGCATACGCACTTCAAGTCCAGCATGTTCACAAGCCTCTTGCATCGCTACACCGTTGATTACAGTTGCGAGCATCCCCATATAGTCACCTGAAGTTCTTTTGATGATTCCATCTTTGGCAGCAGTTACACCACGAATGATATTTCCCCCACCAATTACGATACCAACTTCAATTCCGGCATCTACTAAAGATTTTATCTCTTGTGCAATATACTTTAATATCTGTGTGTCAATTCCATGACCTGCCTCACCGGCAAGAGCTTCACCTGAAAACTTAACTAAAACGCGCTTGTTAGCCATGATACACCTTATATATAAAATCCGCGAATTATACTTAAATTTCTCTTTAATATTGCTTTGAAAATAATCAGCACACAAAAGTGTATCAATTTATATTAAATATTTTTGTATATACTCCAACAAGAGTTTATCAAACAATACTTCAATCAACTATAGGAAACACACAACTTTGAAATGGTTTAATTTTTTTGAAAAAAACATCCAAAGAAAACACCCTTTTGGACGTGGAATCAACGCAAATATCTCTCCTGACGAAGAGGAGCTATTTAACAGATCTTACGAAGCATTTGAGGACAAAAAGATCCTTGAAGCGTATCAATATTTTTTTGATTCTTTAGAGAACTTTACAGAGGATATCCCCAATCAAAATATCCTTACATCCCAAGAGGATGAAAAACTTACATTTACTATCTTTCAAGGGAGTGCTGTGATTCATGGCTATGTCACATCTCAACATCTCTACGCCGAGGCAACCATTACAAAAAAGCATTTTGCCAATGTCTCACTCAAGCGCTATATTTTAGAGCGAAACTACCAGTTTACATACGCTTCGTATTTTAGTGATGAGGAGTTTATCAAGCTCAAGATCTACCATGACAATATCACGATGAGCCCACAAAAAATCTTTTTTCCACTCCGTGAGATAGCACTCAATGCAGACTTTGACAAAGAGTATATCCGCTCAGAATTTCCTGATCTTTCTATCGAAGAGATAGAGCATCTCAAAGAGCTTGATCCAGAGGAACTTGAGATCAAATACAAGTTTATGCAAGAGTGGATCCAAGAGCTTGAGCACAGGATCCTCACATTTCCATCCAATGATAACAGTGGAATGCAAGCCTTTGCTTGTCTCAATCTTTTGCTCAAAACCGATTATTTACTTGTGCCAAAATACGATATTTATCAAAAACTCAGCAAAAAAGTACAAGAGTATTTCTCTGAGGAAAACAGCTCTATAGAGAGCAAAAATGAAGAGGTCAAAGAGTATATTGCAGAACTTAAGGAGCTCGATTTTGAAACCTTTTGCAAGATGTTTTATAATGCAAAATATACCTTTAATCCAACCGAGAAAACATCCCAAGAGGAGATCGGGATCTTTATCACCGAATCACTCGCAAAGATCCGCTGGTACAAGTCAAATCGCTACAATCAGATCATCCCAACCATCTATAAATATATCGCTTTTTATATCCTCTATAACTATGGGGTTCACCCTGTTATACGCGCACTTTTACATATGCTCGTAGAGATCCAAAATCCAAAGTTTTTCAAAGCACTTGGATACACAGAGTTATATAATGAGGAAAACAACTCGTTTGCACAGCGCCAGATCATCACCCGCATAGCAGATATCATCACGCCCTATCAAGCGCAATTTAAAGCGCTCAAAGTTTTTGGAGACACCCTTGATTTTAGTTCCCTCAATGACTTTAGCAATAGCTTTTACATCCAAGTAAAAAATCTCGATTTTGAGGAGGTGTAGGGATGTTAACACAAGTCATTCTCGATACTTATATAGATAATATCATCCAGATAATGACCCCTTATGGCACAGGAACGGGCTTTTTGATCGATGATCTCATCATCACAAATTCCCATGTAGTGGGTGGGCTTCGTGAAGTAGTGATCAGCGCCAAAAAGATCAAAAGAACTGTTGCTTCAGTGATCTATGATGATCCCGATTATGATCTCGCTTTTATCCATCTTGAGCATCCTTTTAGCGCGAAAAATCCGCTCAAACTTGCTTCAAAAAATGTAGAAGATGGAGATATTGCGATCGCTGTTGGGCATCCATATGGGCTGAATTATACATCCACAGAGGGGATCGTCTCACGCGCCGCACGATTACAGGGCAATCTTGAATATATCCAAATCGATGCGGCGATCAACCCTGGAAACAGTGGTGGACCACTTTTAAATACAGAGGGGGAAGTGGTTGGGATCAACACATTCATCATCCAAAACTCTAACAACCTTGGCTTTGCCCTCCCTTTTTACTACATCCAAGAAGCACTCGAAGCTTTTAAAAAACTAGGTGTAGAGAATGTACTCAAATGCCCCTCTTGTAAAAATCTTATCGAAGAGAAAGATATTCACAACGACTATTGTGCTTCGTGTGGGATCAAACTCGCCATTGCCAAAAGTAGACGCAAAGGCTACAAACCCACAGGGGCAACAAAACTTATCGAAGATATCTTAGAGTCTTTGGATGTAGATGTCACACTCGCACGGCGCTCTCAAGCAACTTGGTTTGTAGAGAGTGGATCTGCGCGTGTTGAGATCAACTACTATGAAAATGGTATCATTATTGGTGACACGAAGCTGTGTGCGATTCCACAAAATAATATAGAAAAACTCTACGATTTTCTTTTGGCTGAGAACGAAAAATTCTCTTACCTACAGTTTTCTATTAATGAGAATAACATCTACCTCTCTTACCTGATAGTAGACTCCTCTTTAACCCAAAAAGAGGGTAGAATTGCATTTGAAAAACTACTCAAAGACTCAGATTATTACGATGATGTCTTAATCAATCAATTTGATGCCATCAAACTCAGACGAGACGACGAAGAATGAAAGGAAAATATATGTCACCATTTTTAGAATTTACGATCGATTTAGAGAGCTTCATACAAGAGCTACAACAAAAAACAGAGGCAAATAAAAAAAAGATTCAAGAGCTCTTATCTCTTGAGACAAAAACCTATCAAAATTTTGTCAAACCTTTAGCCATGCTAGATGAATATTTAGAACAATTTTTTACACCACTCTCCCATCTCAACAGTGTGAACAATTCAGATGCAACCCAAAAAGTCTATACAGAGTCTTTGCCAATCATCACCGAATACTCTACACAACTCTCACAAAATATAGAGATCTACAAAGCGTATAAAACGATCTTTGAAGAGGAGAAAGAGAGTTTAAACCAAGAACAAAAACGGGTTTTAGAGCTTAATATCCTCCATTTTGAGCTCAATGGTGCCCATCTTGATGATACAACAAAAGCAAGACTTCAAGAGATCAATCTCAAAAAAAGTGAACTCTCCAATCAGTTCTCTCAAAACCTCTTAGATGCGACCAATGCTTTTGAGTATATCATCACAGATAAAGCGGATGTAGAGGGCTTGCCACAAAGTGATATCAAAAGTGCAGAGTTCGTAGAAGATGGGGTAACAAAATATAAATTTACCCTCCAGATGCCCTCTTACATCGCTTATATGACCTATGGGCCAAATCCTCTTATCAGAGAGGCTCTTTACAAAGCCTATGTGAGTCGCGCTCCAGAAAATGCAGCAATTATCGATGAACTTTTAGCACTTCGTGATGAGATGGCAAAACTTTTGGGCTTTGATAATTATGCAGCCTATTCACTAGCAAGCAAAATGGCGCCAGATGCGCAAAGTGTGCTTGATTTTTTACAAACTCTGCTAACAAAATCCCAACATCAAGCCAAAGCAGAACTCGCAGAGGTGCAAAAAATGAGTCATAAACCTCTTGAGAGTTTTGATGTGGCTTACTATAGCGAGATCTTAAAAAAAGAGAAATATGAGATCGATGAGGAGTTTTATCGCCCTTACTTTGAACAACAAAACGTTGTGGATGGGATGTTTTTATTTCTTGAAAAACTCTTTGGTATCCACTTTGAATCTACGCAAGAAAAGCTTTGGGATAAAAAAGCAAGCGCTTATGATATCACTATAAATGGAGATCTTCAAGCACGCCTTTATTTAGATCTTGAAGCGCGTAAAAGCAAGCGTGGAGGTGCTTGGATGCACAACTGGCAAACACACTGTACAAAAGAAGATGGCACAATCCAACTTGCCTCTGCTTTTGTTGTGTGTAATTTTCCAGCTTCAAGTGAAGATTCTCCTTCTCTTTTACGCCACGATGATGTTGTCACTCTCTTTCATGAGATGGGGCACGCAATCCATCATCTCTTAAGTCAAGTGGGCGAGAATGAGGTGAGTGGCGTCAATGGCGTGGAGTGGGATGCAGTAGAATACCCATCACAACTTTTAGAAAACTTTGCTTATGAGCCTCATGTACTCAAGATGTTTGCAAAACATTACGAGACGGGCGAGATCATCTCTGATGTGATGATAAACAAACTTGTAGCAAGTAAAAACTTTTTAAGTGCTATGGGGATGTTGCGCCAACTCGAGTTCTCCCTTTTTGACTTCAAGCTCCATACAAAACTCCATAAAGGCGCAGAAGTACAAGATCTCCTTGATGTTATCAGAAAGGAGTCTGCTCTTTTAAAAACGCCAAGTTATAATAAGTTTCAAAATGGCTTTGCCCATATCTTTGCAGGTGGCTATGCCGCAGGATACTATAGCTACAAATGGGCAGAGGTTTTAAGTGCTGATACTTTCTTTAGTATCGTTGATGAGGGGATATTTAACTCTCTAACAGCCCAAAGATATAGAGATATAGTACTTCAAAAAGGGGGATCGTTGAGTATGCAAGATCTTTTTCATGAAGTGATGCAAAGAGAGATCAATCCTGATAATCTCTTGCGCCTCAACGGAATCGATGCGTGAGGTTTTTCCTCTTCATAGCAGTGCTCTGTGCCCTGCTTTTTGGAGATAAAACTATGAGTATCGCTTCATATAACGTTGAAAATCTATTTGACCTTCATAAAGATGGCTATGAATATCAGGAGTACATCCCAAACACAGCCTCACAGTGGAACAAAAGAAACTATAAGATCAAGCTCAAAAACATTGCTCAGGTGATTGCAGATCTTAATCCTGATATCATAGCACTCCAAGAGATAGAGTCACTTCACGCTCTGAAAGATCTCAGACAAGAGCTTAAAAATAAAGGGGTCTACTATCAGTACTACACTATAGCAGATAAAAAAAATACGACAGTCAAAGTAGCACTTCTAAGCAAACTCCCCTTTAGCTACTCCAAAGAGCTTCAAGTCAACTACTCTTATAAATACCGCAATATCTTAGAAACAAAGTTTCTTATCAATAATAAAGAGCTTTATATCTTTACCAACCACTGGAAATCCAAAGGTGGACCAGAGAGTGAGAGAATCCGCTCAGCAAAAGCACTTCTTAAACGAATCAAAGAGATAGGAGATGAAAAAAATATTATTCTTTTGGGTGACTTTAACTCCCACTATGAAGAGCACAAAATTTTCTTAAATAAACGAAGACACAATGATACCAATGGCAAAACAGGAATCAACCATGTTCTTAAAACGCTGTGTGCTACATCCAAAGCTTCGGATGTAACTCTTAAAGAAGATTGCTTTTATAATCTATGGTATGACCAAGATGAAGAGCAGCGCTATAGCTATATCTACAAAAAAAAGAAAGAAGCACTTGATAATATCCTCATCTCCCCTTCTCTACTACAAGATAATGGGATCTACTTTAAACAAAACTCTATGAGCCATTTCAAACCCGCTTACTTGATCGATAAAGAGAATATCTACAGGTGGCAAAGTCGCGGAAAAAACCCAAGAAAACATCTTGGCAAAGGCTATTCAGATCATCTTCCTATTAAAGCAGAGTTTGTTGTAGAGCAGTAATGCACCAATCAATTTTGCCTCTGCCACATTGCTCCAAGTAATTATTTGCTTGTGAAAAGGGCTTTGAACCAAAGAAGCCTCTAAAAGCAGAGAGTGGAGATGGATGTGCGGATGTAAGGATACAATGCTTTGTCTCATCAATCAAAATACGCTTCTTTTGTGAAGGATTCCCCCACAAAACAAAAACAATATGTTCAAACCTCTCTGAGAGCATCGCTATCACGCTGTCTGTAAAGATCTCCCAGCCTTTGTCTTTATGTGAATTTGCCTTTGATTCAAGCACGCTGAGCACGCTATTGATAAGCAATACCCCCTCACGTGCCCATTTTTCTAAATTTCCATGATCAGGTATCTTACAACCCATATCATCATGTAACTCTTTATATATATTTTGCAAAGATGGTGGAATTTTACACCCCTTAGTCACAGAGAATGCAAGCCCGTTAGCTTGACCCTCTCTATGATATGGATCTTGCCCTATAATGACCACTTTTACATCCCTAGGCTCAATCAAATGAAAAGCACGATAGATATCATTATAAGGAGGAAAAACAGTTTTTGTATTGTATTCATTTGTAATAAAAGAGGAAAGATTTTGGTAATACTCTTTTTGTAGTTCAGTATCTAAAAATTCTTTCCAGGAGTTGCTAAGAGTCATAAAAGTCCTAAAATAATATAATAATGAATTGTACAGAATATATAATTAATCTTTGGATGTAAGCTATTGATTAAAAAAAGAAATAGGAAGTTAAAAAGTAAAAGTGATTAATAAAAGAGTAAGAGTAAAATTGATCGAACTAGGCAGCGACCTACATTTCCACACCTGAAAGGTGCAGTATTATCAGCGATGAGAGGCTTAGCTTCTGGGTTCGGAATGG
>JAVETX010000075.1:0-4502 GCA_034005845.1 Sulfurimonas sp. | reverse complement strand
AGCATCCCTACAATACTTCTAAAAAAAACAATTTCTAAGGCGGAGAGATCATCTGTAAGTACTTTAGTAAGGGCTCCATTAAACGCTGCTGCTAATGCACTTAGCAACATAAAGAGTGCGCCTTTATCGATTCTGCTTATCATATTCCACCTATCTTTGAGTAATTTTTTCGACATTGTAACAGCATGAACTTAACCCCTACTTCCATATAAAGAGAACATTTTTTGTGCTATACTCTATTTTATTCTTCATCTCAAAGGAGCTCTTTTTGTTAGTCTACATCCGAACCTTTTGTCTTATAGCTCTGTTGCCATTTTCACTTCATGCCAATCCTGTTGTACAAGATCAGATCCACAAGAGCGCTGTTGTTTTTGTCTATCACCGTTTTGGAGAATCCAAATACCCCTCAACCAATATAAAACTCGAACAATTTCAAGAACAACTCGATTACCTTGAGTCAAACAACTATAATGTAGTAAAACTCTCCACAATCATAGAACACATCAAAGCAAAAAAACCACTCCCACCAAAGAGTGTTGCTTTAACAATGGATGATGCCTACTATAGTGTTTATACCAACGCCTACCCTATGCTCAAAGCAAAAGGCTACCCTTTTAGTGTCTTTGTCAATACAAACCCCATAGATAATGGATCCAAAAACTATGTCACCTGGGATCAGATGCGCGAGATGCAAAAAAATGGGGGAGAGTTTTTTAACCACTCTTTGCGCCATGACTATCTCTTAACAATGCAAGATGAAACGCAAGAACAAGCAAAAGAAAGGATCACAAAAGATATTCTCCAAGCACAAAAGAGGCTAGATTCAGAGTTAGGAGAGAGCAACTTAAAGGTGCTCGCATACCCTTTTGGGGAGTATGATCTTCAAACCAAAGAGATACTTAGATCTCTTGAGTTTATCGGAGTCGCGCAAAACTCTGGACCTATGGGACTTAGTAGTGACCCTCAAGCTCTCACACGCTTTCCTATGGCTGAACTCTTTGCAAAAATGGCTGGATTTAAAACAAAACTAAATACCCTAGAGTTTCCACTCAAATCTATTACACCAACATCCCCTCTCCTTGGTGCACAAAACCCACCAAAACTTGTCTTAGAGCTCCAAGGACCTTTGCGCGGAGTCTCATGTTTTTTATCAAGTGGGGAGAAGATAGAACTGAAGTGGCTGAGTAAAACGAGTTTTGAGGTGAGTGCGAACAAGCCACTCAAAGGGCAAAGAGATCTCTATACCTGTACAGCACCCGCCAAAGATGGCAAATGGTACTGGCATTCTCACTTATGGATAATTGCGAAGAGGTAAGACCTTATCAAATTTTGTGAGTTTGTTGTAACGTATCAGATCTGCGAGCTCTTGTGTATAAGCCTCACCGATCTCTGAGTATTTATCTAAAAACTTCACGATCTCAAAAGCATCATTGACATAAAGTCGCATCAGGCGAAAATCTTTATAGGCTGGTGCACGTGCCATCATATCGTAGTATTCTTCAACCGCTTCATCGACACTCTCAAACTTACGCAGCCAGATCGTTTGATTATTGTCTCTTTGCTCACTTGCTGCGATACGAGGCTTGGATGTACCAACACTCCACACACCAAATATATTGTTCGCCTCAACAAAAAAGCGCGATGTCGCCCAAGCGCTCTCCATCGCTGCTTGTGCGATAGTAATACTTGGCGGATGGGGTTTAAGGCTTGCTAAAAGCTCCTCATCACTTTGTGCATTATACTTCTCTTTGAGAAGTTCTCGCTCTTGTGCATAGAGCGTGCTATTGAGATCTTCTGCAATGCGATCATATCTTTCGATCCACTCTTTATGTACCTTTTGTACAGCTGGAACTACAAGATAATAAAAGCGCTCTTTTTTCATTGAAACGCTCATATTTTCAGGAACAACGTCTGCTAAAAATTTATCTTTACGTGGCTCAGGCAAGACCTTTTGCGCTACATCCTTCTCTTTTTCATGCCACAAGACACTCATACCTACCAATCCCCCCAGGATCAGTACAATCATAAAATCTATAGACCTCATATTTTCCCCTTTGTAAGTCTAAGCTCTAATAATAGATCGCAACAATAGCAAAAGCTGCAAAAAACATCAAATGCGATATCCCCTCAAAATAGTTGGTTTGCCCCTCATCGGTTGTCTTCCATGCCAAGATAATAGTGAGAATGAGTGCTCCTATCTCAAGCGGAGAAAAATCAAGCGTCAAGCGAATGCCACTTGCATAAGCCAGCGCCATAAGGATAGGAACGGTAAGCAAGATAGAGACGGTTGAAGCCCCCATAGCGATATTGACCACCCGCTGGATCTCATCATTTTTTGCGGCCTTGATCGCTGTAACTATCTCAGGTGCCACAGCAACAATAGCGATAATAAGCCCTGAGATCCCTGCTGAGATATTGTACTCACGAGCAAGCTTGATCCCATCATTTGCAAACACCTCAGCGCCAAGGGCTATCACCGCGATAAAAACAAAAATGGTCGCGATAAGAAAAAAGTTATTAAACCTATCAAAGATATAATCGTCCTCTTCTGTATCATTTTCTTGATTTTTTCTCTTCAGACGGAAGATGCGACTTCGTGCTGTTTGCTTAAAAAAGTGGGTGTGAGTTTTTACCTGAAATACAAGGATAATAAAATAAAAGAGCATCAGTAAAATTGCAATAAGAATAGAAGCCTCTTCGATATCACCTACAGTATGTTTACCGTGGCTAAGTAAACTTGGAACAAGTAGAGCGATACTTGTCACAAAAAGAATGGTAGTATAGGCACTTGAAGTCTCTTTGTTGTGCTCTTGGGCGGTAAATTTGAGTCCACCTACAAACACAGCAAGCCCCAAAAGGACATTCATATCCACGATCACCGCGGCAATGATCCCACCCTTGACCGTATCGATGACACTAGGATCACTAAAAGCTTGAAGCAAGATGATATAGAGTAAAACGATCTCAACAGCCACAGCACTGAGTGTAAGCACCAAGCTTCCATAAGGCTCTTGGAGTCGCTCAGATAAGATCTCAGCGACCTCGGCAACACTCAGAGAGAGACTCCCGATCCCGATCGCTGCAAAAAGGGTCGCAAAGCCACCTTGACCAATTTTGTGAAGATAAAACGCGAAAATTATAGAGAATACACCCACAAAGATATCCCAATAGTCTTCTATGAAATGTCTTAGTGCTGTATTCTCTCTCCTAGGTATCCCTTCCAATGTCTTCCTCTATAATAAAATAATACTAGCCAGCCCTAAAAAGCTGAAAAAACCTACAACATCCGTCACTGTCGTAAGCAACACTGTACTTCCAATTGCTGGATCAATCTTGGCTTTTTGTAAAACCAAAGGGATCACACTCCCAAAAAAACCAGCACTGAGCAAGTTAATAACCATTGAGAGTGCTATCACTACTCCCAGTAAGGGGATCTTGAACCAAAAATAAGCGATAATACCTATTGCAAATGCAAAAATCAGTCCATTTGCCAAAGAGAGGATCACCTCTTTGATGATCGTCTTTTTGGCATCTTCACCATCGATATCACCCAAAGCCATCTGGCGTACTGTTACTGTGAGTGTTTGTGTCCCTGCATTGCCACCCATTGATGCAACAATTGGCATAAGCACCGCTAGGGCAACAAGAGATTGGATCGTGCTATCAAAGATCCCGATCACCAAAGATGCAGCGATCGCGGTGATGAGATTGAGCCCAAGCCAGAGTGCACGTGATTTTCCGATCTCGTACATATTCTCCTCTTGCTCCGCTTCATCATTGACCCCTGCAAGGTTATAGATCTGCTCGGTCGCACTCTCTTGGATAACATCGACGATATCATCGGATGTGATCCTTCCTACAAGCACATTGTGATCATTGACAACAGGCACTGAGGTGAGGTTATAGTTGGTAACCATCTCGACAACATCTTTGATATTATCTTTATCATGGACAAAATAGTTCTTGTATTTTTCGTAAGGAATATCTTCAAACACAAGATCATGTTCAAAGATGATCAGCTCTTCAAGCCCTACAGAGCCAAGATATTTATTGTTGTTATCAACAATATGTGCTTGCCAGATATTATCAAGCTCCCCCTCCTCTTTGAGACGCTTGAGTCTGCGGATCGCATCACCGATATTGTCACCTATTTTTGCACTAAAGAGCTCCGTTTGCATATAAGAACCCGCTTGATTATCATCATAAGCGAGAAGTTGTTCGATGATCTCTTTATCTTCATCATTAAATGTCTCTAAGATGCTTTGTGCAACCTCTTTATTATCTTCACTGAGTATCTGGATAAAAGTCGCCGCATCATCGGTATCCATTTTTGAAGCGATATCTGCGATTTTCTTGGTGCTTAAAAGCTCGGTGATCTCCTCTTGGATATGCTCTGGCATCTCTGAGAGGATCTCTGCAAAAAGGTCGTGAGGGATTTTTTTGAGTACGCGAAGGTACTCATCTTTGTCGATATCTCGAAGCTCTAAGAGCTGTTCGGAGAT
>JAVETX010000043.1:0-19322 GCA_034005845.1 Sulfurimonas sp. | reverse complement strand
GACACGAGGATTTGAACCCCGGGCCTGCTGATTACAAATCAGCTGCTCTAGCCAACTGAGCTATGTCGGCATCGAATTTGAGCCAGAATTATAGTGCAAAATATATTCAATGTCAAGCATTTTTATTAAAATGTCAAAATTTCTTTATCTTTTAAGATATGAGGCTCCCATTTACCCCTGTATTGCGCTATCTCTTCTTTTATTTTTTCCAAATAAAGTGGTTTGATATGATTAATATAGAGAGTAAAATCATCTCGTTTCACCATTTGAAGTTTTTCAAAAAGAAGTTTTGGGGTCAAATGCTTACTCTCTTTTGCTAAAGCATGCATCTCTGAGGGGAAAGAGCATTCAAGCACTACAGAGTGGATCTCCTCTCTTGTGTCTATAAGCTCTATCGCGCTCTGTAGTGAATAGGTATCTGCGGTGATCAAAACAGCCTTGCCATTTTTTTTATAGATATATCCACAGCTAGGAACCGTATGGTCTGTCGCAAAAGCTTCTATGCTACTTGTCTCATCTATCTTATACTCTACACCACACGCTATCTCTTGATAGGTGACACTCATCGCTTTAGCATTATCGAGTGGTATACGAGAAAAGTCCGGCCAAATCTCATTATTTAGAAAGTGCTTTTGGATCGCTTGGAGGGTTTCGGGCAAGCCTACAATATTTAAACTTTTTTCGCGATAAGAAAAATAGTTGTCAATAATATAAGCAATATCACAAATATGATCGAGATGGGAGTGTGTGAGATACACATTCTCTATCTTTGCACACCCAGCTTCAAGAGGGCTGAGCAGGTTGCCTGCATCTATCACATTTTTTTCATCCAAATAAAAAGCACTTGTACCAAAGCCTTTTGATTTTGTTCCATACGCGCCTAATATAGTAATCTCATTCATCTTCAAACTCATCTTTTAATTTTTCACGCACATCCAAAATAGTCTCTAAATTCTCAAAGAATACATCGATCAGCTGAGGATCAAAATGTTTTCCCCTCTCCTCTTGAAGCAAAGCATATATCTTTTCAAGATCCCACGCTTTTTTATAGCATCTATCACTTCCAAGGGCATCAAATACATCCGCTAATGCTGTAATACGACCGTAAATATGGATATCTTCGCCCCTTAAACCTTGAGGGTATCCGCTCCCATCCCATTTCTCATGATGCTGATACGCTACGATAGAAGCAGCCTGCAATAAAGGTCGATTAGAGTTTTTGATCATCTTATATCCAAGCTCTGCGTGTGTATCCATGATCGCTCTCTCTTCATCGTTGAAACGTCCTGGCTTATTGAGGATGGCATCAGGGATAGCTACTTTTCCAATATCGTGCATAGGCGAAGCATTTTTTAAAAGCTCCGCTTCATCCTCTGAGAGCCCAAGAGCAAGTGCCAAGATCTTAGAATATTGTGCGACACGCTTGACATGATTGCCTGTTTCTTTACTTCGACTCTCCCCTATCGCGCCCATCGTAAAGACAACCTCTTTTTGTGTCTCTTCAATCTCTTGTGCAAGTTTGGATGCGATCAAGATCTCAGAAGCATAACTACTCGCCAATAAAAGACGCTCTTGATCCCGAGTCTCAAAGATCTCTTTACTTGATCTGCTATTGACAACCTGAAAAGCACCCATCACCTCATTTTCATCATCGTAGATAGGAACTACCATCATACTTTTTGTCTTATATCCTGTTTGCTTGTCGATATCTGCATTAAATCGTGGATCTTTATAAACATCATCAATAATAAGCTTTCGATCGTTTTTAATCGCATCGCCAACAATCCCCAGATCACTTTGTATCTCCAAAGCTTCGATCCCATGTGCAACTTTTGTCCAAAGACGCTTTTTATCTTCACTCAGTAGCCAAACACTACAGCGCTCTGCGTTACTGAGCACTCTTCCCATATCTGCGAGGACAATCAACATCTTCTCATGCTCTTTCATGGAAGACAGTTTCGTGACATACGAAAATATCGTCTCTAAAAGTTCATGCGCACTTAAACTCTCTCTTTGAACCATCTTGCTCTTCCTATTTTGTTGTCATGGTATGTACATCCCAAGCTTGATCCTCTTGGATGTTATTGAAAAAATACTGCGAGAGTGAATCATTATAACGCTTTACTAAAGAGCCAAATATCTCCTGAGCAGCTTTTGCGTCTCCTTGGATGTAGAGCTCGAGGGCTTTGTCGTATTCCACTTTTATCTCTTTTGAACGCGCGCTACTTGGCATCAGCTGATAAAGAAGCACTGCTTTTTCTTTTCCCTTGACACGTACAGGCTCGATTTTACGGTAGATAAAATCACCCTCTAATTGCGCCACAGTAAATTCTGAGATCAAGATATCGATCCCATAATTTTTCGTCAAGCCCTCAAGGCGAGATGCAAGATTGACCCCATCACCGATCACAGTATAATTAAAACGGGTATCAGAGCCCATGTTTCCTACAACTACCTCAGCGGTGTTGATCCCTACACCGATATGAATCGGTGCAACACCCTCTTTTGCGAGCTCAGCGTTAAGTTTATCTAGAGATTCTATCATCTCAAGCGCACACTTGCACGCTGCGTCTGCATGGTTTTTAATGGTCACAGGAGCATTAAAAAATGCCATCACAGCATCTCCGATATATTTATCCAACATCCCACCATTCTCAAGCACTGCATTTGTCATAGGGGTAAAGTAGCGATTGAGAAGTTTGATAAGCTCTTGTGGTGTCATCGATTCTGAGAGCGTTGTAAAGCTTCGGATGTCACTAAAAAGAATAGAGAGCTCTTTGCTCTCGCCACCCAAAGAGAGTGCTTCTGGATTTTTAATAAGCTGCGCGAGCAGATCTGCAGAGAGATAACTCGAAAAAGCATCACGTAAAAAACGCCCCCCTTTCTCTTGAAGATAAAATGCCAAAGCCTCAAATACAACCGCACTCAGCAAAAGTGCCAAAAGAGGATAAAACAGATCAATATAGAGCATCTCCTCTACAAAAAGGCTTCGGATGTAGAGCGTCACAAGCCCATATACCACAAGATAAACAAGCGCTCTATAGACAACTTTTTTCATCAATAAAAGAGCAAGAAAAGGCAAAAGCACCATCAATACGACCAAGGCAGTCGTGATCTCTGCTTTTTCAGAGATGAGATGCCCCTCTAGTAAGTTAGAGAGAAAAGTGTAATGCAGGAGTGGCCCAGGAATAGAGCCGATAGGCGTAGAGACGATATCACCAGAGCCTACATCTGTTACTCCAATAATGACAATCTTACCCTCAAAATATTCTGGCGCTATCTTTTGTGTTGCAACATCCAAAAACGATACTATATTATAGTCTTCATAATCATAATAGTTTAAACGTACAAAACCTTTCGCATCAAGATTGATCTTATGCTCGCCGATTTTGACATGACTTGCATCTTCTCTTTGAATATCTTGGTTGAGTCTGAGGCGCAAACCTTGCACTCCTAAAGAGGGATAAAGGAGGTTTTCATAATAAAAAGCGATAGGGTAAGAGCGAAAGAGATGATCACTCGCTGCAAGAGTCGAGAAACTTCCACTCAAAGTACATGCTTCTAAGAGTGGAAGAATATTCATCTCAGAGTGTGTTGCCCCAACAAAACGTGGTGCGCCATATTCTACCGCTTGGGATTGCAACAGATCCAAAGAGGAATCGACCAAAATATCTAAAGCCTCGGGCTCTATGGTTTGTGTTGCATCGTGTCTCAGGAAAAAGCCACATACACTATTTTGAAGCCCAGAGATCGCATCTGCGAGTGCTGCGTCGGCTTGGGATGTAGTGTATTCTGAGAATATCATATCCATGAGTACTACATCTGCACGCCAGAGCTGAGATATCCCCTGTGCAATTTTATCCCTTTGCCACGGCCATCTTCCATAATGGTTCACACTTCTTTCATCAACCGCTACAAAGACGATATCTTGACTTGGAGTCTTCTCTTGGAGTGCAAAATTCACATCATTAAACTTTAACGAGAAGCTCTCAAAAGGCTCTACTTTATAGATCTGTAGAGCAAGAGCTATCAATAAAAGTGGCAGCAGTACAAGAAAATAGAGCAGCTTCTCTTTCATCAAAACTCTTATCGAATCATAGTTTCAAAACGGCTAAATTCAGCTTCATCTTCAGCACTCCAAGCTTTTTCACTGACTGTATTACCATCAAAAGAGAGTGTGTTTTGTTTATGAAGATCAAAAGCTTTTGTCTTTTGTGCGAAGCCTTTTACTTGTGCATTTTTATACTCTTCAAAAGCATCTGTTTGGGAAGAGACAAACTTTTCATAATCAGCTTGCACTTTTTTGCGATAAAGTTCAAACTCCTCTTTGATGCTCTCTATCCCCAAAAGCCCATCTTTGAGCTTTATACTTGCATTTTCTTTGTCAGAATCAACGATAAACTCTGTCCCTTTGATCCCTATAATAGAAAAAGGTGTTTTAACTTTAAGCGCATTTTTTGCTTGACGTGAAGTGATCTTATAATACACTTTCCCCTCTGTTTGCTCCATCTCTTGTTCTGAGTGAAAGCTCAAGCTTGATTTCTCATCGACCACAAGGTCTGAAGCATCGTTGAGTTTGATCACAACCAAAGAGCTTGTCGCTGTAGAGATAAGCTCATCTTTATGGATATCTTGATCCACTTTAAGAGTGCTCTTTTTAATAGAGCCTATTTGTGCCACTTTAACACTCCCCTCTACCTTGATCACCTTACCTACTACATCCTTTGTTACATCACCTGCTTGTACGAGCGTTGCCATCGCACAAAACGCGAGCGTAAAAAATAGCTTCATATCCTGCTCCAAAACTGAAAATTGCCTCGATTATAGCATTTATATTGATATAATGAGATAAAATTTTATTTTGTTTTTCAAAGGAGCGAGATGTTAAAAATACTCTTTTCCCCATCAGAAGGGAAAGTTAGTGGCGGTGAAATGATCCAAGAAAGTGAGCTTTTAGGCTCCAATAAAGCACGCGAGAAGATTCTAGGCAGCTACAATGAGATCATCAAACGAGCCGACCCTCAAGAGATCAGCGAACTCTTTGGGATCAAAAAACACGAAGAGTGCCAAGCCTACCTTGAAGATATCTCTAGCGCTCCAAAACTCGAAGCGATCAGACGCTACAGCGGTGTTGCCTATGAGTATCTCGCCTACGATACACTTACATCCCAAGCCCAAGAGTATCTCAAAGCAAATACGATCATCTTCTCCAATTTATATGGACCCTTGCGAGGCTCGGACAAGATTGCGAACTATAAAGTGAAGCAAGGCAATAGTATCGGTGGAATAGAGCCTGACAAGTTTTACAAAGATCGCTTTTCGTATCAACTCGATCTCTATTTAGGAGAAAGTGATATCTTAGACCTGCGTGCAGGCTATTATGATAAATTTTATAAAGTTTCTCGCCCCTGCACTACCCTTAAGTTTCTAAAAAATGGAAAAACTGTGAGCCACTGGGCAAAAGCCTACAGAGGGATCGTACTACGCGAACTTGCCAAACATAATATACAAAACCTTGAAGCCTTTGGAAAATTAGAGATCGAAGGCTTGGATGTAGAAGAGATCAAAGTGATCAAAAACAAAACAGAGATCGTCTACAACATTCTCTCCTAAGCTTTTTTACAAGCTTATTTTTTTGAGTCTCAAAGAGTTTGCGATCACAGAAACAGAGCTAAAACTCATCGCAGCTGCGGCTATCATAGGGGAGAGCAAGATTCCAAAAAATGGATAAAGCACTCCCGCGGCGATAGGTATCCCCACTGAGTTATAAAAAAAGGCGAAGAAGAGATTTTGTCTGATATTACGCATGGTGGCTCTACTTAAAACGCGAGCTCTAACTATCCCTCGCAAATCACCTTTGACTAAGGTAATACCCGCGCTTTGCATCGCGATATCGGCACCTGTTCCCATAGCGATCCCGACATTTGCCTGTGCCAGTGCAGGAGCATCATTGATCCCATCACCTGCCATCGCTACAATCTTGCCTTTGGCTTGGAGCTCTTTGATGGTAGCAGCTTTCTCCTCTGGCAAGATCTCTGCATACACCGTATCGATACCCAAGCTTTTTGCAACCACCTCTGCTGTAGCACGGCTATCACCTGTGAGCATCACCACCTCTATCCCCTCTTTACGCAGATCACTTATCGCTTGAGCGCTTGATTCTTTTATTGGGTCACTTATGACGATAAATCCAGCAGCCTTTGAATCAATCGCAACCAAGATCACAATATCTCCATCAGCTCTTTTACTCTGTGCTCTCTCAAAAAAAACCTTTTGATCTATCTCTAGGCTCTGGGCTAATTTTTTATTGCCAATAGCAACTTTACGTCCATCCACATCTCCTTTTACCCCCACACCGTTGAGTGATTCAAAATGATCCACTTTGACAAGCTCTACATCTCTCTCTTTGGCACCCTTGACAATGGCATCTGCTAGAGGGTGTTCACTCGCTCTCTCCAAGCTTGCAACAAGGCGCAATAACTCCTCTTCATCAAAGCCCTCTTCTGCATGGATCGAGACGAGGGTGGGTTTTCCCTCCGTCAAGGTTCCTGTTTTATCCACGACCAAAGTATCCACATTCTCCATAATCTCTAGCATCTCTGCATTTTTTATCAGCACACCCGCCATCGCACCACGCCCTGTGGCTACCATGATGGAGATAGGGGTAGCCAGCCCAAGCGCACATGGACACGCGATGATCAAAACAGAAACTGCCCCGATCACTGCGTATGTAAGTGTTGGCTCAGGTCCAAAGATCCACCACGCTACAAAAGTGATAAGCGCGACAAAAACAACAATAGGCACAAAATAGCCCGCTACAATGTCGGCTAATTTTTGTATTGGCGCACGGGAGCGTTGCGCTTGGGCGACCATCTCTACGATTTGTGCAAGAAGTGTATCTGCGCCAATTTTTTCGGCTTTGATAAGGAGGCTGCCGTTGACATTCAGGGTGGCACCGATCACACTCTCCCCCACAGATTTTGAGACTCCAAGCGGCTCCCCACTTACCATAGACTCATCTACGTTACTTTTCCCCTCTACAACCACTCCATCCACAGGAATCTTCTCTCCAGGACGTACACGTAAAATATCTCCAACTTTTACATCCTCTACAGAGATATTCTCTTCATCTCCATCATCTTTTACGATTGTCGCTTTTTTTGGGGCAAGTTCTAATAAGAGTTTCAGCGCTGTATTGGTTTGTGAGCGCGCTTTGAGTTCAAGCACTTGACCTAAAAGTACAAGCGTCGTGATCACCGCCGCGGCTTCAAAATAAACATGAACCGAGCCATCATCCATACGCATCATAGGAGGAAAAAGCGATGGCATAAACAGTGCTACGACACTATAAAGCCATGCGACGAATACCCCAAGAGAGATCAGTGTAAACATATTGAGATTCATTGTCTTGAGCGAATTGATCCCTTTGACAAAGAAGGGAAAACCTCCCCAAAACACAACAGGGGTCGCAAGGAAAAACTCCGTATATTGCACCATTTTCATACTCAATGACTCGGGCAAAAGGGAGGGAAACATATCGACACTCATCGCCAAGATAAATACAGGGATGCTAAGCGCCATACTGATCCAAAAGCGGCGATTCATATCATGAAGCTCTTCATTTTTCTCTTTTGCTCTTATATCTATCGGTTCAAGTGCCATGCCACACTTGGGGCAAGATCCTGGATCCTCTTGCAAGACCTCTGGGTGCATAGGACAGGTATACTGCGTTTGTTTTTGCTTTTTTTGCGTAGTAGACATAAGACCACCTCCATAATAAAAACTTATTTTACTAGTATAACACTTCTGCTTCAAAAAGCAATAGGGAAAAATTAGTGTAAAATTCTACTTAGATAAATAAAAGGTTCCTTTTGAAAGACTCACAAGAATATTTAGACAAAAAAGCATTTTTTGAAAAAGTGATTACCCTCTATGGGAGGAATGTAGTGATCGAGATACTTCAAGATCCAAGTGTCACCATCCACAAACTCCATCTCGCAGACTCCAACAAAAAAGATGGAGCGATCAAAGATATCCTCGCTTTGGCACAAAAAAGGGATGTGGAGATACTCTACCACGATAAAAATGCCCTCAGCCGCATCAGTAAAAATGCAAAGCAAGATCAAGGTGTGGCGATCGATATCGTGGCGCAAAGCTATCAAAATGCCAAAGAGATCTCCAAGCTCTCATCGTATCGTCTTATCGCACTCGATGGGATCCACAACCCACAAAACCTCGGGATGATCATCCGTTCATGTGCAGCTGGAAATGTCGATGGGATCATCTTGCCAAAGAAAAACTCCGCAAAGATCTCCCCTTTGGTGATCAAAGCGAGTGCGGGAACTCTTTTTAAGATCCCTATCTATTTTTGTAATTCACTTGAAGAGGTTTTCAAAGAGTTGCAAGAGACATCGATCTATGCACTAAGCTCCCACGCTCCAGAGAGTATCTATACCCTTACATCCCAAGAACGCTCTATCTTTGTGCTCGGTAATGAGAGCGAAGGGGTCAGCAAAGAGGTGAGCACTCTTTGTAATGGAAGCGTTTCTATCCCTATGAATCGTGGAGTAGAATCACTCAATGTAGCCGTCACCGCTTCTTTGCTTGCTTTTATGAGGTCATGATCTCATAAGGGCGTGCGATCTCGCGCACCACTTCATCGACACTCATATTACGACTTTTGCGTAAAAACTCTCTGCCACCAAGATAGATGATCACAGTGGGTGCTGTAAATACGCCAAAATGTGCCGCGACCTCTTGGGATGTAGAGATATCGATCCCCACTACTTCAAAAAGATCAAAATTCTCTTTTATTGCAGCTTCTAGTTTTGGTTTGAGCACATGGCACACACTACAAGAGGGGGAGGAAAAATAAAGCATCACCGCTTCTTTTTGCTCTAAAATCTGATTTATATTTTCAATTGTTTGCATACGAAATTATATCGTATATAATTGCACCATGAGTTCTATAATATTTTCAATAATCGGTATCTATATTTTCATTGTGATGGGTTTTCTCTCCAAAGTGAGTTTCAAAGAGAAGATCGATGATAAGACCATCACCCTTATCAATGTCTATTTTTTGCAAGTGTTTCTCACCTTTTGGGGGCTTTTGGTGCGCCCTGTAGATATCACCCTACTTTATGCACCCTCTATCTATCTTTTTATCACACTCATCATCTTAGTAGTGAGTGCTCTTGTTGCCAAAAAGATCTTTTATGAACAAAAAGAGTACTCTATCGCCACAGTAGCCGCACTTATCGGCAATACGGGAAACCTCGGAATCCCTCTGTGTATCGCTATCTTTGGTGAGGAGTCGATCCCCTATACGACGGTGATCAATCTTATGAATGTCTTTATCGTCTACACTATCGGTGTGTTTTACTACTCACGTGGAAGCTTTGATGTGAGAACTTCTCTTGTAAACATCGTAAAACTTCCTATTTTATGGGCTGCATTTGTAGCGATTGCTCTAAGTAGTTTTGGCTATAGACCCGATGGAGTGATACTCAACACCTTAATGATGGGCGCATACGCTTCGATGACGATGCAGCTCTTTTTGTTTGGGATCTATATGTATGGAATCAAGATCAAGCTTATTAGCAAAAAGCTCCTAGCGTGGGTCATTGCAATGAAATTTGTTTTAATCCCCGCTTTGACATTTCTCGTACTCTCTTTTGTTGCACTTGATCCTATGATAAAAGGGGTGATCTTTATTGAGATGTTGATGCCCCTTGCTATTGCCAATGTCAATCTCGCTTCGCTCTATGATTGCCAAGCCAAGAGTGTGACAGTGCTCACTCTTATCACTTCACTTCTGTTTTTGGGTGTAATTTTTGTGGGTGTTTGGCTTTTACAATTTCTCTAGCCACCCATTACAGGCTAAAGCCTGTGTTACAAAACACCCGTAACACGGACTTTAGTCCGTACAAAACTCTCAATACACCCCTTACAGGCTAAAGCCTGTGTTACAAAACACCCATAACACGGACTTCAGTCCGTACAAAACTCTCAATACACCCCTTACAGGCTGAAGCCTGTGTTACAAAACATCCGTAACACGGACTTCAGTCCGTACAAGAACTTCTCAGTAAAATCTTTGTATAATTTTACAAATACGACCAAAGGCACTCCCATCAAAACTCCATCACTCTTAGAGCAATTTCGCTCCTTTTATACACAA
The DNA here is from genome assembly GCA_034005845.1 of Sulfurimonas sp. GTDB lineage: Bacteria > Campylobacterota > Campylobacteria > Campylobacterales > Sulfurimonadaceae > Sulfurimonas. Next base: position 9,139 of record JAVETX010000043.1, on the reverse strand, counting down.
AACCAGCCTAACACCCTTGAACAAGCCGTCGAATACTTTAGTGTTTTTGGTGGGCTTGGCTTTGAGGTGGACATGGATGAAGACTTAGAGATCCTCATCGATGATCTTATCTTAGACAACTACGACTCGCTCCACAAAGATATCACCGAGGTCACAGAAGCTGATCCGCTTCTGCACTCAGTACTCTCAGGCGTAGCCCTTGGAGATCGTCGCAGCCACTCTGCATATAAAAGAGCGCGCGTCAATGGCGAAGATGGAGACAGAGCCATAGCGCTTGGGATTGAAAAAGGGATACTCTCCAAAGAAAGCCCTAAAAACAACTCCTACCTTCAAGAGACACCACTCTCACCAAAGCTAAGTTTCGCCATCCCTTTTGTGCGTTTTTGGTTTGCTTTTGTCTCTCCCCTATTTAAGGGGATCAAAGAGGGAGATTACGAGGAGATCCACACCAAGTTTGCCAACCACCGCCAAGAATTTGTCACTTTTATCTACGAAGAGCTGTGCAAAGAACTTCTCAAACTCAGCTTCAAAGCAGACCCGATCACTGAGATCGGAAGTTTTTGGAACTCAGATATCGACATCGAACTCTACGCTAAAACAGCCTCAGGCAAAAAGATTGCGGGCATCGTGCGTACATCCAAACAAAAGATGAAAAAGAGCGAACTCACAAAACTTCGTGAAAATTGCGAAAGTGCAAATCTGAATATTGATATCTTTGTGCTTTTCAATAAAAATGGTTTTTCAAACGAACTCAAAAATCTCAAAGGGGAAGATCTCAAACTCTTCACTCTCAAAAACTTCAAATCTCTCGTCGAATAGGTGATGCAAAAATTGAGAATCTACGTCGATGGAGATGCCTTTCCTAATCTGCTCAAACCGATCTTGGTGCGTAGTATAGAGAGGCTTCACATCCCAACCATTGTGGTTGCCAACAAGAAGATCTCTCTTGGCAAAGCTTCGGATGTAGAGTATATTCTCGTCGAAGCGGGAGCAGATGAGGCAGATCATTATATCGCCGAGAATATCCAAGAGGGAGATCTTTGCATCACCGCTGACATCCCCTTAGCTGATCGCGTTATCAGCAAAGATGCTCACGCCATCGATCATCGCGGCGAGCTTTATAGTGTGGATAATATCAAGCAATATTTAGCGATGCGCAACTTGATGGAGAGTATTCGAGAGAGTGGAGAGATCACCAAAGGACCCCCGCCTTTTGGAGTCAAAGACGCTCAGATGTTTGCAAATCAGCTCAACGCTTTTTTACAAAAGTATACATAAGTATCGAGCTCGCCACCGCGACGTTGAGGCTTTTGATCCCCTCTGCCATCTCTATGAGTACCGTTGCATCACACGCTTGTATCACTTCATCACTCAGCCCATGCCCCTCGTGTCCCATCAATAGCACCCATTTTTTAGGAATCTTTATCTCTGAGAGTGCTTGTGCATCTTTACTCACCTCGGCTGCTATCACGCTATAACCAAGTGCTTGAAGCTTTTTAATAGTGGCAAAGATATCTTCATAGATATGGTATTTGAGCTTTGAGATATGCCCCATCGAGACGCGTAAAGAACGACGCGCATAAGGGTGAGGAGAGTGCTTGGAGAGAATAAGTGAGTCCACACCCAAAGCCGCTGCACTTCTAGCAATAGAACCAAGGTTTTCTGTGGATGTGATCGCATCGAGCATAATGATGCCATCACCCATCTCTTCGAGCTTATTTTCTTTGGGGCGGATACCATGGAGCATACAGTTGTGGTGGATCTTATGCCCGATGATCCCCTCCATCTGCTCTTTGCTCGCCACATAGCACTTCAAGCCTTCTTGGGATGTAAGGAGTGCTTCGTGTTCTTGGTAATACTCTTGTGTCGCTAATATACTTTTTAGATCCAAAGATGTTTTGAGGATCTCATTGACCACTTTTGGAGAGTCAGCGATAAAGCTATTGTCAGTGGCAAAATGGTTTTCTCGGAGTTGTTTATAAAGAAAGACCTCTTGAGAATCGATATTCTCAAGAGGAGTAAGTAAAAGTGATTTCAAAAAAGATTAGATATGTTCAACAATAGCTTGCGCGCTAAAGCCAAACTTCTCAAAAAGCTCTCCTGCAGGTGCTGAAGCTCCAAAGCCATCCATACCGATCACTTGATCTGCAAAGCGGTACCACTCTAAGCCACGCGCCGCTTCAATAGCAACTTTTTTGGTAAGTGGCTTGATAACAGAGTCGATATACGAGCGATCTTGCTCGATGAAAAGATCAAAACACGGTACAGAAACCACGTTTACTTTGATATCTTTTTCATTGAGAAGTGCTTTTGTCTCTAACGCTAAAGAGACCTCGCTTCCTGATGCGATAAGTGTGATACTTGCGTGTTCATCACTTGAGAGTAAATATCCACCACGGCTCGCATTTCCAACGACTGGAGATGGAAGTACTGAGAGGTTTTGGCGTGAACATACAAAAGCTGAAGGTGATTTTTTCATCTCTAGAGCTGTTTGCCACGCTGCTACGTTTTCTGCACCATCTGCTGGGCGCCATACATAAAAGTTTGGCAAGGCTCTAAATTGGCTCAAATGCTCGATCGGTTGGTGTGTTGGTCCATCTTCACCTACACCGATACTATCGTGTGTCCAGATAAAGAAGTGCTGAATACCACTCAGAGCTGCGATACGAGCAGATGGTTTGAGATAATCTGAGAACACAAAGAATGTAGAGCTAAATGGCATGATCCCACCATAAAGCGCCATCGCATTGACAATAGACGCCATAGCGTGCTCACGGATACCAAAATAGATATTACGCCCTTTAGGATACACTCCCATATCATTTAAGAATGTTTTGTTCGATGGGCTAAGGTCTGCACTTCCACCGATAAAGCTTGGAAGCGCTTTTGCAATAGCGTTGATGATCTTTCCATTTGTATTACGTGTCGCATCTGCTTGATCAAACACTGGCCACTGTATACGTGAAAAGTCTGGATTCTGTAAGGCTTCAAGCGCTTCATTTTGCTCCATAAGTGGTAGTGTTTTTTGTCTATGGATCCACTCACGTTCTGCGAGATCACCCTTTTCTATTGCGCAACGAAAGCGTGCCATTACATCTTCATCTACAAAGAATTTTTTCTCTGGGTCAAAACCAGCTGCTTTTTTCGCCTCAGCGATCGTAGCATCACCAAGTGGTGCACCGTGAGAGTGGTGACTTCCCTCTAACGCTCCTCCACCTTTTGCGATCATCGTATTTGCGATGATGAGTGTCGGGCGGGTATTTGCTTTAGCTTGTGTAATCGCTGCATCAATCGCGTCAAAATCGTGTCCATCACACTCGAGTACATCCCAAGCTTGTGATTCAAAACGCCCTTTGATATCCTCAGAGATACTCAAAGATGTATCTCCTTCGATCGTGATACGGTTGCTATCATAGATCAAGATAAGATTATCAAGCTTGTTGTGCCCTGCGAGTGAACACGCTTCATAACTGATCCCCTCTTCAAGGTCCCCATCTCCACAAAGACAATAGACATTATGATCGATCATCGCGGCAGTCTCAGAGTTTACCTGTGCGCCTACAAATTTTGAAGCCATTGCAAAACCTACCGCATTTGCCACACCTTGACCGAGTGGTCCTGTTGTGATCTCGATCCCCTCTGTGTGCCCATATTCTGGATGCCCTGGAGTTTTGGAATCAAGCTGGCGGAAGTTTTTGAGATCTTCTACCTCAAGCCCATATCCCCAAAGGTAGTAGAGTGAATAGATAAGTCCTGTGGCATGTCCACCTGAGAACACAAGGCGATCACGGTTGAGCCATGATGGATTTTTTGGGTTGTGGTTTAAGTGCTCGCTTAAAACCACTGCAATATCAGCGAGTCCCATTGGCGCACCTGGGTGTCCTGAATTAGCGGCTTGAACCATATCTGCTGCTAAAAATCTAATTGTATCTGCCATTTTTTGACGCATTTGATTGCTCATGAGTTACCTTTGTTTGTGTTGTTTGGGATGTACCATTTGAAGCGTAAAGCTACGACTCAAGTCGTACATCCGAATCTTTTTATCTATGTCTATTGATATACTTTGTAAGTAGTGGTTCTAGCTCTGCTTTGAGTTTTGCATCAAAACTCTCAAGCTCGCCTAAAAGCGTATCTGCAAGTGTATTTGCCTCTTGCATTGTCTTTTCTAAACCTAAAATAGTCACAAAACTATTTTTTGCTTCATCATTGTTTGTGAGTTTACCCGCTTCTAGGCTCGTTTGGGTTACATCCAAAATATCATCTTGTATCTGAAATAAAAGCCCTAGCTTGATCCCAAAATCATACAGCGTCTCCCCTAGCTTCTCTTCACCGACAATGATCGCACCCATCTTGAGTGATGCCGCGATCAATTTTGCTGTTTTGTTGGTATGTAAGAACTTAATATCCTCTACATCCAAAGGGGTGTTCTCAAAATAACAATCGATCGCTTGCCCCAGTACCATCCCATTTAAGCCACCATTTTTAGCAAGTTCAGCGATAAGGCGAACTCTGGTATAATCTGAACACGGAGCAGATGAGAGCACCTCAAAAGCATAAGTATTAAGCGCATCGCCCACCAAAATAGCTGTCACCTCATCAAAAAGTACATGAAGGGTCGGCTTGCCACGGCGAAGCGGGGAGTTATCCATGCTTGGGAGATCATCGTGAATAAGCGAATAGGTATGAAGCAGTTCTATCGCATAAGCAGCGTGGTATGCTCCCTCGATCATAAGAGGGTTCAGCGCTTTGGTCACGCCCAGTAAAAGTGCGGGACGAAAGCGTTTTCCACCTGCTACGAGCATCGCTTGGAGTGCTTGTTCATACGTGGGGTGTATGCTTTTGGACACTGGTAGATTTTCTAATAAAAAAGCTTCAAATTTTTGCATCTGAAATTTTATTGCATATCTCGTTAAAAGATGATTAATTTTTCAACTAGCTCTAGAAGTTACAAGAGTGTAATCGTCTGTAACCAGTTTGTAATCTAGCTACTTTACAATTTCGCAAATCAAAAAAGGAAATAATTTGAAAAACGTAACAAACACTTTAGCTATTTTAGCTGTTGCAAGTAGCGTAACTGTGGCGGGAGACCTTAAGCTCTATACTGACCCAACAACTGGACAAATCTATTCAACTGCTGGTGAGAACAGAGTTCTTATGGGTGAATATGTTGCAAAAGATGATGCAAAAGAAAAGAAAATATCTTCAACTATTACATCTGTTGTTGACACAAAATCACCTCACTTCTTGCTCGGACAACAAACAGGTCCAAATATGAAGATCACAGCTGAGGACAATCCAGATATGTACCTCAAACTTGGTGTGAGATTTCAAGGGACATTCGAGCACAAAAGAAAAGATTATTTTGACAATGCAGACGATGTAAACATCAACGATGCATATATGAGACGTGTACGTTTTGAAGCGACGGCTGGTTTTTCAAAACACCTTGGTTTTACTATGGATATTCGTAACGATAAAGCAAACTACGAACAAGAGGGTGAAAATACCTTCAATGTTGGGGATGCATACTTAAGCATCAAAAAACCTTTTGATACATCACTGGTAAACTTCAAACTCTACCGTGGAAAGATCGATGTCTCACGTACAGAAACTGCAAAATCTGCATATACTGTTCACTACGATCGCCCTGCCATAGCAGATGAAGCAGCGCAATATATCACTCATAACCGTCGTGGTACCAATGCTCAGATGTATGGTGATTGGAACAAAAAAGTACACTACCAAGTAGCAGCGGGTGATGGTGTTCACTCTGGAAAGATGGTGGATGCGACAGGTAGTAAACTCTCTAGTAGTGGAGAAGTACTCTCTCAAGATTTCTTCTACGGTGGAAAAGTAAAGCTCTCTCCATTTGATGGTTGGGAAGAGACAAAACTTACTGAAACGTATTTTGGTGAGGGCAAACACTTCACGATAGGTGCAGCGTATTGGAAAACAGGAAACATCAGAACAGATGCAGCTGTTGGAACAATCGATCACGAACTTGTGAACCTTGAGATCTCTGCACACTACAAAGGGCTTAGTATGAGCGCTGAGTATTTTGACTTTGATGGTGTTGTAAAAGATTGGGCTACATCTACTACAACAGGAAAATCAAACGGTTGGTACGCTTTAGCTGAGTATGTGTTCACAGACTACGGTTATGTCGCTCCATTTGTTCGCTATGAGTCTTGGGATAAATTCAAAGATGCAGCAGCGGGTGAAGACTATGACTTTACTTCTAAGATCGCTGGTATCAACTGGTACCTCAGAGGAAACACGATCAAAGCTGGACTTGTTGTACAACAAGATGAGTATGGTAAAACACTTCGCGAAGGTGAAGATAAAGCAGACGAAACTCGTTTCAAAGTAACAACACAGTGGTTCTTCTAAGCGAAGAACCCTCCTTTTTTCTCTAATTTCATTCCCCTTTCATTTCTCCTTTTTGGGTGCGGCTTTATGCCGTACATCCCAAGCTCTTCTCTTTTTTTTTGTTTTTTAGCTAAATTTGATTAAAATGGCTCTATTCGCTCCAAAGGATATCTATGCAAAAAATATATGAACTCGCTATTATTGGTGCCGGGCCAGCAGGAATTGCTACAGCTGTAGAGAGCTATCTTCACGGGATGCGTGATATTGTCTTACTTGAAAAAGAGCAAAACCACAATGCAACAATTCGCAAATACTACAAAGACAACAAACGAGTCGATAAAGACTGGAAAGGGCAAAAAGTAGAGCTCGATGGGCGCATCTATTTTGTAGATGGGACCAAAGAGAGTACGCTTGATTTTTTTGATGCGCTACTAGAGCAACACTGCCTTGAGCTCAAAACGCAAACAGAGGTGCAAAATGTTGAAAAGATCAAAGAGGGTCTTTTTCATGTCTATATCTCAGGGGAAGTTCTCTATGCTAAAAATGTGATCGTGACCATCGGGCGTATGGGCAAACCAAACAAGCCAAGCTATAAGATCCCTCCTAGTATTAAGAAAAAAGTGGCTTTTACCCTTGATGGAAGTGAGATAGATGAGAAGATCTTAGTGGTCGGCGGTGGCGATAGCGCGGTAGAATATGCCGTAGATCTCAGTGGCAAAAACGAGGTAAGTATCTGCTACAGACGTGAGTCGTTTCACAGATGCAACCCAACCAACCAAACCAATATCAACTACGCCATTATGCACCATCAAGTGCGCCCTATTTTATCTACTCAGATAGATGGGCTTGAAGAGGAGAACGGCAAGGTAAAAGTGCTCTTTAGCGAAAGGGAGCCTGAACTCTTTGACCGTGTCGTGTACGCCATTGGTGGAACTACCCCAAGTGGATTTTTGTACTCTTCAGGGATCAAAGAAGAAGATGGCAAACCTGTGCATGATGCAAACTACGAAACCAATATCAAAGGGATATTTGTCGCAGGCGACATCACCCAAGAGAGCGGTGGAAGTATCGCACTAGGGCTTAATCATGGCTACGCGATCGCTTCGTATCTACAAAAGAGAAAACTTCAAGTATAATTTCACCTTTAGATAAAGGTGAAAAAACAAGTGAATAATGAAAAGCAAACCATAGATCTCCTCTCACAAATAGGCAAGCTGCTTTTGCAACATGGAGCAGAAACTGAGCTTGTAGAATCAAGCATCAAAAACGCTGCGAGTAAACTTGGCTGCAAAGATCTTGCAATACTAATCTTTCCCAATGCTATTATGCTGAGCCTCCCCTCAAGTGAGCGAATTTACAATACACAGCTTTACAAAGCAGAACGACAAGATGTGAACTTTCGTGCCCTTGATAAAGTAATAGCGATCATCGAGCAAATAGATACCGCAACTGATATGACCAAGCTTTTAAAAGAGCTCCACAATGAAGAGAGCCTCAGCCCAATGTATCCCTATTATCTGCGCAATCTTATGGCGGGCGTGGGATGTGGAGCGTTTAGCCTGCTCTTTGGTGGTGATCTTTCTATATTTTTGGCAACATTTTTTGCCTCTGCTTTAGGATTTTACCTCAACAGCTTTTTACTCAAACGCTATTTCAACCCTTTTATCGCCATTATTTTGGTCTCATTTACCACAACGATAAGCTCGGGGCTTTTGACACTTGGCAATGAGATGGCGCATATTGCCATCGCTTCATCGATCCTCTTTTTGGTTCCAAGCGTTGCGTTTATCAACTCTGTCAACGATCTCACCAAACGCCACTACACCACAGGGCTTGTGCGTGGTGTGCGCGGTGTAATCATCTCTTTTGCCATCGCAATTGGGATCTCTTTGGCATTACATCTTTTGGGCGTGGAGAAGTTTTTATGATGCTTGATATTGGTATTGGTTTGTTTGTTTCACTCGCGTTTGCTATTTTGTTCAATGCCCCAAAGCGCTCTTTGATCCCTATTATTTTTCTTGGGATCGGGGCAGTTTTAAGCAAAAAGTATATGCTGCACTATGGCTTTAGCTTGGAGTTTTCAACCTTTGTTGCAGCGTTTTTTATAGGGCTTGTTGCTATCTATTTTTCTCACAAGCAAAATATCCCTATCTTGGTTTATGCTATTAGTAGCTCTATTGTTTTGGTTCCTACTATTAATGCCTACAAAGCGATGATAGGCTTTATTCAGATCTCAACACACCAGATCAACGATGAAGCGCTTATTATTCAGTCTTTGCATTATGGATTGACCACTTGGCTTGTGTTTGGGGCTATTACGATAGGGATAGTGCTCCCTACGCAATTTTTGAAGAAATATAGATTTAAGATACTCTAATCTTCGCCGCCATTTTGATATAAATATGAAGTATCTCTAAAGCTGCAGGAGTGATACCGCTGATCTGAGAAGCGGCTTGGAGAGTTGGTGGGTTGAAGTTTTCTAGCTTCTCTACGATCTCTTTGCTGAGCCCACTCACGATTTTAAAGTCAAATCCCTCAGGAATTTTAACCTTGAGATATTTTTTCATCTTCTCGATCTCTTCAGCTTGTTTTTGGATGTAGCGCGCGTATTTACCCTCGACTAAGATCTCCTCTTTGATATACTCAGGATATTTCTCAAGCTCTGGCACGATCGCTATCATCTTTGCAATATCAAATGTTTTACGCGCTACAAGTTGCGCCGCAGAGATCACATCTTTGATCTTCTCTTCACCGAGTGATTCTAAGAGGC
>JAVETX010000042.1:0-20598 GCA_034005845.1 Sulfurimonas sp. | reverse complement strand
GCCCTTTTTCAGCAAATAAATGCTATGTTTTCACTTATGAAAAGAAGAAGTTTTTTGAGCCTTATAGTAAGCGCACCCCTTTTTGCAAACGAGCATCTCCAAAGTAGCGATATCTACCTTGATGCTATTGAATATGCTAGCTTGCGCGCTCTGAATCAAAGGCTCAAACGTTTGCGCTCTTTTGTTGGGTACGCAAACTTCAATCTCATCTCTTACCAAGATGCGCTCTTTTATGCGCGTAATTACCCAAAGATTGGCGCTTTTACATCCCAAGAGCTCTCACTCATTGAAAGGCTCTTTTTTGAAGACCCTAGTCAGTACGGCTTTTATGGCAAACGTACCTGTTCAAATATAGAGAATATCATAGCAGACAAAGAGGTGCTAAAGGTCCCTCATACAGGGCATTATATCTTTAAGGGTGAGGCAGAGCAAAAGTTTCATCGACTCTCTAAGGATGTAGGAGAGACTCTCGTGCTCACCTCAGGTGTGCGCAATGTCATCAAACAGCTCAGCCTCTATGTCAACAAAATAGACAACTGCAATGGAAATATAAGCAAAGCTTCTATCTCCCTTGCTCCTCCTGGCTATTCCTACCACACCATTAGCGACTTTGATGTTGGGCGCAAAGGTTGGGGTTACAAAAACTTTACGGCAAGTTTTGCCCAAACACAAGAGTTCTCCCGTCTAAGAGGCTTAGACTATATACGTATTCGCTATACTGAAAATAATACTGATGGAGTACGCTTTGAACCTTGGCATGTTGAGATTACTTAAACCCCTAGCGATCCTTCTTGCCACATCCCTTTGTGGGAGTGTTTATGACTTTGATCTTATCAAAAAAGGTAAAGAAGACAACAATACCCTTCTTGTTGTTGGTGGTATTCAGGGGGATGAACCGGGTGGTTTTCTCTCAGCTTCGCTCCTTGCAACGCATTACAAGATCACAAAAGGCTCACTCTGGATCGTTCCCAATCTGAACTTTTACAGCATCATTCAAAGAAGTAGAGGTCCTTATGGAGATATGAACCGTAAGTTTGCACATATCGATCAAAATGATCCCGAATACGCCAACATACAACGAATAAAGCATTACATCCAAGCCGATCCGGTCAAGCTCATTGTGAATCTGCATGATGGAAGTGGCTTTTATCGACCCTATTTTGAAGATAAATGTCGTGCACCCAATCGTTGGGGGCAATGTAGTATCATAGACCAACAAGCACTTCCAATGCAAGAGTATGGCGATCTCGAGACAATAGCAAACTCTGTCGTAGAGTATGTCAATAAGTCTCTCTTACGCCCAAAAGATCGCTACCATCTGCACAATACCCACACCAAAGAGGGAAACAAAGAGATGGAGAAGACTCTCACTTATTATGCTATCAATCAAGGCAAAGCTGCTTTTGGCAATGAGGCGAGTAAAAGTCTTCCTGCTCATGAGAGAGTTTACTACCATCTCCTCGCACTTGAGCGCTATATGCAGATCATGGGTATTGAGTACTCGCGCAAGTTTGAGCTAAGCCCTTTGGGTATCTATAACGTTATCAATAACGACATCTCTGTGAGTTTTTACAATGGAAGCATCACTCTTCCTCTTGGCGATATTAAAAAAGAGCTGCACTATTTTCCTATCACAAAAGATCAAGAGCTAGCATTTAGAGCCTCTAACCCACTTATGAAACTTCTTGAGATACAAAACGGCTATGTCTTACACTATGGTAACAGAGAGCTTGTCAGACTCAAAACAGACAAATTTGCCCATAACCCAACAAACACAAAAGTAAAGATCGAAGTCGATAAAGAGCTCAAAGATATCGTATTTGGCTCGCTCCTTGAAGTAAAAGAGTACTTTATGATCAAGCCATCAAAAGAGTTTCGCATCAACGTCATAGGGTTTCAAACACACCAAAAAGATGAATGCGATGTTAAGATCAAAAAAGAGAATATCCCCTCTTGTTTCTCTATCGATACAAAAGGCAAGGTGTACCGTGTCGAGTATTATAAAGAAAACACCTTTGCAGGTATGATACTTGTGAAGTTCGTCTAAGAGAGTGGGGCGTCTATGGCAATTAATATTCAAAACCTAACATGCAGATACTCCAACAAAACACTTTTTGAAGATATTAGCCTCTCCCTTAAAGATCACACAACCCTCTTAGGAGCCAACGGGAGCGGTAAAAGCTCTTTGGCTCGGGCTATTTGCTCGCTTATAGAGTATGAGGGAAATATCTTTTTAGATGGGGTAGATCTTGCAAAACTCACACCTCGTCAAAGGGCAAAAGAGCTCTTTTATCTCCCTGCCAAGCTTGATGTGTATGATAGTTCTTTGAGTGTTTTTGAGTTTGTTTTGCTGTCGCGTTTTGCGCACAAAGACGCGTTTTTTAGCTATACATCCAAAGACAAAGCACTTGCACGCGAGGCACTCGAAAAACTCTCACTTACCCACTTACAAGATCATGCGGTGGGCTCACTTAGCTCAGGAGAGAGTGCCTTAGTGCTTCTTGCCTCAGCTTTGTGTGCCCAAAGCAAGCTTCTTATTCTCGATGAGCCTACAGCCAATCTTGATCCGCACAACGCCAAGATCATCGCCCAACATATCAAAGAGCTCAAAAAAGAGCGACAAATTTTTCTGATTACCCACGATCTGCATCTGGCATGCTACATCCAAAGCCCTTTGCTGTTTTTAAAAGAGGGCAATTTTTTACAGTTTGAAGATCCAAAAAAGTTCTTTAACGACACAACACTCCAAGAGCTCTATGGAGTTGAGTTTCAAAACATGGCGGTGGTGTATGCGTAGTCTTTTGCTCTTTGTACTCTTTACATCCCTTGCTCTGCTCTCCCCTTTTGTTGGCGCTGTTGAGCTCAAACTCAGCGATATTCTCGACCCCACCCATCTAAGCCATCAGATCTTTTTTGAGATCCGCTTGCCTCGTATGATCCTTGGGTTTTGCGGGGGGATGATACTCGCACTTGGTGGGCTTGTGTTTCAAACCCTCTTTCGCAACGCCTTGATGACCCCTTATACTCTTGGGATCTCAAGCGGGGCAGTTTTGGGTGCTGGCTTGGCGATCAAACTTGGAATCGGCTTTGTGGTGTTTGGGGTGAGTGCAGTGAGTTTGTTTGGGTTTTTGGGAGCGCTTGCTACCCTTGGGCTTTTGTTGTATCTCGCGCGTTTTTTACAAAACTCCCACAGTGAGAGCCTTTTACTTCTTGGGATCGCCCTTTCGCTTTTTTTCACATCCGCACTGATGATCCTCTTTTATCTTGGCAACAGCGTACAAAACGATATGCTTTTGCGCTTTACTATGGGATCACTAAGCATCTTAGGGTATAGAGAACCACTTATCATCCTCTTTTTGAGCCTTATTCTTTTGGTTGTGCTCTATCTTTATAGGTTTGAGCTCTCCCTTTTAGGTGTCTCAGATGAGGGGGCGATGTTGCGTGGAGTCGATACAAAAAAAGTGACGATCACCCTGCTTTTGATTCTCTCTTTGGGTGTGGGGGTGCTTGTGAGTATTACAGGTCCTATCGGCTTTGTTGGGCTTATCATTCCCCATATCGTGAGCAAAATCTACCCATCGAGCATACAGCATCGCATAGGTAAAACTGCTCTATTTGGAGGATTTTTTCTCCTCTTTTGCGACACTGTCGCGCGCTCAATCACCAGCCAAAGCGAGCTTCCTATCGGGATCGTCACAGCACTTATTGGTGGACCGTTCTTTGTCTATCTTATCATTACAAAAGGCAGAGCGTAGGAACTTTAGAGAGAGTCAAAGCGCACCACTTGGTTACGCCCTCTTTTTTTAGCTTCATAGAGTGCTACATCCGCATTGTGAAGAAGCTGATCTTGTGATTGCTTCATCTCATAGCAAGCCACACCAAAACTAGCGCTCAGAGCATGTCCTCCAAAAGAATTCTCTTCTATCTTTTTTCGTAATTTTTCCGCGATAATAGATGCTTCTGCTTCATCTACCTGAGGACAAACGATAAGAAATTCCTCCCCACCCCAACGAGCGACAAAGTCAGTGTTTCGTATATTTTCTTGAAGTTTTTGCGCAAACTCTTGGAGAATCTCATCGCCAAGGAGATGTCCAAAACTATCATTAAGCTTTTTAAAATGGTCTATATCTGCGAGAATGATCGAAAAAGGGATATTGTAGCGCTCAAAACGGTTGATCTCATTTTCTATCACCTCATCGATCTTCACACGATTATGGAGCCCTGTGAGCTTATCGCGCACATACAGAAGTTGTAACTCCTCTTTGGTTTGAAGCAGTTCTTTGTGGCTTTGATCGAGATTGGAGATAAAGGTATTGATCGAATCTACGATCTCACCGAGTTCATCTTGCATAGGAAGCTCAAGGCGATCTTTAAAGTCCGCTTCTCCTCGTGCTATGTTCTTAGAGGCTTCAACGATCTGACCTATCCTTTTTTTGATATCTCTATACACAAGAAGTGTGATGATAATGGTGCCAATAAACCAAGCGATAAAAAGAAGCGCGCCCTTGAACAAGAGAAAACTTGTGTTCGTATCCACCGAACTGATATGGACTTGAATCTCCTCTTTGATACTTTTTTGCAGATCTTTAAGCAAAAAATCGAGCTTGAGATAATACTCTACAGAGAGTCTTGTGTCCTGCTCGATCCCATCGTAATATCCATCAGATTTGATAATATTTTTTGAGAGCTCGATCACATGTTCAAAATAAAGATCAAACTCAGTTGCAAGCTCTGCTCCCGCCTTGGCAAAAGAGCTATCGCGATACTCTCGCATATTTTTTTTCATCAGCTGCGCATGCACAAAAGCATCTTCGAGCCACAGCTTCTCTTTTGCAGCAACCGCACTACTGATCTCGTGAGAGATTCGCTCAAGAAGTATCACATTATCACGGGTGAGCTCATACAGAGGAAACATCTCTTGATTGACATAATAGACATCCTCTTGGACCTCTTTGGTGGTGAGCAGAAGATAAAAAGCAACAGGGATAACAAAAAAGAGCCCAAGAACGGGTGCGAGGAGAAACTTTTTAAAGATCGAGAGGCTTTGATAGAGAGATCTACTCTTCATACACGATCCTCCACCCTTTTTTGAGCTCAGACTTTTTGATGTAGGTGATGGTATTTTTCTCTTGCATCTGCTCTTGAATCTCTTGGGCACTTAGACGTTTTGCCATAGGTTTTTTCCCTGTAAAGACCAAGCGCGCCCAGTAGCTATTGTATTGCGATTCACTTTTTTCTAAGATCGCATCACAAAACTCACTATGAAGCGCTCTATCTTTAGAGATAAGCACGCGTACACGCACGCCATCTATCGTATCGAGCTTGCCCAGATAGAGATACTGCACGATCTCTTTTGCAAGCGTACCGATCTGCGAATCGCTCTTTGTCACCACAACCATTTGCGCGGGCAAAAAACTCAAGAGAAAAAAGAGTAAAAAAAGTATTTTCATCCCTACATCCCTTAATAGATAAAGTCTAATGCAAATGAGAGCGCATGCAACTCAGGTACATTTTGGAGATGCTTGTGTAGATGCACTCCACCATAATCACCATCAGCGACAATATTTTCATACTGTACTTTCACATCGACGTTTTCATTGATCACATATTTTACACCCACTACACTTGATCTTTGTGCCACGTTTTGTGATTCTAAGATCTTATCAAGAGCAACTGAACCTGTATCCACTCCATAGGTTTTTTGGTTCATCTTGCTTTTAGCAAGAGTGACAAAAGGTGTGATCGTATCAAAGTTATACGCAAGTGTTGCATACGCACCCTCTGTATCTGCATAAAAGCTCCCTATTCTTCTTTGACCATATTCCGTCATAAAAAGGATATTGTTCATATCTATAAAAAGCCCTACGCCTCTATATTCTGATCTTCTTTTTCTAAACTCGTATTGGTCTGCCAAGGGATCACTTAAACTTCCAAAGAGCTGGTCAAGATTTGTGTTTCTCGCACTGATACACGCACGCATATAGGTACCACGGAGCTGAATCGCTTCTGTCCCCACCGTGAGGTTCATCGCAAAAAGCTTCTCGATATCTACATCCACTTCTTCATTTAAAGAGTGGATAGGGACATTCAAGCTCTCCTCTCCGTAGTTCATCTGAAGTGTATAAAAGTACGTATCTATAAGATCACTATACGCCACCTCGACCCCATTATAAGAGGTAAATGGTACCTGTGCATACACCTCTGCTGCTTCACGGATCATAAGGTTGGAGTAACCGATATTGAGATTTTCTGAGTTTCTATAAAAAGGGGTACGGATACGCCCTAGCTTTACGACAAGGTTTTGACCCCCATCGTATTTGAGATATCCCCAGTCGATCTTTGCTTTGACATGATCTTCATAATCATTCTGCACGATCCCCTGTGCAACAAAAGAGAAGCTCTCATCAAGTTGCAAGCGCAGTTGCGCTCCAAGAACACTGTCTGTCTTCAAGCTCACATCGCCCGATGCGCCATCTTTTGCAAAGAGGTCTTTTCGGTATTTGACCTCCTCCTTGTCCTGATAAACAGCGCCAAGTGTTCCAAATGCTTTAATATCAAACTCCGTAGCAAACAAAGAAAATTTTAAAATAATAAAAATGATAAAGGTGAGGAAAAAACGGTTATTGTTATTCATGAAGGACATTCTACTCCATAAAATATAATTTATTACTTAGAGTAAAGATAAAATTGTTTCTTCTACCTCAAAGAAAAAGCCAAACTATGTTATTATGTCAGTATTCTGTCATAAAGGCGTAACGATGCAAGCAGTCAACTATACAAATGCAAGAAACAAACTCAAAGATATTATCGACGAAGTGTGCGACAAAAACGAAGAGGTGATTGTCACAACAAAAAATAATAAATCGGTTGTCATTCTCTCCCTTGACACCTACAATGCGACACATACAAGGCTCAAACAAGAGATAGCTCAAGCGATGCAAGAGATAGAAAAAGGGGATTTTGTAGAGATTGATGAGGCATTTGAACTTGCAAAGAAAACATACCGTGCCTAAAATTGTTTTTTCAAAAACCGCTACATCCCAACTTATAGAACAAGCGCAATATATTTATGAACAAACGCAAAATGTGTCACTTGCTGATAACTATCTAGACACAATGAAAAAGTTTATCCAAGAAACACTCTTAAATTTTCCAAGATCAGGTAGACCAACACCAGAACTCGCAACAGATACCAGAAAACTTGTGTATCAAGGCTTCTCTATCATCTATAAAATCTCCCAAGAACAGATTGAGATCTTAACGATTTTTAGAGAAAATCTTCCAAAGTTATAAAGAGAAGAATAGACTTGATAATTAGCTATACTACCACTAAAATCTCCCTAAAGAATTCAGATGCAACTTTTATCCAAAAATGACCCCCTCGAAGTCTCTATAAACAATATGAAAAACACCCTCGCTTCGGTGGGATGTGAGATCACTTTCTCCCAAGAAAAACATCCACTCACCCACTGCTACTCTGTCAATCTCGCCTCCACAGAAGCACCGCGCCATATCTACTCCAACGGCAAAGGAGTAGTCTCAGAAGCTTCTATCGCAAGTGCACTTGGTGAATATATAGAGCGTCTGCAAACCAATAACTTTTTTATCGATTTTCACCTGCCAGGGCGCAAATATTATCCTGATGAACTTGCTTTTGATCTTGATGGTGATTACCTCAGTGAGGATCTACGCAATATCTATGACCCTAGCAGAACTTTATGCGCGGATGACCTTATTGATTTTAATAGCGACTATGAGGACAAAGTGGTCGCTCTCCCTTTTGTCAGAGTCTCTTGTGGCACGATAAGCTACATCCCAATCAACATCCTAAGCAATCTCTACGTCAGTAATGGTCTCGCTTCTGGCAATACACCCAAAGAGGCGCAAGTGCAAGCCCTTAGTGAGATCTTTGAGCGTTATGTGAAGTTTGAGATCATCAAAAATGGCTACGCTCTGCCAAAGTTTCCAAACGAGGTGATAGAGAGTTTTCCTCGTCTCGCTGCAGATCTTGCACATCTTCGCGCGCTTGGCTATACCGTAGAGGTGCTCGATGCTTCTTTGGGTGGTACTTTTCCCGTTACCGCGATCTCTCTTATCAACCCACAAAACGCCTCGCTCTTTGTCTCTTTTGGGGCACATCCTATTCTGGAAGTTTCGCTAGAGCGCACCATGACAGAGCTGATGCAAGGGCGCAATATAGAAGAGCTCGATAGTTTTGAAACACCCACTTTTGATATGAGTCTCATCGCTGATAGCTTTAACCTTGAGTCACATTTCATCGACTCCAATGGCAAACTCAGTTTTGCATTTTTAAGAAATAAAAAAACATTTGAGTACACCCCTTGGAATTATCAAGGTGATTCAAGCGATGAGGAGTATAGCTATCTTTGCTCGATCTTGACCATGATAGACAAAGAGATCTACCTGCGTGAATACGACTATCTGGGCTTTTACTCCTGCCAGATGATCGTGCCTGGGCTCTCTGAGGTCTACCCGATAGAAGATCTGATCTACAACAACAAAAACCAAGGCAAACTGATCCGTCAGCAAGTGTTGCATTTTAAAGATTACGAGCCAGAAGAGATCCTCTGTTCTATCGAAGCACTCGAAGATACGCTCAATATCGAAAAATATATCGGGGTTATTTTTGCCAACAACTTCACCATGATCGAGCTCAAAGTACAGCTTCATATCTTACTCGGTGAGACACAAGAGGCGATCGACCTTTTGGAATACTCCGCTGATCCACTCGCCCCTGTGCTTTTAGAACTACTCAAAATGGAGAGTGCTGAGGCGCTCTATGAAGAGTACGAAGAGGCTCTTTTTGCTATTTTTACAGAGTCAAAAGTGAGACGTGCACGTGCTATTTTGGAGCACAAAGAGTATCTCATCGACACACGACTCCATTATGATTATCTTGGGATGCTTGGGATGTATGACAAGCTAGAGAACAAAAAAGGGAGTCTTGTGGCATGAGTTATATCGCTTGGTTTGAAGCACACGCCGCAAAGCACAAAGAGCTTGTGACAAAGCTCTTGGAGCGTGGAATGGACAAAGAGACTATCATCGAGTATTTTGATTTTGAAAATATGCTAGAGCATGAAAAAGAGTTCTGCCCCCTCTACGCTGATAAGCAAAAATGCCACGATGTCCCTTCGCTCAACTGCTATTTTTGCGCCTGCCCCAACTTTCGCTTTAACGACAAGGGTGTGAAAAAAGTGGAGGATAAAACACAATACAGCTACTGCGAGATAGACTCAAAAGATGGCGCACTTGGGGTGTACGGCGAAGCGATTCATCAAGACTGCTCAGGATGCTCTGTGCCCCATCTCAGAAGCTATGTAGAGAAAAACTTTGATCTCAATTGGCGCAAAGCGATGCAGGGATGTATTGTTTAAAAAAGATGCTCTAAAAGCATCTTCACACCCTGTTTTGTAACCTCTTGGGTCACTTCATCTATCACGCCACCTTGTGAACTCTGCCCTGTACCACCTTGATAGATCACTTGAGTTTTTTGTGATTCTTTGGCTATTTTGGCTTGCTCTTTGAGATAGTGTTCTTGCTGGGCTTTTCTTTGTGCGTCTTTAAAAAGCTCAGTGGAAACCTCTATCATCGCAACGATAATATCATCACTCAGCCCCATCTCTACAAGGATCTCGATCTCATCGATAGTAAACTCTTTGTAGGGAGTCTTCACCCCATGTATCATCGCAAGAATGATCTTCTCAGAGCGCTTTCTCTCCACCATCTTTGCGATATCACCCACCTTAAGACCTTTTGGTCCGGTAAACATCAGACGAAGCTCTGGCTGTGGAATGTAGTAGACTGCGTTAGGGTTGGTATCGGTATAGACCTTAAGATCTTCAAACTTCTCTTTTTCTATGAGTTGTGCTACTTTTTCTTTTTCGCTCTCTAATTTGCTCTCTTTTTGTGCTGTTTGTGTGCGAGACTTTTGGAGTTCTAAAAGCTCGTTAGCGAGATCGTGATACCCCTCTTTCTTCACAAGAGTGATAAGTGGTCCCCCTGAACTATGCTTTAGGCTTGTTTCAAAAGAGTAAAGATCTGCCCCTTGCGATACAAGATAACGGAGTATTTCAAGGTGTTTTGCTTCAAATGCACGCATAGCAGCAGAATTATCATTGCCACCCCCATGCTTTTGTCTTTTATTGACATCCGCACCTTGTGCGATCAAAAATTTTACCATCTCTAAGTGATTATTAACAACCGCTGCATGCAGGGCTGGATAACCATAGGTCATCATAAAATCCCCTGGAACATAGTTCACATCCGCACCATGTTCGAGAAGATATTTCGCTTGATCTATCTTTCCATACATCGCCGCACTCACGAGGGCTTCTTGCATATCTTCTTTGTTCTTTGTATGTTTTTGAAGCTCCTCTATACTTGTTATCTCTGATGGCATTACAAATCTCACGCCGCACCCTAAAAATACCAAACTCACAATGACAATAGTAAAACCCTTTAATAGATTCAACATTTTATACCCCTTATTCTTTCAATAAAAATGAGATTCCGGATCAAGTCCCCAATGACGATTGGCAACCCCGTCATCCTGAACACCACACCGTCATAATGAACACCAACCCGTCATCCTGAGCATAAAACCCGTCATAATGAACACCAACCCCGTCATCCTGAACTCGATTCAGGATCTAAAGTATATCACTAAACAAAACATGCACACCCATACCAAAAAGCTCCTCTTGACGCGCACTCTCACTCACCGTATACACCCCGACAAAATAACCATTCTCTCGCAAAAGCGTAACGATCTCTGAGGAGACAAGAGCATCCTCCATAAAATATCCCACTACATCCAAAGCCCTCAAATACTCTAAAAGATCCTTGGGATGTAACTCCTCTACAAGTGCTGCTATTGGGATGTCCAGTCTATTTTTGGCAAGAAGCTTGAGATAATTGTGATGAAAAGAGGAGAGTAAACAAAGATGCGCTACATCCAAAGCTTCTATGATCTCTAATACCTTTTGCACCACAAGCGCATCGGAAAAATCTGCTGCAATATCTTTGATCTCAATATTGATAGGGAGTTGCTTCTCTTTGCAAAACTGCAAGGTTTGCTCTAAGCTCAAGAGGGTTTGTGGCCTAGCCTCAAGCCCTCGCTCTTTGTAATACCAAGAGCCAAAATCTAGCTGTGTAAGCTCTTGGGATGTAAAGCTTGCAACTCTCTCATGGGTGCGGTTTGGGTAAACACGTGCCACATCCGAAGTGCGCGCAAGTGTAGCATCATGGGCGATCACCGCCATAGCATCACGGCTAAGTTGCACATCCACCTCAACAAAGTCACATCTTCCCACACAGGTCTCTAAGGCCAAAAGTGTGTTCTCAGGAGCCTCGCTTCTCGCCCCTCTATGCGCGCCGATAAGTTTTTTGCTTTGCAAAAGTGTTGAAAAATTCATAGCTTATTTTAGCGAAGTTTAGACTGGAGATTATATTTTTGGTAATAAATATCTATCATCTCTTTAAGTGTCTCATCATCCAAAGAGCTTCTCTGTTTCACCCCAAACTTATTTGTATATTCAGCAGGTAAGATCGATTTCGTAGCATTAGGCTCTTTAAGATAGTTAAACATAGCTTCTTTGATTCTTTTTTGACTACTATATTTGAGTGTGTATTTTTTCATAATAACATGAAATTTAAAATCTTCCCCATGACAGCTTAAACAATTTTTCTCAAAAGATGAGGCGACTACAAGAGTGCATAGTAGTATAAAAAGAGTAATTTTTCTTACCATCTCAAAGTTACCTTGGTTCCCTTCTTTGGTTTTGATTCTATCTCTATCTTCATAGAATATGCATCAGCTATCGATTTGATAATATTGTAACCAATCCCAAATCCCCCTTGGGATGTATCAAAGCGCGTGTATCTTAAAAAAACTTTCTCAAGCTCCTCTTTACTCATCCCTTTTCCCTCATCTTCTACGCTTAAATACCCCTCATCTAGGCTAACTATGATTTTACTCGATTTACTTGTGTATTTGATCGCATTTGAGAGGATATTATCTATGAGACGTTCCATTTTTTGTTTATCAGCATTAAAAGAGACTTCGTTTTTTATATCAAAAACAAACTCTATCTTTTTCATATTTGCCATATTTGTAAAATATTTTACTCTTTGAAGCACTATTTCACTAAGATTTAAGATCTCATTTTGATACGATATTTTGTGGTTTAAAAGCAAATACACTAAATCCTCATAGATATTTGAGATGCTTAGTGAAGCGATCTTGATGCGCTCTAGCTTTCGTAATGTTTTTTCATCACAGCTTGAAGAATCAATAGTCTCTATATTTGTAAGTATCGCTGTTATGGGGGTATTGAGCTCATGCGTGGTGTCTTTTATAAAATTATCCAGAAGCTTAATATTTTCTCTGATAGGTTTGAGCACTATGTTTACAAGAAAAAAAGAGGTGACAATAGTGATCATCACAACAATAAGCCCAAGATAGATCAAATCGCTTAAAATATCGATATCTTTTGTCTTTTTTTGCACCACAATATACGCAGCTCCCATGTAGTGCGGTGAAAGGGGAGCGATGAGATAAGAGTTTTCATTTTTGATAGAAAAAGAGTTCTCTAACGTTTCTATCTCTTCATCAAGAGTGCTAAAGATCAGATCTTTATCTATGTCATAAATAGCGCTTTTAAAATTGCTAAATCTAGGATAGTATAATCGCTCCTGATTCTCCTCATGCAACAAAGAAAGTTGCTCTTGAACCTGCATAGCATATCTACTTAAAATCTCTTGTTCATCATGCATCAATTGATCTTGTTCGTAGATATAATAACTTACAAAAAGGGTAATAATTAAAAGGAGCGTAGAGCTCAGATAAAGCCCTAAAACATAAGCGATACTTTTTTTCTCTCCACTATACAAGTTTATATCCGAAATTTTTGATACTTTGTATATGCTCTTTGCCTATGTGTTTGCGTAGATTTTTGACATAGGTTCTTAGACTCATATAGCTATGGTTTTCATTGGATTGCCAGAGATTATTGTAGATATTTTCAAAACTCACGCACTCATTTCTGTGTTTTAAAAGCACCTTGAGTAATAAGATCTCTTTATGACCCAGTGCTATTTTCTCATTATTTTTGATAAGTTCATGCCCAAAGAGATCAAACTTGAGTGTATCATTTATTTGAACCCACTCTTTTTGTGTCTTATACTCTCTTTTAAAAAGAGCGTTAATCCGCAAAAGAAGTTCTTTGAGTGCAAAGGGTTTTTTAATGTAATCATCCGCTCCACTTTCATAGCCTAAAGAGAGATCATTGATACTATTGAGTGATGTTATAAAAATTGCAGGGGTCGAAATATCTGCTTCTCTAAGCTCTTTTAAAAGTTCAAAGCCATTGATATGGGGAACATTAACATCAAATAAGAACAGATCAAACCTCAGAGAATAAAGAGCTTCTAGTGCTTCCTCCCCATCATAAACACAGTGTACTTCAAAGCCCTCATCTTCAAGAAACTCTTCGACCGTTTGTGATAAATTAAGATCATCTTCTAAATATAAAATTTTCATAAAAAATTATATCCTAGTTCAGACCACTTCATCTTCATCTATGTTATGAAACACAATGCCTCTGTTTTGTATTTTCATAATTCTGTCACAATAGGGTAAGATTCTCTCATCATGCGTCACAGTAATAATTGCTACATTTTGTTCTCTTGCAATTTTTTTGAGCATCTTGATAACACTCACAGATCGCTCACCATCGAGCGCTGCAGTTGGCTCATCTGCTAAAATAATCTCAGGATTATTCGCTAAAGCCCTAGCAATAGCAACTCTTTGATTTTGTCCACCTGAGAGCTGTGATGACATATTATACGCTTTATCTGCAATCTCAAGATATTCCAAAAGTTCCATCGCTTTTTTCTTTGCATCTGCTTCACTCACCTTATTCGCCTGAGGAAGGAGTGTGACATTTTCTATTACGTTTAAAAAAGGGATAAGATAGTGTGCTTGAAAAATGAAACCTATCTTCTCTCTTCGTATTCGGCGGGTATCTTTTGCGATCCATTTGTCTTGATATACCATCTCTTCCCCCAGCCAGATCTCACCACTTGTGGGTTCAAGTACACATCCTATCATCATCAATAGTGTAGTTTTTCCCGCACCACTTGGAGCAATGAGAGCAACTACCTCCCCTTTTTGTATCTCAAAGGATGCGTTTTCTATAACTTTGACAAGATTTTCATCTTTGCCAAAACTCTTCACTAGGTTTTTCACTTTTATAGCACTTTGTTGGCTCATATCATCCTCCGATTGCTGTTGCAGGATCAGCACTTATCACTTTTTTGACCCCTACAAAAGAAGCTAAGATCGAGGCTATGATAACAACCCCAAAGAGTGTCCAAGCATCAGGGATTTGAAGCACTACAAGTTTGGGAAATTTATCATAAACAAGGTGCGAAAAAATATTACCAAAAATAAAGGCAAATACCCCAAGTAAGATGGTCTCTTTTACGATCATAGAGATAATAAGAGAGTTTGCAAGCCCCATAAGCTTCATAATAGCGATCTCTTTCATCTTCTCAAGCGTCATGGTGTAGATGATGAGAGCAATAATGATCGTTGAGACAACAACAAGAATAACAGTGAAAAGTCCTATCTGTTTTGAAGATTTCTCGATAAGGTTTTTAGTGAGAATCTCTTTTTGTTGCTTCGCTGTGTAGACATTTTTATGTTGCCACTTACGTATATCTTGTGCCACTTCATCTATGTTGTAACCCTTTTTCACCCTTGCTACAATTGTATTGACAAGAAAAGATTCTGTATTTTGTACACCTCTAGCGATATTATTTTGGATCTCTTTGTTCGAGTATAAAAACTGCAACTCTTGCGCATCTTTAAGGCTGAGATAGACAAGGGGATCGCCCCCGTTTGAGACTGTATTATGCGTTATTCCCACGACGGTATAAAAATGGCGCCCAAGCTTTATTTTTTCGCCAAGTTCAAAGCCTGTTTTGTCAGTGACAACTATCTCATAATGATCTGTTTTGAGCGCTCGTCCTTTAAGTAATCTTTTTTGATTAATGGGGTTAATCGCCCCATAAACGTCATAGCCTACAGCTACAACGCGAACTGGTTTTTGATGGTGAGGAAGCTGAATATTTTGAAAAGTCATCGCTTCACTTTTCTCAATCCCCTGCATCACATAAACAATATTTTTAAGATCTTCATGAACCCTTGAAGCCTCTGCAAAGGGTCCCATAGTATTTTCCTGAACTATCCACAGATCTGCACTAATATCATCGAGTAAGATCTCAGCTTCAACCATCATGCCACGATACACCCCTATCATGATAAGAACAATCCCAAGCAACATCCCCACTCCCATAGCTGTAACAACAAACTTACCAAAAGTGTGTTTTATATCTTTTGCGGCTAAATTGATCATCTATATATCTTCATCCCCTCACGCAGGGGTTTGTTGTGAGTAGCAGGTACAAGCACTACACTCTCTTTGCTAAGCCCTGAGGCGATGGCTATCTCTTCATCATTTTGTGCCAACAAAGAGATCTCTTGAAAATGGGCTCTCTCATCTTTTGCTATCCAAACCCCTTGTCTACCATCTTTAGTCACAAGTAAAGAGGCTGGAATCTTAAGGGCATTTTCATAGCTTGCTACTTCAATGGCAACCTCAGCTTGCTCATTGATATAAAAAGGGATAACGAGAGTGTCAAAACCTATGGCGATCTCTCTTTCGAGTGTTACAAGGTTGCTCATAGCAACAATTCTCTCTACAGTTCCACGAAGCGCACTCTTTGGTTTTGAACGCAATTGTATCGAGGCTTTTTGCCCTAGCTCTATTTTGTTCGCGATGCGCTCATCTACGTTTGCTCTGACCCAAAGTGTTTGAGAATCAACTATTTTAAAAATAGAGCTAGAGGGAAGAACATATTGTGCTACTTCTGCCTCTTTTGTCACGATATAGCCATCTGTTGGTGCATAAACTTGAAACCTTGCAAGCTTTTGTGCAAGTGCTTGGCTACTTTTTTCTAGGCGTAACTTCTCAGATCTTGCAGAAGCTATTTGTGCTTGAGATGCATCAATTTGTGCATTGATATTTTGCAGGTCACTCTTTGCTTTGTCATATTCTGCTTGTGTCGCAAACCTTTGTTCTTGAAGCTTTTCATAACGTTCATAGGTTCTTTGCAAAAGCAACTTTTGTGCTTCAAGAGACTCGAGTACGCTCTTGGCAGCATCGATCTCATAACCTGCTTTTTGCAAAGCAAGCTTCGCTTCATCAAGTAATATAGGAAGTTCCACTGGGTCAATACTCAAAAGCAGATCCCCTTTTTTCACCCACATCCCTTCATCAAAATAAATATGCTCTATTTTACCACCACTTTGTGCTGTGATAGTATAAATATTTTTAGCATCTACATTTCCAATACCACGAATAGTAACGCTCAGATCCCCTTGAGTAGGGTTTAGTGTTGTAAATGTCGATTTGACGACATATACTTTGTTATAAAAAACCCCCACCCCAATGCTTATAAAAAGTATCACTAAAATATATGCAAGATATTTTTTCATTTACGTTCTCCTTGTAGGTATTCAAGTCTATTTATTGTGTTATTGATAGCAAACTTTGCTTCAAGAACTCCTAGCTGTGCATAGTAATACACAGATGTAGCATCCAGCACCTCTATGTAAGTTGATAATCCTTCTTTATACCTTGCTTCTACGATCTTTCTTGTAGCCAGAGAAGATTGTATAAGTGCTTTTTTTGCTTTGAGTGTGTGTTTGTATCTTTTAAGGTCAATGAGGAGATTTGTTGCCTCTTCTTGTAACAGAAGTTTTTGCATATTATAAGACTCTTTACTCATCTCTTGAGAGATTCTAGCCTGCTGCTCTTGTGCACTTATTCTGCCTCCGCTATACAAAGGTAGGCTTAGTACCACACCTACAAGCGACGTGTCATACTCATTGAGAGAATCTTGATGTGTATACGCTGCAACAGCGTCGATTGAGCCATAATTTTGAGCTTTTGCAGCCTTATAAAGCAAAGCATCTCTTTGTATCTCTTCTTGTGAGCTTTTTAGTAAAAAGTTCTTTGTCACAATCTCCTCGATCTGCGCCTCTTCTTGCTGCTCTTTTTGCGAACTACTCTCTATTAAGATCACACTTTCATCTATCTTCTCTCCCATATATAAAGAGAGACTTGAGAGCGCTTTGCTTCGCTGGGCTTGATTGACTGCGAGAGTATCTTGTGCAATATAGAGCGCGCTTTGTATGCTCAAGGCATCTGCATCTGTTTTTAAACCCTCATCTACAAGTGCGAGCGCCTGTTTGTAAAGCTCTTCTTTTGTCTGAATGTCTTTTTTGATAATCTCTAGAGCTTTTGTTTGAAGAAGCGCCAAGTTGTAATAGTTTTTTACCTGATACACAAGAAGTGCCTTTGCTTCTTCAAGAGTATAATCGGCTCTGTTTTGCTCTTTTTCATACGCTCTTACTGTAGAACTTGTTTTTTGAAAATCAAATATTTTTTGATGAAGCTGGGCTGCTAACTTCCAATTATCATCTTCAATGGTCTTAAACTGACCATTTTGAGGCATTACAAAGGTATTGAGTGGATTATATTCAGCACTTAAATTGACCTGTGGCAAATAATCTGCCTTGGCACTCTCAACAGCACTTTTACTTTTGGCTACACTCAATGAGAGTTGTTTCATTTGGGGATGATGGTTTAATGCTTTTGCAACACACTCTTGAAGTGTCACTTCTCTAGCGCTTAAGAGTGAGACAAAAAGATAAAAACACGCGAATACCATTTTTTTCATCTGTATAAACTTTTTGTTGATTTGACTATTACAAACATCATAACCAAAAGATGTGAAACTTATGTGAAGTCCCTCTACCCTATCATGCACAATGTGCTAAAATAACGCAACAAAAGGTGGAAAATATATGCAAAAAAAGCGAAGTATGTACGCATGGGCGATCTATGATTGGGCAAACTCTGCGTATGCTACTACCGTGATGGCAGGTTTTTTCCCTCTGTTTTTCAAATCTTACTACTCCGCTGAGGCAAATATCACCACAAGCACCGCACAGCTTGGCTTTGCTAACTCACTCTCTAGTTTTATCGTGGTACTTTTAGCCCCACTTTTAGGAGCCATTGCCGATGGTGCCTCGCTGAAAAAACGCTTTTTATTTCTCTTTGCTTATCTTGGGATCTTAATGAGTGCGTCTTTGGCACTTGTGGGCGAGGGGGAGTGGCAAATAGCGATACTCATCTATGTGCTTGCCAATATCGGTTTTATGAGTTCCAATACCTTTTATGACTCACTTTTACACTCAGTGAGCAACAAAGAGAATATCGACTTTGTCTCAGGGCTAGGTTTTGCCCTTGGGTATCTTGGCGGAGGTGTGCTCTTTGCACTCAATGTCTGGATGGTACAAGATCCTCAGTTCTTTGGTCTTGCAAACGAGGCTGAAGCGATCCAACTCTCTTTTATCTCGGTGGCTCTTTGGTGGGCACTTTTTTCCCTTCCAATTTTTTTCTTTGTTGAAGAGAAGCGCGATCATATTCAAAGCTCCAAAGAGACCTTTTTAGCAGGATATGCAAGACTCAAAAACACCCTCAAGCATATCAAGACCATGAAACCCTTACTCCTTTTTTTGTGTGCGTATTGGCTCTATATCGATGGGGTAGATACTATCATTCGTATGGCGGTCGATTATGGGATGGCACTTGGGTTTGATGGCTCTGATCTTGTGCTCGCTCTTTTACTTGTGCAGTTTGTGGGCTTTCCCGCCACTCTTCTTTTTACAAAAATAGCACAGCTATGGGATACAAAAAAGATGCTCTTTGTGGCGATATTGAGCTATTTGGGGATTGTCACCTTTGCTTCACTCATCCAAGAGGTCTCTCATTTTTATATCTTAGCTCTGTGTATCGCACTTGTACAAGGGGGGATCCAAGCACTCAGCCGCTCCTATTATGCAAGGATGATTCCCCAAACACATGAAGCAGAATTCTTTGGTTTTTATAACTTTTTAGGGAAGTTTGCTGCGATTTTAGGACCAGCTCTTGTGGCAGTTGTGGCACTGTTTTCTGAAAGTTCACGTATCTCGATCGCTTCTATTGCTGTGCTTTTTGTACTTGGTGGGGTTTTGCTTTATTTTGTAAAGCCTGAGGAGGGGAGATCCTGAATCGAGTTCAGGATGACGGGTTGGCGTTCAGGATGACGGGTTTGTCGTCATATCTGACTTGAAAGTCGTCATATCTGACTTGAAAGTCGTCATTCCGGACTTGATCCGGAATCTATTCCATCATTACGGACTAAAGTCCGTGTTACGGGGATTTTGGGGCGATCCCTTTTTCCCTCTCTATCATTTCACGCACTTTTTGCGTGAGCTCTTCATAACTTAAATTATCAGGCTCGATCGGCTCTAAGTATTTCACCTTGATCTTCGCTGGGCGCGGAAAGAGTTGCCCCGCTCGGAGTGCCCCAAAACTCCCCTCGATCACCGCTGGCACGATAGGTACATTGTATTCACGTGAGAGCATCGCAAAAAAGGGGCGAAACTCCAAGAGATTGCCATCACGACTGCGCGCACCCTCAGGAAAGATCACGAGATTTTTTTTCGCTTCGAGTGCGAGAGCTGCACGTTGCATCGAGCGTTTGAGATTGTTATTTGCATCGATCAGTAAGAGTTGCCCATTTGTTGAGACTGGGCGCAGATATTTGTTGCCAAACACCCCTTCATAGGCGAGAAAAAAGGTGTTTTTGAGGGTCTTAAAAGAGAGGGAACTCTCGATCAAAAAACCATCGAGCATACTCTCGTGTGTGGGAGCGATGATACATGAATGGCTAGGAATATTCTCGCGCCCACTCACCTCAAAACGAAAGTAAAGTTTAAAAAGCGGATAGAGTACGATCTTAAAGAGTGCAACCACAATGGGCGAAGAGATCAGCTTCTCATCAAAACTCTCTTTGATCATCTCACCCCATGAACGTGGAGATGGATAGTGATAGATGTGATGTTTTTTCACATAATGGTAGAGATCAATGAGACGCATATTTTGTGCGAAAATCGCCTCATCGACCCGCACCCCAAAACTCTCCTCTATAAAAGTAAAGAGTGCGACATAATCAAGCGAATCAAGCGCAAGATCGAGCTCAAGATGCGACGAGCAGAGCACCTCTTTGGATGTAAGGGTTGCGATATAGCTATGCAGAGATCTATAGATTGGATCTTCTGGCTCCTCTAACTGAGTAAAGTCAATATCTTCATGCTCTTCAAGAGCACGCTCTAGTGCTTCTATATTGTAGCTTCCATCCTCTTTTTTTGGCAAAGGGTGAGAAAAAACTTTAAAATCGCGTATCCCCTCCTCTAACGCTACCTCCATATTGTACAACTCTAAACCATACCAAAGAATCTCACTTCGGATGTTGATGATCTTATCTTTTTGAAGTGCTTCAAAGTTAGGATAGATAAAAGAACCCTCTGAACAAAGCCAATCTCATGGCTCTGTTTTGAAAGTTGAGCGTTTTTGAGTTTTCCGAGTTTCATGTTTTGACACTTAGCTCTTAAATTTT
>JAVETX010000074.1:0-4785 GCA_034005845.1 Sulfurimonas sp. | reverse complement strand
GAAGTTGGTAAAACCAATATGACTTTACCAAAAGTCTAAAAAACTATCAATCTACTACCCAAC
This sequence comes from Sulfurimonas sp., assembly GCA_034005845.1. Classification (GTDB taxonomy): domain Bacteria; phylum Campylobacterota; class Campylobacteria; order Campylobacterales; family Sulfurimonadaceae; genus Sulfurimonas. The sequence goes on along the minus strand of JAVETX010000074.1, from coordinate 4,722 downwards.
TCCGGTCTAGTAGCTTGATTAATTTATTATACGAGGTAAATAAATGAGTAGTTTTGAAAAATTTTGTACCAAGTTTGTTCAGGGTGTAGGCTCTAAAGAGGGGGCGATCTCCCCAGTGATCACAAGTTCTGCATCTTTTGCTTATGGGACACCTGAGATTGGTGAGGGAATCTTTGATGGAAGTATCAAAAAACCTCTCTATTCCCGTATGGGAAACCCTACCACTGCGCGCTTAGAAACTATTATGGCTGATATGGATGGTGGCGTGGGTGCTGTGGCAACAAGCTCAGGGATGGGAGCGACCTCACTTGCGTGTATGTCGCTGCTCTCTAGCGGTGATGCGATCATCTCTATTGGTGGGCTCTTTGGTGGTACCTACTCTTTTTTTAGTGAGACACTCAGCCGCTTTGGGATCACAACAGGTTTTTTTGATGTGGACGCACTCGAAGAGATAGAGGGCGCTATAAGCGAAAAAACAAAAATCATCTTTTTAGAGAGTGTAGGCAACCCAAATATGCGCCTACCAGACATCAAAGCAATAGCTGCCATTGCCAATAAAGCGGGTGTCATCCTCATAGTAGATAATACAACCACGCCGATGAGCATAGAGCCTCTCTCACTTGGAGCGGACATTGTGGTCTATTCTACCACAAAGATCATCTCAGGAAATGCTTCTGCTCTTGGTGGATGTGTGGTTTTTCGCGCTATTAATGAGGGGGAGGATAAACTCAAATCAAAGCGCTATGCTTTTTTAGAGAAATTTATCAAAGGTGCAGGGAAAATGGCACTGATCCCAAATGCAAAAAAAAGAGCACTGAGAGATTTTGGCATGAGTGCTTCAGCCCATGCAAGCTACCAAACGATGCTCGGACTTGAAACACTTCCACTGCGCATGGAGCGTATTGTTAATTCTGTTGATTTTATCGCTCGAACACTTTACAATCACGGCCTCAAAATTAACCATCCATCGCTTGAGACACATCCGCATCATAATCGCTATGTTAGTGATTTCAAACATGGTTGCGGACCACTGTTTACTTTAGATATGGGCTCAAAAGAGGCTGCATTTCGCTTTTTAAATAACACAAAACTCGCTACTATTACAGCCAATATTGGTGATAGTAGAACTTTGGCTCTACATATGGCATCAACAATCTATAGAGACTTTGATGCCAAAGAGAGAGAATTTTTAGGCATTACCGAGGGGCTGATCCGCATCTCTGTAGGTTTAGAAAGCCCTCAAGATATTATAGATGATTTTTTACAAGCAGCAAAGTAGGTACAAATGGCAACACATAGTGATCTTGAAACAATCAATGAAATCTCTTTAAAACATCCTAAGAGATATAAGGTTTTCATTCTTAATGATGATTATAGCTCCATGGATTTTGTGATAGATGTTCTTATGAGTATCTTTCACAAAAGCTATGAGGAAGCAGAGGCGATTATGCTTGAAGTGCATAAAAAAGAGAGGGGCGTTTGTGGGGTTTACACCTACGAGATAGCCGAGACAAAAGTGATGCAAGTTCACAAACGTGCACGCGAAAACGGCTTTCCCCTTAAAGCTACTATGGAAGAGGAATAAATGATCAGTCCATCACTCAATGAAATATTTCAAAAATCGATTCTCTTTGCCAAAGAGTTGCGCCATGAATATTTAACGATCGAGCATATCTTCTACATCCTTTTAAGCTCTCCTGAGGGAAAACACATCATCTCTTTATGTGGAGGGGATGTAGAGAAGATGCGCGAGATGCTCAAAAACTATATCGCTCAAAACATAGAATCTTTGCCTGAGAATATACAGCAAGACCCTTATGAGAGTGTGGCACTCTCACGTCTTATTGATAGCATGATCAAACACATCCAAAGTGCTGGTCAAAGCAGTGCCGATGTTGGCGATCTCCTTGCTGCTCTTTATGATGAAGAACACACTTTTGCCTGTATGCTCTTAGAGGAGTACCAGATCTCTCGTCTTGACATTTTAGAGATCATCTCCCACAGCGATATCAAAGCCCAAAGTGCTGAGGGTGATTCTTATCTTGAAAAATATACTATCAACCTTCTTGCTAAAGCGCAAAAAGGCAAGATCGATCCCGTGATCGGAAGAGATGCAGAGATCATACGTGTGACACAGATACTTTGCAGAAGAAAAAAGAACAACCCTATATTAGTGGGTGAAGCAGGCGTGGGTAAAACTGCTATTGCTGAGGGCTTGGCTCTTAATCTTGTAGCAGGGGATGTACCAGAGATTCTCAAAGAAGCAGAACTCTATGCACTTGATCTTAGTGCACTTCTAGCAGGGACAAAATACCGTGGAGATTTTGAGAAAAGGCTCAAAGGTGTGATGGATGAGCTCAAACTCCATCCTAATGCCATCCTTTTTATCGACGAGATCCATACCCTTATCGGTGCGGGTGCTACAAGTGGCACGATGGATGCAGCCAATCAGCTCAAACCTGCTCTTGCCTCAGGAGAGCTCAAATGTATGGGAGCCACCACCTTTGCCGAATATCGCAACGGTTTTGAAAAAGACAAAGCACTAAGTAGAAGATTTAGTAAAATAGATGTGGATGAGCCCTCAGAAAAAACAAGCTTTCTTATTCTCAAAGGTTTGCAAAAAAAATATGAGAAACATCACGGGATCAGCTATACAGATAAAGCGCTCAAAGCTGCGGTAGCTCTTTCAAAAAGATATATTACCGATCGTTTTTTACCCGATAAGGCGATCGATATTATCGATGAGACTGCTGCTTCTTTTCATCTCAAATCAAAACAAAGAACAAAAGTGGGTATCAAAGATATTGAAAACACTATCGCTTCGATTTTAGGTACATCTACTTCCAAAATAGATAAAGGGGAAACAACTGCTCTGATGAATCTCGAAGAGGATCTCAAAGCAAGAGTGATCGGGCAAGATCAAGCTGTACAAGAGGTTGCAAAAGCGATAAAGATCTCCAAGGCGGGCTTAAGAGCTGAGAATAAGCCTATCGCTTCATTTTTATTCTCTGGACCTACAGGGGTTGGAAAAACAGAACTCTCAATGGCTCTGAGCCAAACATTAGGGATCCATTTTGAGCGCTTTGATATGAGTGAATATATGGAAAAACACGCTTTAAGTCGCTTAGTGGGAGCTCCCCCTGGATATGTTGGGTACGAGCAAGGTGGATTACTCACAGAGGTTATCAAAAAACATCCTTATAGTGTTTTACTTCTTGATGAGATAGAAAAAGCACATCCAGATCTTATCAATATTCTTTTACAAGTAATGGATAATGCTATCCTGACAGACAACAACGGCTACAAAGCAAATTTTCAAAATGTTATCCTTATTATGACCTCTAATATTGGAGCCAATGCAAGAGCTGTGATGGGATTTAACAAAGATGCCTCGCTCTCAAAACATGAAGAGCTCAAAGCATTCTTTTCACCAGAGTTTAGAAATAGACTTGATGCTATCGTAGAGTTTTCACAGTTAAATATGCAAACGATAGAGGGTGTGGTAAGAAAGTTTATCCAAGAGCTCAACAAAAGCTTGAAAAAGAAAAAGGTAACTGTAGAGCTCAGTGAAAAAGCAACTCGTTTTATCGCAGAATCTGCTTATAGTCCTGAAATGGGTGCACGGCCACTCAAGCGCTACATCCAAGATAATATAACAAATAAACTAAGCGATGCTCTGCTCTTTGGTGTACTTAAAAAAGGTGGAAGTGTTTTTGTCGATACAGATGAAAATAATCTTACACTCGATTTTAAAGAGAAAAATTGAATATACCAAAACTCTCCACCTATGAATTAGTTTTTCCACATCCCAACGATGCCAACGAAGATGGTATCCTCGCTTGGGGTGGAGATCTCAACCCCTCAAGACTCCTACGCGCCTATCAAAATGGAATTTTTCCCTGGTATGGAGCTAAAGACCCTATTATATGGTGGTCGCCAGATCCAAGACTTATTATGGAGTTAGACGATTTTAAACTCTCACGCTCTTTAAAAAAGAGTATGAAAAAATTTACCTACGCATTTGATACAAACTTTACAGAAGTGATGCGTAAATGCGCTACAACACCAAGAGAGGGACAAAACGGCACATGGATCCAAGAAGATATTATTGAGGCTTACAGCGTCTTGCACGGTATGGGAGTTGCCCATAGTGTAGAAGCTTATCAAAACGATCAACTTGTTGGTGGACTCTATGGTGTAGTTGTAGGAAAAGTATTTTGTGGTGAATCTATGTTTTCACATAAAAGCGATGCATCCAAAGCAGCTTATGCAGTTTTAATCAAACACCTTAAAAGGTGGGGTTATAGCTTTGTAGATTGCCAAGTACCAACAGAGCATCTCAAAAGTCTAGGTGCAAAAGAGGTGGCGAGAGATTACTTTCTTCATCGCCTCTATGAGGTACGAATGGATACATTAGAGCATCCATGGAAAATTGATCCATTATTATAGATAAATAAAATTCTAGACCCATCATGCCCTACAGCTATCCTAAAAGAACCCCACCGTCATCCTGAACTCGATTCAGGATCCAAGCAATAAAGTCAATAAAAATAAATATGCTAGATTTGTATAGAAGTAAATGAATTATAAAGTTAAAAAGTAAAAGTGATTGATAAAAGAGTGAGAGTAAAATTGATCGAACTAGGCAGCGACCTACATTTCCACACCTGAAAGGTGCAGTATTATCAGCGATGAGAGGCTTAGCTTCTGGGTTCGGAATGG
>JAVETX010000041.1:0-20689 GCA_034005845.1 Sulfurimonas sp. | reverse complement strand
TTCCGATCTGTATCGTAAGCCCCTTTTGTGGACCTTTGGACTTTTAGTCGTTCTCTCCTCTATCCTCTTTCTCATCGTGCGCACCAATGCAAAGCTTCAAGAGGAGATAAGAGGCAGACAAGAAACACAAAAACAGCTCCAAGAGCAACTTAAACTCATCGAGAAACTCTCTATCACCGATGAGCTTACATCCCTTTATAATCGCAGACATTTCAATGATGTTTTCACCCGCGAGTTTTCTCGCGCCAAAAGGGAGAAAAGACCTATCGCCTTTTTAATGTTTGATGTTGATTTTTTTAAATCTTACAACGATACTTATGGACATCAAAAAGGGGATATGGCACTCAAAGAGATTGGACGTCTTCTCAATCACTTTAGCAAAAGGGGAAGTGATTTTGCCTTTCGACTCGGAGGAGAAGAGTTTGGGATGATCTTTTCTGAAGAGAGCTTTGATGAAGCTGTCGCATTTGCACAAAAACTTCGCGAAGAGGTGGAAGATCTGGGTATTTTACATAGTTCAAGCAGTGTAGCGGATGTTCTGACTATCTCTATTGGCCTTGTCTATTTTGAGTCAGTAAAAAAGATCGATGAAAATAATATCTATAAACAAGTGGATGAAAACCTCTATAGAGCAAAAGAGAGTGGACGTAACAAGCTTGTCGCAACTCATAACAAGTAGCTATTTACTGCTCAGTACCTGATTCCTTCCACTCCTCTTTGCCTCATAGAGTGCTTCGTCTGCTCTTCTAATAGCATCTTGGATCTTCTCCTCTTCCTGATACAGTGTCACTCCAAAACTACAAGTAATTCTTTCAACCTCCTCAAAAGAGGTATTCTCTATCGTAGTTCGAATATGCTCTGCAAGCTTCAAAAGCGTCTCTAATGACTGTACTTTTGCCAGAAGTAAGAACTCCTCTCCACCCCAACGTATCAACATATCCTCCGCACGAATCGTATGATGTACTGTTTTGACCAACTTCTTTAGAATCAAGTCTCCTACAGTATGTCCGTAGGTATCATTCACATCTTTAAAGTGATCAATATCAAAGATAAGGACACCAAGGTGCAGATCCGCACGCTTCGCTTCGTCTATCAATGGATCAATACTCTTTTCAAAGTACTCTCTATTATATGCATTAGTCAATGTGTCATGTGTTGCTTTTTTCTCAAGGGTAAAATGCTCATGCATCGTTTCACTGATATCAGAAAAAGAGAGAATATAGTTTTGTTCAAAACGGCTCATATTGATCACAAAAGAGTGTGCAGCCCCTTTACTATCTCGCATTGATACGATATGATCTTTATTTGGAAGTGCTGAGAGTGTCTCTAGCCAATACTCCTGATGGCGCACTTTTTTCAAATGAAAAAACTTATCATTCTCCTCAAAATATTGACATATACAACGCTCCCCTTTATCCATATCTTCCAAACTCTTAAAAGCAAAAAACTCCAAAAACCTTTTGTTTACATCAAGAATCGTTTTCCCATCTGTGATCACAACCAAGGCATCTTGTGCATCAAGAATTTTTTGTGTCTTTTGAGAAAGTTCACGAAACTTATGTTTAGAGATAAACTCTTTATATATATACAAAAATGCAAATAAGATCGCTCCTACCCCTGTAAGTAGCAAGATCAAGAATTGATTGGCATAACTACCTAAAGAGCTATCATCATTCTCTAAGATCATCACAGAAGCTATCTGCGTAGAAACAGGATTTTTAAAAGGGATAAAAGTAAGGATAGCCTTGAGGTCATGTGATGGAAGAGAGAATATTTCCCCCTTAAAAATTCTTTGACTCAACTGTTGTATATCCTTTGGATGTAGACGTGTCAGGTCAGCATAAGCAAATATATTTTCAAACTGCTTTTTGATTTTTTTCTCGTATAAAAAACCATCAATCTCACTTTCTCCATAGTTTGACTTTTCAGATTCGAACACTTTCTCCTGCACTACATCCGTAGTTATCAAAAAGGCAGCTTTTGCATGGTGCGCATTCATGAATTCACGTGCGAGTACATACGCGGAAAAAGCAATCTCTACACTTCCCACATGCTCTCTTCTCCCTAATTCATTCACATCTATAAGTGGATAAACATGACGAAATCCATTAAAGATCCTTCCCTCTTCAAAGCCCTCTATAGGGGTGAGATTATTATTGACCCATTCGATCGTTGCACGAATGCCGCTGAGATTATCTCCATATTTTTGTGGGCGATGAAAACGTAGAAAAGATTCATTATTTTTGAGCTGAAAATGAAGCTGTCGAATGCCAAAACTCGTAAAGAACTGATACTCTTTTTGAAGCATTTTATGAAGATTTTCTCGTGCTTTGTTTTTCATCTCTTCTTGTTTGTGCGCCTCTGCCATAGTGTTTAAGACCTCTTGTTTGTTCACCACGGTCTCAAACAAACTCTTAGCAAGTCTTGAGAAGTTGTTGTTAATAATACTCAGATCTCTTTGAATAGCATTATTATAGGCTAAGAAAAAATCATCTTTTTTTGTCTCAAAGTATTTGTTAAGTAGCAAGGCATAAACAAGACTTGCCAGGAGAAAAAGAAGCACAAAGACAAGGATGTAGCGACTGTATTTTAAGTCGATCTCCACCCCCTCTTTATTCCAAAAAAGATAGAGCATAAACGCAATGAGAAAGATAAAGAACACCATAACAAGATCGATATTTGCCTTGATCGTCTCTATTGAGCCATCAGAGATGCTCTGAAGCGGTCGAAACATTAAAAAGTGTGCCATAGGCTGTTTTTGAGTATCAAAAAGAAGATAGTTCACGACAAAAAGATCTCGCTCTTTATCGATCATATAAGCTGATCCATTCGACTTAAAATATTTGATCCCTTGAGACTCGATATACTCTACAAGACTCTTATCCGCATCTTTGTTCGCGACATAAAAGTCTCCTGCAAAAATCTTCGTAAATGGGTCTGTGATCTGATCTTTGTATTTTTCATCTACAAGAATAACCGCTTCAAAACCTTTGGCGCGAATCTTTCTAGAGATAGAGTTAAAATGGGTAATCACCTCGATAAAACCTACAAACTCCGCATCTTCTCTATAGACTGGAACCATCGATTTAAGTGTCATATCAAAGCGTCCAACACTGATAGATGTTTTGGTTTGGGGATTAAGAATCATCTCTGCGACATCGCTTCGGATGTGAGAGAGCTTATCCCCCTTGAGGTTAGTCCAACTTCTTGAGAGACAAACACCCTCTTTATCTACAAGCTGGATCCAGACATTTTTAAAATCGGTGGTCTCTTTGAGGCTTTGTGTAATATGCGAAAGAAAAAGTTTCGCTTCTTTTTTTTCCTCTATATAGGTTGCGATATTGTTTCCCTCTGCTAGGGAGATCGCCAAAGAGAGCGTGGCATTTCGCTTCTCTTCAATAAGTGTCTTTACCTCATCATGAAGGGATGTAGAGAGCATTTTATAGTGATGATCTCGATGCTGACTCACCTTTAGATCTTTATACCTCTGCCCAATCACAAAGATCGCAGCAGCTAAAATACAAAAAAGAAAAAGTAAAAACAAACCTTTTTTTTGAAACACAAGCACCCTTTTGTTGTTACAATATAACACCTTTTACCCTCTATTGTAGCTATGTTTGACTATAAATCTTCTAAAATGTCTTTGAAATATGCAAAATGAATGAAAAATGTTTGGGATGTTTTGTAAAGCAAGATAATGTGGTGGACAGCTAGGGATTCGAACCCTAGATAGGTTGCCCTATACCCGCGTTCCAGGCGAGCGCCTTCGACCACTCGGCCAGCTGTCCATAAAAAGAGATGCGATTGTATCTACTTTAGCCTTAAATCGCTCTTTTAATCGATCAAATCGCTATAATCAAAGTTTTGTAGATCGAGGTAGTACTTTTTGTCGATACAGATGATACGTTCCTCTTTTTTAGAGAGTTTTTCAAACTTTGCTTTTATTTTTTTGATCTTTTTTTCTGGATAGTTCTTTTTCTTGAGATATTTTTTTAAAGAGATGAGCTTTGGTTCCTCTATCTCTGCGTCCACAGACTCTATCGACTCTATCTCAGTATTTGGCATTACAGGAGCTTCGAGCATAAACTTTGAAGAGATAGCATTGAGGATATTTTTGAGTTGTTCATCTTTTTGTTTGTAGATCTCTTCGATCTTTTCTCGCTCTTGGATAAGCATAAGCTCTTTTTGTTCACGCAAAGTTCTGGTCTCACCCTCTAAGAACTCTACCCTGCTTTGGAGCTTAGAATTTTGCTCTTCTAAAAACTTATAATAGCGCTCATCTCCCTGTGAAGTAGCTCTAGGGGTTCTTGCTTTTGGGGTTGGCTTTGCCTGTGTGCTCTCATCTAAAAGCACATACTTGATGCCATCTTCTATCACGCTCTCAAGCGAGCCTCTACGGATTCTATTGTGAATCGCCTCTTTGGATACGCCTAGCTTTTGCGCTGCGTCGATGATAGTTAGTTTTGGCATCCTTCTTTCCTTTTATCTCATATTTTCAAAAACAAGAGGAGCTTCCCACTCCATCGAACGGATCGTCGCGATCACCTTTTGAAGATCATCGAGCTTCGCACCCTTGACACGGATAGAATCTCCTTCTATCTGAGCGTTTACCTTCAGTTTGAGTTTTTTGATCTCTGCGGTGATCTTTTTTGCTTCTTTAGATTCAATATAATCGACCACTTTAAAAGTTGCCTTGCGCGTTCCACCGCTTGCATCTTCTACTTTGAGCTCATCAAGTACTTTAGAAGAGAGACCCTGTTTGATAAGTTTTGCGACCACCACATCTTTAAGTGCGTCAAGTTTGTTATCACTTGAAGCGACGAGGACAAGAAGTTTTTCTTTCTCTTTATAATTGACCTCATAGGTCGTTCCTTTAAAGTCGTAACGATTAGAAACTTCACGATCTACGAGATTGATCGCATCTTTGAATGTTTGTAAGTTGATCTTTGCACTGATGTCAAAGGAGTGTTCTTTTGCCATGTGAGAAACCTTTTTGTTAATTATAACATAAGCTATAACTAACATCTTTAAAACTTTGGTGCGGACTAAAGTCCGTGTTACGAAGAGTTAGTATCTTAGCCTTTTCGTAACACAGGCTTCAGCCTGTAAGAGCTACTTCTAAAAACTAGGGCTCCCATCAAAACCAAAACCACCACCAAAACTTCCAAAGTTTGGATCCATAAAGCCATACTGTGCGGATGTAGCACGTAGTTTTTCTATATCTGCCTTGCTTGAGATATCTTGGGGGCATACAAGGGTACATTCATTGCAGAGAGTACAATCCCAAACCCCATTGCTTTGGATGTTATGGATCTTAGCCTCTTCTCCCTCTTCGCGCCCATCACTTACATAACGCCACACACGTGTAAGTGCAAAAGGTCCTAAAAACTCTTCATTCACCGCGTACACAGGGCAAGCGCTATAACACGATCCACACATGATACAGTCACTTTGGCGCGCATTGCGTTTCTCATCCTCAGGGCTAAGAGCAACCTCACTAGAGCCCTCAAGCCACGCTTTTGCTCTTGTATTTGTCTCATAAGCTTTTTCCATATCTACAACGAGATCACGGATCACAGGCACATTTTGAAGAGGCTCTATCATATCACCCTCTTGCACCTTATATGCACACGCTAACACCTCGCGTCCATTGACTCGCATCGAACAGCTTCCACACACGCTACTTCTACATCCACTCGAAAAGCTTAGTGAACTATCTTGTGTGGTTTTGATATGGTTGAGTACCTCTAAGAGTGTTGGATCTTCTAGCTCCACCTCATAGGCTAAAACTTCCTCTTTGATCTCTGGTTCGCTTGTATATCTTTTTATCTCTATCTTCATCATCTACTCCATAAAATCAGCGCAAAGCACGCCGTCCTCTTTCCAAGTGATCGTGTGTGCTTTATATGCCATATCATTAGCATTTGGGATGTCGGCTCTGTAGTGTGCCCCACGACTCTCGTTACGGCTTATCATACTCACCAAGATGATCTCACAAAGCTCCACCATATTGCCAAACTCTATAAAATCCACCAAGTTTGTGTTATAGATATTTGACTTATCTTTTGGTCCCATAAAAGGGATCTCTTTTTGGATCTGGCGAATAGCACCCAAAACCGCTTTGAGTCCCATCTCATCTTTGCTGATACCCGCATTGTTATAAAAGATATTGCCCAAGAACTGATGTTTTTGATAAAAATCGATCTGATTGGTGAAATACTTCACCCCTTTGACAAAGTTTTGCGCACTGATCGTTTGTTCACCTGTCTCTATTGTATTGTCAAACTTCTTCGCCCAAGCAGCAGCATTTTCCCCTGCTTGCTTTCCAAATACGATAAGCTCTAAGAGCGAGTTTCCGCCCAAACGATTGGCACCGTGGACCTTATGGTTCGCACACTCACCCGCGGCAAAAAGCCCTTTGAGTTTGGTGTGAGAGTTTTTATCTACCTCTATACCACCCATCGTGTAGTGTGCCACAGGTTTGATAGGTATGAGATCATTCACAGGGTCGACATTTTCATACAACTTCGCAAGTTTCCTCTCTTGTGGTAATTGCTCCATGATAAACGCTTCACCCAGATGGCGAATATCCAAAAACACCTCTTCGCCTGCTTGGATCTGATCGTTGATCGCACGTGCTACTTGATCGCGTGGCAAAAGTTCATCGACAAAGCGTTCCCCCTTGGAGTTGAGCAGATATCCCCCAGCCCCACGTGCGCTCTCAGAGATGAGAATAGAGGAGTTTTTGAGCGCTGTAGGATGAAACTGGATAAACTCCATATCACTGAGCCTCGCACCCGCACGGATCGCTGCGGCTATACCATCGCCTGTAGAACCTTTTGCATTCGTAGAGTGTTTGTGATAGATCTTTGAGTATCCACCCGTTGCCACGATCACACTTTTAGCTTCATAGGTTTCTACTTCACCTGTTCGAATATTGAGAATCGTTGCCCCGCACGCATAACTCTTTTCGTGCTTGTCTTTGTTTGTTATAAAGTTCAGCAAATAGCGCTCATTTTTGATCTCTATTTGCTCTGCCATCGCTCTATCATAAAGGGTGTGCAAGATCTTGAGCCCTGTATAATCTTGTGCATAACACGCTCTAGGAGCCGATGCCCCACCAAGTGTCCTTTGTGCTATTTTAGACTCTTTGGTGCGTGAAAAGGGCACGCCGATACTATCGAGCCATGCTACCGCTTCGAGTGCTTCGTTACACATCAGTCGTACCGCTTCTTCGTTGGCTAAACCTTGTGCTGACTTGAGGGTGTTTTGGATGTGATCTTCGACACTATCTTCCCCAGCATGCCCAAGAGCAGCGTTAATGCCCCCTTGCGCCATAGAGGTTTGTGCGCGCGTTGGATACTCTTTTGTAAGCACAGTTACTTTTGCCCCCGATTTGTGCGCATTCAAAGCGGCAACAAGCCCTGCTCCACCTGCTCCTATGATCAACACATCTGTTTTATAATTATTCATATCTCTTTGTACCTCTTGAGTTTGATTGTAAACTTTGCACCCTCTTTGGTATTGCTTGCATATATCTCTCCATGATGGTGCTTTTCTATGATGCTCTTAGACATATACAATCCCAGCCCCGAACCGTTCTTTTCGAGTTTTGTCGAGACATAAGGGTCAAAAACGTTTTGCATTATAGCATTATCTATCCCGCCACCGTTATCACTGATCTCTACATAAACAAAGTCATCTTTATCATAGCTCACCACTTCTATGAGGGGATGTTTTATCTTTTTTTCTAAACACTGCTCTTTGGCGTTAAAGAGGATATTGAGGATCACCTGCATAAATTCATTGTCATACACCTCTACATCCAAATAGGAATTTAGACCAAGCCGTACAGAGATATCTTTACTTAAAAATCTCTCTTTGACCATATGAAAAGCATTTTGGATCACTCCATTGATCGAGCTGATCTTTGGATCTTTGTGTGGCTGATAGAAGTTGCTAAAGTTAGAGATGATCTGGCTAAGGTTTTGGAGATGCTCCCCTATAAGATCAAGGTTTTTTCGTAAAAATAAAAGAAACTCTTCTCGCTGGCTCTTTTCTTCAAGATCATATTTTTCAAGTTCTAACGCTGTAACTATCGCTATCTGTTTTGCTGAAATGGTGGCTAGTGGCTGTCTCCACTGATGCGATATCATACTCAGCATCTCCCCCATCTGCGCCAGACGTGATTTGTGCATAAGATCGAGATCTCTTTTTTCAAGCTCTTGCTCTAAGAGCACATGTTCAGTGATATCTTGAACGATCCCATAGCTGCCAATGAGCCGATCATTTGCATCATATTTGTGTTCATATTTATCGATAATATGTTTGACTCTTCCATCTTTTAAGAGGAGTCTATGTTTGATCTCTCTGCCTTTTTTATCCTCAAGTGAGCCGTAATAATTAGAGAGAACATACTCTAGATCCTCTGGATGTACAAGCTCTAAAAACAGATCAAAGAGATCTGATTTGACCTCTTGGCTAATTTCAAATATCTTATATGCTTGTCTTGACCACTCTAAGTTGTTTGTTCGAGGGTTGAATATCCACGAACCCACATTCGCAAGATGCTGTGCATTTTCCAGATCGGATGTAGCGCGTTTGACTCTTTCGTTGAGTGTCTTATTGTATTCTAAAAGTCTAGCTTGCAAGAGGGAGAGCTGTTTATTCTTTTTGGTGAGGATATACTCTCTATAAAAAAAAGCGACTCCAAACAAAAAAAAGACAAGATAGCTCAGTTCAAAGTTTCCAAAAAAAAGATTGCTCACACCTGCAAACAAGGTGACAAACAAAACAAACAGAAGTATTTTGGAAAACACGTTCACATCCTAAAAAAGTAAGTAGAGCGCATAATAACGCAAAACTCTTAAAGATCCTGAGACCAAAACAAAGGTGTAAAAGTTGAGTCGTAAAACCCCTGCGACAAGGGTGAGCGGATCCCCGATCACAGGAAGCCAGGTAAAAGGGAGGATAAAATAGCCATACTTGCCTCCATAAGCGAGTGCTTTTGTGCCTGTTTTAGATTTGGTGAGTTTGGTTTTTGTTTTTTCATAAAGCCAGTAGCCCAGCCAATAGTTAAGAATAATAGCGAGAATGTTTCCCACCGAAGCAAAAACAAGCGCACGCCAAAGGGGCATCTCGTTTTGAAGTGCTACAACAAAAGCAACTTCAGAAGAAAAAGGGAAAATCGTTGCTGCTAAAAAAGCAGAAAAGAGCAGAGCGATCTCAGCGATATCTATCCCCTATGGTTTTGAATATTCTCTATCACCGAAGCGATGAGTTTCTCTCTTGCCTCTTTGGATGTCCACGCGATATGAGGGGTGATGTAGAGCTGATCTTTATTTTTCACACTCAAAAATGGATGATCAGTTCTCATTGGCTCTCTCTCGAGTACATCCAAACCAAAAAGAAGCTCCCTCTCATCCACGATCTTCGCCACAGCTTCTTCGTTGATAATGCCACCACGACCAAGGTTGAGGATCACCGCACCCTCCTTGCAACTTTGCAGGGCTTCATAATCTAAGAAGTCTTTTGTTTGCTCATTGAGCGGTGCGTGAATCGAGATGATATCACAGCTCTCAAGAAGCTCTGAGAGTTTGAGGTGACGATAATCTTGCGCCAAATTTGCACCACTTGTAGAGTGATAAAGCACCTCTGCACCAAAAGCGCTTGCCACTTTTGCCACACCTCGCCCAATCTCACCAAGACCGATGATTCCCCAACGTTTGTCTTTGATCTCAAAAAATGGATGAGAAACATCGGTGAAGATAGCGCTTTGTGCATAACGCCCATCTTTGACAACCTCATCATAATAGCGCGAATGCCCTATGAGATAAAAGAGCATCGAGAATGTATGCTGGATCACTGAGTCTGTGGAGTAGCCTGCGACATTTTTCACAGCGATCTTTTGCTCTTTTGCTGCTTCTAGATCGACGTTATTCATCCCTGTTGCCGCGACACAGATCAGTTTGAGCTTTGGTGAGTTTTGCATCAACTCTTTTGTTATTACGACTTTGTTCGTGACGATTACATTCGCATCTTTGATACGCTCTTGTGTTTGCTCTTGGGATGTAGTCTTATAAAACTCCACCTCACCTAAGGCTTCAAAGCCACTCAGATCAGTATCGCCAAATGTGAGCGTATCGAGTAAAACAATTTTCATAACTTCCCCCTTTTTCAAGATACGGACGAAAGTCCGTGTTACAGCTCTTTCGTAACACAGGCTTCAGCCTGTATTAGCAATCTCCAGCAATTTCCTACGGACTGAAGTCCGTGTTACAGAACACCTCCCGTAACACAGGCTTCAGCCTGTATTAGCAACTACGCATCTTTTATTTTTGTGATTAATTCTCTTGCTTTTGCAAGTGCTACGTCCACTTTATCAAACACCAAAGCCACAGCCAAACGGCGCCCTTTATGCGCTTCTGGTTTTCCAAACACACGTACAAACGAGTTATGGGTAAAGAGTGACTCATCTACATCCACAACTGGTGCGTACGAATCCACCTCTGACTTGAACGCTGCACTCGCTCCATCTCCATAAAAAGTAAAACCAAGTGGCAAACCAAGCACTGCGCGTAAGTGCAATGCAAACTCACTCTGACTTTGTGTTATAAGTGTTACCATCCCTGTATCGTGTGGACGAGGGGAGACTTCAGAGAAATACACCTCATCCCCTTTAACAAAAAGTTCTACTCCAAAAAGCCCTTGACCACCTAGACCATCTGTGATCTTTTTAGCGATCTCTTGTGCTTTTTGTTTTGCCACTTCACTCATCTGCATCGGTTGCCATGAGAAAACATAATCTCCATCACGCTGCTCATGCCCAATAGGCTCACAAAATACTGTCTCTTTACCATTGCGAGCTGTTAAGAGTGCGATCTCATAGTCAAAATCTACAAAAGCCTCGACGATAAGCTCGCTTGCATCCCCACGTGCCTCTTTTGCGATCTCCCACGAGTTTTCGATATCACTCGCACTCTTTGCTACACTCTGCCCGTGCCCCGAGCTACTCATCACAGGCTTAATAACACACGGAAATCCCATACGCTCTGCAGCTGCTCTGAGCTCTTCGAGTGTTTTTACAAACTCATAGGGACCAGTTTTGAGCCCTAACTCTTCTGCTGCAAATTTACGGATGTTTTTGCGGTTCATAGTTTTATTTACCGCCTCAGCATTTGGGATCACATTAAAACCCTCAGCCTCAGCCGCAAAGAGTGCTTCGATACTAATCGCTTCCACTTCAGGAAGGATAAAATCAGGCTTCTCAGCGCGAATAACCTCTAAGAGAGCCTCTTTGTTTTGCATATTGACTACGTGTGCGCGGTGGGCTACTTGGTGTGCAGGAGCGTTTGCGTATTTATCGACAGCGATCACTTCAAGCCCAAGGCGTTGTGCTTCGATCACAACCTCTTTGCCAAGCTCGCCAGAGCCGAGTAACATAACTTTTTTTGCGTTTGATTTGAGTGGAGCAGAAAATTGCATCTATAATTCCTTGAATAAATAAGTAAAGAATTATAGCAAAATGTAGTTTTTTACAGGCTAAAGCCTGTGTTACAAAAGAGTCACCCCGTAACACGGACTTTAATTCGTATCAAAAGCGTTAAACCTAACGTTTCAACCCGATGAGTGTCTCTAAAAGAGTATCGGATGTGGTGATCGTTTTTCCGTTCGCTTGGAAACCTCTTTGAATGATAATGAGCTGCGTCAAAGAGCTTGAAAGATCCACATTCGAAGCTTCGAGTGCTGAAGACTGGATAAATCCACGCCCTGCACTTGCCGCTGTACCGATAATAGGGTCTCCTGAGTTCGCTGTTTGTACAAAGATATTTCCACCCTCTGTTGCAAGCCCTTCGTTATTAGTAAATTTTGCCATACCAACTTGAGCGAGACCAAAAGAGCGACCATTTGAAAATGAGCCTACAACTGTACCACTCTGATCGATTCTCACACCTACAAGATCTCCACCTGTATATCCATCTTGAGAGATCCCAGATGTTGCTGATTTACCTTCAAAACTCTTCAGCCCATCAAAACCGTTTGCTGTTCCAAGGCTCAAGTTTACTTGCTGATCAGGTGCAGAACCGTTGTTTCCACTAAACGAAAAGTTTGGCGGATTATAGGTTGCGAGTGAACCATCATTATTAAAACGCACCGTTCCATTTCTTTGGTTTGTAGGCGCTACCGTATCGATCGTAGCAGGCTCTGGAACAGTGATAACCATACTCCACTCACTTCCTGTATCTCTATCTACAGAGATCTTTCTAAACTCCATTCTAAGTGTATGCTTTGAACCGAGTGAGTCAAAAATATCGATAGAGCTTGAGTGTGTCGCAGCATTAAATGCTTGTGAAAAAGCAGATCCCACACTATTTTCAGGGAGTGTAGAGTTGAGTGCTGTCATATTTCTTGTAAAGCGTGTATTTTCAGTAATTCCTGCATCTCTAATACCTGTGATAGAGAGGTTTACATCATATCCATCCGCTCCACCTGTCGCATTATTTACTTCAAATTTTCCCTGCTCATTGATGATCACCTCAACATTACTGTCAATAGGGTTTCCTACTGCATCTGCATTTGCTTGAAGCTCCATTGCATAGCGAAGATCAGAGATAGTTGTAAATGTTTTATCAGATCCTGCTATAGGGTTTGAGCCCGAATTATCATACTGGTATTTATAAGCTGTAATAGAGTCTTCTGAAGCATCAAAACCACTATTTGCATTTCCTACAGAATCGATACGAATATTGTGTGAAGCAGATGCACTTAAGTTGGTATTGGTCAGTACAAGCTGATTATTCACCGCATCATAAGAAGCGCTAATCCCTGTCACAGATGTTTGTGCATTGATCGCTGCCATATAGCGCGTTGCATTTTGTACAGCTGTATTTGCAGCATCACCACCCGTTGTTGTGATCTGCTTGAGCGATCCATCATCAAGTTCAAACGTGATATCAAGCTCTGCAGCTCCAGCAGCAACATTTCCAGTCGCTGTAGATGTAGCATGACGAAAGCCCGCCCAGATCCCTTGACCATTTTGAAGGTTAAATGCTTCACCCGCTTCATTAAAGAGTACGCCCATATCACCAGACTCAACAATATTTCCATTTCTATCTATTGCATCCCCTTGCCCAGGGTTTGTGATACTATTTGGGGTTCCTGATGGTACTTGATATGCAGAGGACATATTCTCTATAATAGAACCTGAATTAAGGTTCGCATTGAGCACAACTTCACGCGTAGGGCTCGCAGGTGTCGTAAGCCCTGGTGGGATCTGAATATTTGTGATCGGTGCAGTTGAGTCGACCTTTCCAGTAACAGGGTCACGTAGCCATCCCTGTGCAACAAATCCATTATTATCTACAAAGTTTCCAGAAGCATCAAATTTAAAATCCCCAGAACGTGTATATTTATAAGAGTTTCCACCATCTGGTGAAACGATAAAAAAACCGTCCCCTTGGATCGCCATATCGGTGTTTTTATCAGTATTTTGCACAGAACCTTGTGAAAAGATTCGCGTCATAGAGCTCACAGTCGTTCCAAGCCCTACCTGTACAGCATTTTTTCCACCAAGTTCCCCTTGTGGTGCTGTTGCGATCGCTTTGGTTTGTGCAAGAAGGTCTGAAAAGTTTGCACGAGAGTATTTAAAACCAATCGTATTTACATTGGCAATATTGTTTGATTCCACATCCATAGCAATCTGATGTGATTGAAGTCCAGATACACCTGAAAAAAGTGATTTTAACATCTTTTATCCTTTTCGTTTTGAAGCTCTTGTACTTCCAAACTTTTATTAGTAAAGTTATCTAGCATTTAGCGTTCCATTACTTACTCATATTGATAGCTTTTTGTATCATCTCATCGGCTGTTGTGATAAGCTTTGAGCTTGCATCAAAAGCTCTTTGGTAGATTATAAGTTCTGTAAGCGCTGTATCTAGCCTTACATTTGAGTTTTCTAGCTGAAAATTCAACACCTCTGCACCCAAAATAGTTTTGCCATTTTCATCTTGATAAAAAAGAGCTTCACCACTATTGGAGCTTGGGCGAAATTTGGTACTATCGACACGATCTAGCCCTTGTTCATTTTGAAAATGATAGATCGCAACCTTACCTACGCTACTTTGTTTGCCGTTGGTAAAAGTTGCAACCACTTCAGCATTTCTGTTGATATCATAGCCGATGAGATCACCCGCTATCGTTCCATCAGCAACGCTATATCCTGTTGATATCTCTGCATTTGTAGCACGTATACCATCAAACCCTTCTCCAAGATTGATCGCTACGGGAGTGCCATTGTTGTCTATACTTGTAAGACTCGTTGCTGTGAGTGCACCATCTGCACCAAAAGAAACTGTACCCTCTTGTGTCGTATAAACCTCATCACCATTGAGACTCTCTACCGTTGCAACTACATCCCACTGCACACCTGGAGGAGTTTGCACCTCACTTTGGCTAAAAGAGAGCTTTAAGTTGTTTTTGATCCCCTGTGCATCTACCACAGCAGCACTTACTGTACGCACCTCATTGGCAAGACCTAGATTTGCAAAAAAGCTCGCTTGAGTCGTTGCTTGCGCAGGAAAAGAGAGAGTGCTTGGAAACTGCAGGGGCACCTGAGCACCTACAGCGTCAAGCTCAACCTCTGGAACGATCTCAGTGAGAATATCCCCTTGGATATTATTTCCCATCGTTCCCATCAGATACATCCCATCAGGTGTCACAAGGCTATTGTTTTGATCAAATGTAAAGTTTCCTGCTCGTGTATAAAGATCGTTTACTCCATTAGAGACACCAAACCAGCCATTGCCATAGATTGCTAGATCGGTACTTCTTTCAGTAAGACGCAGCGAACCCTCTGAACGATCCATTGTACTTGCATTCACTCTTGTGCCTACACCGATAGAATCTGTTGTTGGTCCTGCTTGGGATGTTGTGTTGAGTGACTTTTCAAACAAAGAGGCAAACTCTGTGTTATATCCACGATACCCTATAGTAGAGATGTTTGCTATGTTGTTTGAACTCACATCTATTGCAGTTTGATGGGAGCGTATTCCTGAGATACCACTATAAAAAGCTTGCGTCATCATGGTGCTATCCTTTAGTAAACCTCAGCAACTTCTTCAAGAGGCACATAGCTCGAACCTAGCTTAAAGTATGTTTTTCCCTCTTCAAAACGTACCGACTCTATCGGATACGCTCCCACTCTACTTGTCTGAGCCAATCCACTTGTATCGGTGTAGTTTGCATTTACGCGGTAAACGCCACTATCAACTGCACCTCCGGATGTATCCATTCCATCCCAAGTAAATTTATACACACCCGCTGCTTTTGAAGTCTCACCCTCATCCATCTCAATATTGATCGTAGCGACCAAGTTATCTTCTAGGTCTGTGATATTGATAACACCATTTGCGATCTCTTCTGGAAAGTACATCTCAAACTCTGCACTACTTCCTTTATCAAGCTGAATTGCATCACTTCCAAGATCTGCACGTTTTCCAATAGCAGAGATCGTTGAGAACTCTTGGGTAGAAGAGAGTGTTGCTGTCAGATTTTCGAGTGCTTTTTTCGTGTTTTCAGAAGACTCCAAACTCGCAAGTTGGGATGTCTGTGTCAAAATCTTTTCACTGTCCATCGGCTCTGTTGGATCTTGGTGCTGAAGCTCTACGAGCAAGAGCTTCATAAAGTCATCTTTACCTAAGACACTCTTATCTTTTGTCTCTACTGGAGCTGTATATTCTGGGTTTGTTGCTGCATTTAAGCCTGTGGATGTAATAGCCATAATTTTTCCTTTATATGTATCTAGGGACTACAATCTCTAGAGAGCTTTGTATCTCTTCATTACTCTCATCTTGAGCAAAATATTCATACTCTTGATGCGCTCTTTGCTGATCTCGGTGCTGATCTCTTGCCCCTTGATCACCTGGGGTATTCCCACTCTCTGAGGGGTTATTAAAGTTTAAAGTAGCATTATTTATTCCACTATTATTTAGCTGTGCGCGAAGCTCCCCTACGTTGGCGACAAGTGTATTGATCGCTGTATTATTCGAGCTCATATTCACATGCAAATTTTTCCCTCTTTGTACAATTGTGAGATCGATCTCACCGAGTCTTTGAGGGTTGAGCTGGATCTTTACTCTGGTAAAAGGAGATTTATAATCCTCTATCGCTTGCTTTACATCCGAAGAGAGATATTTGATCATCTGTTTAGCTTCAGAGAGTTTTACTTCAAAGCTATCAGCTTTGAGTGGCGTGATCCCCTGCTCTTTTGTTTGCACTTCACCTTGCTGTAAAAGAGACTCTAATGTTCTTGTTTGTCTTGATGTCTCCTCTTGCGTCTGTAGAGCACTTGGAGCGATCACACGAGCCGTAGCTACAGAAAAATCTGTTGTAAGCTTAGGATTTGTTTGTTCCACTTTTTCACCACGAAGCAAGAGTTCTAAGGTCTCTTTTGTTTTTGTTTTTTGCTCTTTTTGCTCACTATTTGGCTGAATCTGTTTTATCTGCACAAACTGTTCTGTCGTTGCTACTGGAGTGGCAGCTGTTTTAAAAAGTGGGAGTGTCTCGTTTTTTTGATTTTGGCTTGTCTCTACTTTTTTTGCTAGCTTCTCGCCATACTCGTTACTCTCTTGAACCCTCTGCTGCTCGTGCACCTGTGCAATGTTTTCTTTATTTGTAGCGTTTACTTGTTTTTTGTTTGGTGTCTCTTGTGTTTTAAGCGCTTGTATCTCTCGCTCTTGCCCTTGGGTCTCTACAGAGATCTTAGTGACATCTATCCCAAACTTTTTTGCTACCTCTAAGAGTCCACGCAAGGTTTGAGGGAGCTCTTTGATCTGTGCTTTTTTATACTCTGGGCTTGATTCTATTTGTGTCTTGAGATACTCTTTTGCTTTGTGGATAAGTGCGCTGAGTTCTGTTTTATCCATAGTAGCAACGAGCTTGGGATGTAGTAGCTGTGCATCTTGAAGTGTTTCACTCTTTTGCAAAAGTGACTCAAGAGCTGTTTTTATACTCTTTGAGCTCTCTTTTGTCTCATTTGCAGGTGTGTTTTGCTCTTTTTGTTCTTTTGGCTCTTTTGGAAGATCAAAGCCTTTGAGAAGCTCAACAAAAGAAAATCCCCTCTTCTCCCCCTTGAGATCATTTTTAAGATCATTTTTAAGAAAGTCTAGAGGAGCTGGACTTTTTTGTGTTGATTTTGTTTCAAGTAGTATCATCTTTGCCCTCCTCTTTTGAGTCGATAAGACTAGTTGAGGTGAGAATGATCGAGTGTTATTTCCATCTCAACTTCACACAAACCATTTTCAAACTTTGTTTCTACTACGTTTGCATTGCGAACCATTGCAGATACATAGAGGTTTACATCTGTACTTTTGATCATCATGTTTCTAAGTACATCTTTCCCCTCTACACGTACCCCTTTTACTTTCTCAGCGATCAGTCTGTACGCCTCTACCGTTGCTGCACGTTTTGCCATCGCATAGGCTTGAGCAGGTGAGATCGTCATCGTAGGTGCGACACCCTGACCCACTACTGTGATACGCATAGAGCTATTTGATGGGAGATACATATCCTCTTGAGATTGTTGTGTATTTTGGAGATTGAGCTCGATAAGCTCTTCGTCAGGATGACCATCAAGCGCCATAGCCGATGTAAACATACCTAAACAAAAAAGAAGGGTGAGTAAAGACTTCATTGTGCTTTCCTTGCATTTCATAAGATTATGAGATGCTAAAGCACAAACTATTCCACTTTAAAAATGATACTTTATACTAAATTTTGGACCATAGCTTTGAAAATAAACTGTGTCTTGTTTTTCTGTTGCTTCAAACTCTTCATACATATAGCTCGCACTTATGTACATCCCTTTTATCAAGCGATAATCAAGACCGTACTCATAGTTGATCGCTTTTGCCTCAGAAAAAGAGAGCGCACTTCCATGTGCATACGCGACAAAGTCATACCAGTAGTATTTTACACCCGCATAAGGGAGCACCAAAACAGAATCTACACTGATAAAACTCGGCAAATAACCATCCGCATGCTCTATATCAAAACGGTAGCTGATGAGTTTTGTATTGAGCCCTAGATTATACTCGATATCCCCCGTGTAAAAATCCCACATCCAAAACTTTGCCATAGAGCCTTTGTATTTAAAAGAGCTCTTAAGCACTACATTGAGCACACTATAGTCTATTTTTGTACGCACCGAGCCATTATAATCTCCCCCTTGAGTGATCACACGAGTCGTATTGAGCTCAGAGTTTTTATTTTGCTGTACATTCATATAGGTGATATCTATATCTGGCACATAGTCATAATCATTGCTCAGACGAAGTGCAAAAAACGAAGAGTTTGTGTTGTCGTAGTTGAGTTCATCACGAAATTTTACTTCTGAGGGTGTTGCATTGCTAATATCGCCATCAAAATCATTCATAAAGAGACCCGCTTCAAAACTCGGATGAAACTTCTCATACCATGAATCTTGCGCATACAAAGCACCCAAAAGTGGTAAAAACATCAAAAATAATATTCTCATTAAAGCCCCCTAAAATATTTGCGTTGATTTTAGCATAGTTTATTTTAAAGAAGCTCTATGGGAGTTCTGTATAGCGATACACACTTTGTGGCGCCAAGTTATGCCCATAAAGCTCATCAAGAGTGATCTTATAACAATCGATAGAGGTGTTTGTATCACTCGGTGCTTGCAGATAAACACTTTTACCTGTACCTATCCACGCACTATCGTATGAAAAATAATACGCATCTTCAAACTTTACTTGACTATCCACATCATTTTGGAGTGTTACCGATCCTATATCTGGGTAAAAGAGAGTAAAGCTCGCAGGTGCAAGCACTTCTGTCTCATCAAAGCCCATTGTTATACCGTTTGTTGTATCTACAAAACGCTCTGCTGTGGTGTTTTGCTCGTTGGTATTGCTATAGGTGGTGTTACGTACACATGCATTTTCATCATAAATGGCATTTGTTTTATTGAACTTACTATAGACAATATCTTCATAATCAAGTGGTACATCCACAAGAGCTGTCGTGGTGTTTGTCTCAATATTTGTTTTTACGTCCGCTAAAAAATCACCACTCAAAAGCTCTATACGCTTGTACTCATTTGCACCAAAATCACTCACTGTAAACAAGGCAGCTATTTTGGTTTTGAGTGCGTCTATTTGATCTTCAAGGTGTTGGTTCATCACGCTATCATCAAAAGCAAGCCCTAGCTTTTCTTGTATAAAGGTGATCGCGTGAGTTGTATCAAAGCCACTATAGCCACTCGCCAAATACTCTTCATAGATCGCATTTTTTATAAAGTTCTTTTGCGTGCTCGTAACAGCCGAGCCTTGCACCTCTTGAGTCAGTGTTAAAAAGATCTGGTTGATAAGCTCTAGCTCATGGGCGATGAGCATAGTTTTTGTCTCACTCCACGGATCTTGCAAAAGTTGTGCGCTCGTGAGATCAAGCGATGCTGCTATCTGTGCTTGCACACTGCTTAGAGTAGCAGCAGAGAGTGTCTCTTCACGAAAGAACATACGCGTCGCAAGATCACTGAGTGTAGAGAGTGCCAGGCTTTGTGAGTCTTGGGATGTAGTGATAACCCCATGATACTCTTCGCTAAAACTTTGGGATGTAGCTGTATTGGTACCACCAAAAGCTAACACTCTGTAAAAGTCAGCACTCCCTAGCTCGATTTGCTCAAAAGCAAAACGCCCGTTTGCGGCAGTTGTTGTGCGTGGTTCACTTGCATCGCAAACTTTATCATCATCAAGATCGACACATACTGTGGCACCCTCTACATAGCCATCAACCACTACACCACTTATATCATAAAGTGGCTCTGCGGGTTCTGGGGGCTGTGTAGCATTTACATCCGAAGGCTCAGTAGTGTTCTCATCTGTCGGTGCTGTTGTATTGTCATCTTCAGAAGCAAAGATATCTATCTCTATAGCGATAGGACTGAGTGTCATATACTGGCTTTGTGCTTCAAAAGTAGCCAAAACATCTTGCATCGCATCATAAAGCTGGGCTTGGTACTCCACTCTGTTGAGACTCGTAAGTGTTGTATTCGCCGTAAACGTAGCAAGGGCGTCTTCTAGCTCGCCATATTGTCCGCTCACAAAGTTTGTATACGTAAGAGGCAAAGTTGCAGGAAGCACTTCATCTAAAGCATCTAAAATAGCGCTCATATCTACCGTAGCATCTTGAGCGAGCTCTTGGGCAAAAACACCTGCTACATCCCTACGAAGTACATCGAGCTGCGTATCTGTGAGTGAACTCGTGCTCACCTTGTCTCCAAGAGTCAAGAGAAGCGCTTTTGCGTGTTCGCTCAGCTGTGTTGCCATAAAGAGATCATTGTCTGTGAGTGGGTCAACATACACTTCATCTGCGGGAATACTAAAAGCTGCAGCTATATTGTTTTGGATCGTCTGCACGCTGAGGTTGGTATCGCTCAAAGCACGTGCGATGAGATCACTCAGTGGAGTGATACGCACCTGTGATGGATTGTCATTTGCGAGATCAAATACTCTTTGGAGCTCCCACAAATAGCTCTGCTGTGTCGCACTATCTGTGCCCCCTTGGGATGTAAGCGTCACAAATGTATCTTCTTCAAACTCCAACGCATCAAAACTAAAACGCCCATCTGCTGCGGTAGTTTTACACACGCTCGAGCTGTTGTGCTCCA
>JAVETX010000040.1:0-21278 GCA_034005845.1 Sulfurimonas sp. | reverse complement strand
ACAGTCCCTCTGTAAGGGCCGTCTGCAAACCAGTGGAGTAATCCAGTTTGGAAGCAGGCATAACCTAGTTGAACTCTTTTCATGCTGCCTTACTCCGCTAGAACGGAGAACCGCACATGACAAAAAGAGACAAGTATTTATTAGATGATGAAAATTATCGAGTTCGCACGGAAGAGCGATGTTACTACATTGACCTAGAAGGTGGCGGTGGTCGCATTTGGGTTAATAAAGAAGACTATCAAAACTATAGCAGGATTATTAATAGAGAATGGAAAGCAAGAATAGACGCCTCACGGTGCTTAATTATTGCTGAACGAGGAATGTATAAGCGTTGCCGAGAAGATTGCGCTCAATGCCCTTTAGCGCGGACTGGCAACCATATTTCATATGACGCAATTATTGAAAATACTGGAAATGAACTTCCAGATTCTTTTGATATGCGTGTCGAACATGAGTATGACGAACTGCGTGACAAGTTATGGGAAGAAGTTTCAAAACTAGATAAGTTAGATCAAAAAATATTGACGCTATATAACGAAGAATTTACGGAACGGGAAATTGCTAAAGAAGTAGGTCTAAGTCAAAAGGCGGTAAACCTTCGCATTCGTAAGTGCGTCGAACTCTTGAAAGAAAAATTGAAAAATTACTAATTTAACTACTCAAACGCCGACTATTTCTCCTTTTAAAGGTAAGAGGCTAAAAACCTCAAAGGAGGGAGGTAGTATCGGCGATAAGAAAGAGAAGAACAGTGAAGAGTATAAGGAATTAATCGAAGCCCTGGTACTCATCAGCATGGTTACAGAAGAGTTAGCCAAAAAAGTAATTCGATTGAAACAAGAGAAAAAGGAGGAAACGAATCATGAGTAATTTTGAACAAGTAGACAAATTACTAGTAAAACTCATCGACGAGATTAATGCGTGGCGTAAAGAGTTAAAAGAACTGTATGCGCCCGAAACAAAAGGCACGGAAACAGTTCCTGAACAAGCCGTCGAATTAGTACCGATTACGCTCGTAGAGGTACGCACAAGACTTGCTGAATTATCGCGAGATGGGAAGACGAATCAAGTACGTGCCTTAATCGAGAAATTCGGAGCGTCGAAGTTGTCCGAAATTGACCCAAAACACTATCCAGCAATTATGGATGCGGCGGTGGAAATTGATCATGGCAAGAGATAACGGACACGCATTAATAGGTGGTAGTTCGCTAAGTCGGGCAATGGAATGTCCGCCCAGTGTGCGCCTAACGGAACACTATGATGATGAAAGTTCGATTTATGCAAAAGAGGGGACTTCTGCGCACTTATTACTAGAAAAGAAGGTAAAAAGGCGATACGGAATTCCCTTTGAAGAAAGTAATGAAGAACTTGAATACTATAGCGAAGAAATGGAAGAAACGACTGATATAGCACTTAACTTTATAAGTGAAGTTTATGAAAAGTTAGTGGAAGAAGGCAAGCATCCATTTATCGCTAGTGAAGTACTCGTCGATTTCTCGGATGTTGTCCCTGAAGGAAGCGGGTCATCGGACGTTGTGATTGTTTATGATGGTGGCATTTATGTTATCGACTATAAGCACGGAAGAGGTGTAGAAGTCAGCTGTGAAAATAACCCACAATTGATGATTTATGCCTACGGAAGTATGCGCATGTTTGAAGCGCTCTATGACACGGTTGACATCAACATGGTGATTATCCAGCCGCGCCTTAATAACATCTCAGAATGGTCATGTACTAAAGATGAATTAGTGGACTGGGCAGTGAATGAAGTTAAGCCGAAAACAGCGCTCGCATACGAAGGCAAAGGCGAATTCAAATGTGGTCCGTGGTGTAAGTTTTGTAAGGCACGACGAGACTGTCGACATCGAGCAGAAGAGATGCTTAAAATCGAAGGCTATCGTGTTAAAGATAAAGCACTACTAACCATTGAAGAAATCGCTGAAATTCTTGGGAAAATTGATGACTTCATAAGTTGGGGCAATGACATCAAAGAGTTTGCCCTAACTGAAGCATTAAGCGGAAAGCAAATACCAGGATTCAAACTCGTGGAAGGGCGCTCAAATCGTAGGTACACATCCGAAGAAGATGTCGTTAAAGCGGTCGAAGAAGCAGGACTTGATCCATTCGAGAAAAAGTTATTATCCATCACCGAACTAACGAAACGCCTTGGTAAGAAGAAGTTTACTGAACTCGTGGACAAATATGTCTACAAACCAGCCGGGAAGCCAACTCTCGTAGAAGAAACAGACAAGAGACCCGTAATAAACTTGGCAAGAATTGATTTTATGGAGGAATAGGAAATCATGTCAAAAACAAACCCATGTAAGGTAATTACATCAGTAGTGCGATTCAGCTACTTAAACGCAAATGAACCACGTGCCACAACAGAAGGCGCAGTACCAAAGTATTCTGTTTCACTTATTATTCCTAAAACCGATACGGATTTAGTGAAACGCATTCATGATGCGATTGAAGCCGCCTATAAAGAAGGTGAATTCAAACTTCGTGGCGCTAGTAAAAGTGTCCCGCCATTAACAGCAATTAAAAATCCACTTCGTGACGGCGATTTAGAAAGACCAGATGACCCTGCTTATAAAGGTAGTTACTTTGTAAACGCAAACTCGACGAGTAAACCTGAAGTAGTCGACGCAGCGCTTAATCCAATTATTGAAACTAGCGAAATTTATAGCGGCATTTATGGGCGTGCCTCAATTACATTCTACGCTTTTAACAGCAACGGAAATAAAGGCATTGCATGTGGCTTAAATCACCTTCAAAAGATCCGTGATGGTGAACCATTAGGCTCCAAAGCAACAGCTGAATCCGACTTCGGTGACAACGAAGGATTTCTTGACTAACAAGAATAACTTGGGGAGCGGCACTACGCTGCTCTCCTTTTTGGAGGTATGTCTATGATTAGTAAACTATCTATCGACTTAGAGACATACTCCGCGACATCATTAAATGCTGGTGTTTATAAATACACCGAAGATCCAGCGTTTGAAATATTACTATTTGCTTATTCAATAAATGACGGACCTGTAGAAGTAGTGGATTTAGCGATGGGCGACAAAGTACCACAAATTGTTCTTGATGCTTTAATTAATCCTAACATCACTAAATGGGCTTTTAACGCTCAGTTTGAAAGGATATGTCTCTCTCGCTTTCTAGGCTTACCTGATAATACTTATTTATCTCCACAGGGCTGGAAATGCTCAATGACATGGGCGGCTAGTCTTGGTCTCCCTTTTTCATTAAAGGATGTAGGGAAAGTCTTAAACATCGATAAGAAGAAGATTGAAGAAGGGAAAGACTTAATACGATATTTTTGTCTTCCGTGTAAGCCGATAAAACAAAACGGGCATCGCTTACGTAATTACTATTATCACGATAAAGAAAAGTGGGAACAATTTAAGTTTTATAACAAGCGAGATGTTGAAGCGGAAATGGCGATTCAAGAACGATTAGCAAATCATCCGATGTCTGAGTCTTTATGGGAGGAGTATTGGATGTGCGAATTAATCAATGATCGCGGTGTTTTAGTTGATACTATGTTATCGAGGAATGCGATTAAAATAAACGGGATTTGTCGGGGAAAATACCTAAAAACACTGCAAAATATCACTGAATTAGAAAACCCTAACTCGGTCGCTCAACTAAAAGATTGGTTAAGTGAAAATGATATTGATGCTCCTTCATTAGGTAAGAAAGAAGTAATCGAATTACTTAAAGATACGACTGATGAAAATGTGCAAGAAGTATTACTTTTACGCCAATTAATTTCAAAGTCATCCGTTAAAAAGTATGAAGCGATTATTAATTCTAAATGTAAGGATAACAGGGTGCGCGGTATGTTTCAGTTCTATGGTGCAAATCGTACGGGTCGTTTCTCTAGTAAAATCGTGCAACTACAAAACTTACCACGAAACTCGCTTGAAGACTTAGAGGCTGCTCGTGCTTTAGTTAAAGCAAATAATCTACCAGCACTGGAAATGCTTTATGGTGACGTTACTGATGTTTTATCGCAGCTTATTAGAACAGCATTCATTCCTGCTCCTGGCCATAAGTTTATCGTTAGCGACTTCTCAGCGATTGAAGCACGAGTTATTGCGTGGTACGCCGAAGAAGAATGGCGCTTAGAAGCGTTTCGGAATAACGAAGATATTTATTGCGCTAGTGCGAGTCAGATGTTTGGTGTTCCCGTCCTAAAGAATGGTGTCAATAGTGACCTTCGTCCTAAAGGGAAGATTGCCGAGTTAGCGCTCGGTTATGGGGGCGCTGTGGGGGCGTTAGTAGCAATGGGGGCGATTGATTACGGTCTTAAAGAAGAAGAGTTACAAGCGCTTGTAAACGCCTGGCGGTCGACTAATCCTCGTATCGTTGAATTTTGGTGGAAAGTAGATAAAGCCATTAAAAAGGTAATTAACGAAGGCAAAGTAATAAGACTTGGAAAGTTAATATTCGAGTATCGTGCCAAGATGCTTTTTATCCATTTGCCAAGTGGTAGGAAACTCTCATACGTTAAACCGGAAATAAGAGAGGGACAAATCACTTATTACGGGATTGGCGACAATAAGAAGTTTGTTCGTATTGAGTCGTATGGCCCAAAGTTTGTCGAAAACATTGTGCAAGCGACAGCTCGGGACTTACTCGTATTTGCGATGAAAAATATGAACTTACCGATAGTGATGCATATCCATGACGAAATTGTAGTGGAAGTGGCGCCTCACGTAACGCTTGAAAGTGTCATGCAAACGATGAGTATTGTTCCCTCATGGGGGAAAGGGTTGATTCTAAATGCCGATGCTTTTGAATGCGAATTTTATAAGAAAGATTAATGGAGGATTAAATATATCATGAAAATAACAATCTACACCGCTAACGGCCGTGGGGACGAGAAGAATGTTCTCTATCCGCACGAGATAAATATCGACACTAAGCAGAAACTTGATGCTTCTATATTTGAAAACGATTATGTAAGTGCTTTGTATAAGGGGAACTATCGGTCAAATGATAATTTTATTAAAGCAAACTGCATCATGGCCGATATCGATAATGATCATAGCGAAAAAGAGAGTGAGTGGTTTACGGCAGAGGATGTAAAAAGTGCCTTGCGTGGCGTACCTTTTATCATCCACTATTCACGAAACCACATGAAAGACAAACAAGTTACAAAAGCAAATGGGACACTTGAGATTCGGCAAAAGCGACCAAAGTTTCATTTAATTATTGCGACAAACGAGATAACGTCAAAGGAAGATTTCGATGTGTTGCTTACTCGCTTTGCTTCCTTATTCCCATTCATCGATAAAAAGGCGAAAGACGCGGCACATTTCTTCTTTGGGACGGAGCATCCAAAGGCTGAGTTATTTGATGGCTATATGCCTTTAAACGAACTGCTTGATGAGATGGAATTTGATAATGCCGTCGAAAATAAAGAGATTCCAGAAGGTGAAAGAAATGCGACGATGTATCTATACGCCACAAAGGTGCTAAAGCGTTATGGTGATAGTGAAAATGCTCGCATTCTATATGACGAAAAAGCAACTTCGTGTAATCCGCTTTTAGAAGACAATGAACTTGAAACCATTTGGAAGAGTGCAGTGCGCTTTTATCAAAAAGTAGTAGTGGTTGATCCATCATATAAAAATCCTGATGAATATATTGATACGAATTCTTACGCTCCAACGGATTATAGCGATGTAGCCCAAGCACGCTTAATTGATAAATATTTCGCAAATGAACTTAAGTACAGCGCTGCGACTTTAAATATCGTGTATCGCAATAATAAGTGGGAAGAAAGTGAGTCAGGAGCGCAAGCCATAGCCCAAGAACTAACGGAGCGGCAACTGCGAGAAGCAGAGCGGCTTATTATTGAATATTTTCAAAAGTGTAAAGTTCTTGGTGTTTTTGGAATTGTCGCAAATAGTAAGAAAAAGGAAATTGATGGCAGTTTAAACGATAAACAAAAAGAGGCATATTACGGCTACTTAGATGCTAAAAAGTATAAAGAGTATGTTATTAAGCGAAGAGCGAGTCATGCTATTTCCGCCTCTTTAAAAGAAGTTCGACCAATGGTAGAAATCGATTCAAGAATGCTGGACGCTAATCCCTTTTTACTTAACACACCAGGCGGGACTTATGACCTTCGTAAAGGCGTCAAAGGGCTAAGAGAACATCGAGCAGAAGATTTAATTACGAAGATGACAACCGTGGCACCTTCCCTTAAAGGGAAAGGGGTGTGGGATAAATTTCTACATACGGTGTTTGGTGGTAATCAAAATCTCATTGATTATGTACAAGAAATGTGCGGTATTACTTTAATCGGTAAAGTCTATGTTGAAGCGTTCATCATTGCTTATGGTGATGGTGGGAACGGGAAATCGACGTTTTTTAATTCTATCTCGCACGTAATAGGTGACTACCATGGGTCAATCGCAAGTGACGTATTAACGACAGGAATTAAACGTGATAAACAAGCTGATTTAGCAGAATTACGCGGCAAAAGGCTTGTAATTGCGGCAGAAACGAAAGTTGGCGACAGTCTTGATGAATCAACCATTAAGCGCATGTGTTCGACCGATAAAATAAACGCTTGTAAAAAATATAAGGATCCATTTGATTTTGTGCCAAGTCATACGCTAGTCGTCTACACGAACAATTTACCGAAAGTAAATACGATTGATGACGGCACTTGGCGAAGGATTATTGTTATTCCGTTTAAGCATAAATTTACTGGCACAGAAGACATTAAAAACTATGCGGAAGTGCTAGTGGAAGAGGCGGGCGAATATATCCTTTATTGGTTAATTGAAGGCGCCAAAAAAGCGATTGATAATAAGTTTCATATTGAACCGCCAGCAGAGGTAATAGACGCCATTAAAGGCTATAAAGAGCAAAGCGATACCATTACCATGTTTCTCCAAGAGAAATGCGATACGAGTGATAAAAAGGCTGAATGCCCAAGCGGAGAACTTTACGCCAAGTATCGTGCCTATTGCTATGAAATGGGTGAAAAGGCGCGGAGCACAACAGATTTTAATGTGGTGCTTAGTAAAAACGGGTTTATAAAAGTAAAGAAAAACAGCCGATTTTACATTAAAGGGATATCAATTTTGCCAATCGACCTCTCCTCTGCAGCCGAAGATTTTGAGGAGTTACTAAAGTAAAAAGTTCAAAACAATGAGGTCGATGAGGTCATATCCTAACTTATTCATATAAGGAAAAAAATAATAATAAAAATTATATATAGAAAAGTACGGAAACGACTTCATAGATCTCATCAATACTAAAGTATTGGAAAGAGGTCGCATGGGAAAAGAGACGAAAATTGAGAAGAAATTGGTGCAAGAAGTTAAAAAGGCTGGTGGTTTAGCCTTAAAACTCGTTAGTCCAGGATATGTAGGTGTTCCTGACCGCTTAATTCTAATAGCGTTTGGCAAGATTGGCTTTGTCGAAGTAAAAGCACCTAATCAAAAACCACGCAAGATACAAATGAGGCGTCATAAGGAACTACAAAAACTTGGGTTTAAAACTTATGTACTTGATGATGAAAAAGAAATAGGGGGGATTATCGATGCAATACGAACCACATGAATATCAAACATTTGCCACTAACTACATTGAAACGCACCCGATTAGTGCACTCCTCGTTGATATGGGGTTAGGGAAGACGGTTATTACACTTACTGCCCTTTTGAATCTTTTGTTTGATTCCTTCTTAATTCATAAAGTGTTGGTGGTTGCTCCGCTTCGAGTCGGGCTTATCTCGTGGCCCGATGAACTTGCTAAATGGGATCATCTTCAATTTCTTAAATCTAGCGTTGTTATTGGGAGTGAAGCGGAGCGCTTACGTGCCTTAGCGGAAAAAGCCGATATTTACATTATCAATCGGGAGAATCTTGATTGGCTTGTACGAAAAAGCGGATATACCTTCGACTTTGACACCGTCGTTATCGATGAATTATCAAGTTTCAAAAATGCTAAATCAAAACGGCACAAAGCGTTGATGCAAGTTAGACCTTATATTAAGCGCATTGTTGGCTTAACGGGAACGCCAGCTTCTAACGGATTAATGGATTTATTCGCGGAGTTTAAGTGCCTTGATAATGGGGCAAGACTTGGGCGCTTTATCACCCGCTATCGTGAAGAATACTTTCTCCCTGATAAGCGTAACGGTATGGTTGTCTTCTCCTATAAACCACAAATCGGAGCGGAAGAGCGCATTTATAAAAAGATTTCGGACATCACGATATCAATGAAAGCAATTGACCACCTAAAAATGCCAGGGTTAATTGAAGTTGAGCACGCAGTCGATTTAGCGGATGAGGAAAAAGAGTTGTATAAAGAACTACAAGAAGAAATGATTGCTGAAATCGAACATAAGGAAATCACTTCCGCGAATGCGGCTGTGCTGACTGGGAAATTACTACAAATGGCAAATGGAGCAATTTATTCCGATAACGGTGATGTTGTCGAGGTACATGAACAAAAACTTGATGCCTTGGAAGATGTTATCGAAGGGGCTAATGGCAAACCGCTACTTGTCGCTTATTGGTTCAAGCATGATTTAGAGCGGATTAAACGAAGGCTTAATAAATTAGGCGTTATATACGAAACACTAGATAAACCAGAAGCAATACGAAAGTGGAACGCTAAAGAGTTAGAAGTAGGGTTAGTGCATCCTGCTTCCGCTGGTCACGGTCTTAACCTTCAAAGTGGTGGGAACACGCTTGTGTGGTTTGGGCTAACGTGGAGTTTAGAGTTATATCAGCAAACTATCGCTAGGATTTATCGCCAGGGGCAAAAAGAGAAAACCGTGGTAATTATTCATCTTGTTACAAAAGGGACGATGGATGAAAGAGTGCTAAAGGCGCTACAAAGAAAAGACGCAACACAATCACGACTGGTTGATGCGCTTAAAGCTGAACTTAAAGGAGGTGGCTATGAATGCTAGAGAATACTTAGAACGAATTAAAACGCTAGAAACGGAAATAAGATACATGAAAATGCGGTGCGAGTATTATGATGAGATGAGTTTATCAATTCCTGGACCATGTCTTGATAGAGAGGTGCTTAGTCCTAATAAGAATCTCCAAGCACCGTTTGTAAAGTGGCTTAATAAAAAGTTTGATATCGAAATTGAAATCAAGAATAAAGAAGAAGAACTGAAAAATCTCAAAGCAGAAGCACTCCTTAAAATTGAAGCAATGAACAGTGAAGACTATAAATGTATTCTTATTGAGCGATATTTCAACCATCGGAATTGGGATGACATTGCTACAAAAATATATGTGAGTAGAAGCACAATAAAGCGTTGGCACGAGGATGCACTAGCGGAATTTGAGGCGATATTAAATATTGAACCACGATGAACCGCAATGAACCGCTTTGGACTGTTGTAATCTGTCAAGAGTTGTAGTATTGTAAAATTGGCGAAAGCTAAAAGGAGAGCCTGTGAGGAATCATGGGTTCTTTTATTTATACACAATTCGGAGGAAAGACGATGGCGAAGAAACTCGATGCCTTTGAAAAGTGGAAAGCTTCAACCGGTATCAATTCATGGCCAAAGGTTCGAGAATTATTGACTGATTTATCTAAAAAGGGATATACGCAACGTCAAATCTGTGAACGCCTTAAGTTGAGTGAGGCGTACTTTTCGAGGTTAAAAAAGAAACACCCTGAGATAGAGCAGGCTTTTATTGACGCTGATGACTATGTTTTAGATGCTGCTTTTACTGCCTTATACAAAGTGGCATTCGGCTCTACATATGTGACGGAAGACACTTGGCTTGAAGATAAGCAAGACGGTAGTAAACCAAGGAAGAAAGTTCACCGTGTTAAGCGAGAAACGGAACCTAATTTAGGTGCGCTTGTCTATCTTTTAACACAGCGCTTTGGAAGACAGTATTCAGATAAGCGTGAAGAACTTGAACTAGCACGCCAAAAAATGGAAAACAATAAGGAGGAATGGAGTAATGGCACTAACGATAACGATGGTGAAAACAAGTGATTTAATTCCGTATGAGAAAAATCCGCGCAAAAACGATAAAGGCGTTGATGCTGTTGCTAATTCCATTAAGGCTTACGGTTTTAAAGTACCAATCGTGATTAGTAGCGATAATGTTGTCGTTACGGGTCACACAAGATTAAAAGCGGCTAAAAAGTTGGGGCTTGAAGAAGTACCGTGTATTATCGCGGATGATTTAAGTGAAGAGCAAATCCGCCAATTTCGTATCGTCGATAACAAAACAGCTGAACTATCGGACTGGGACTTTGACTTATTACGAGAAGAACTTCTAGCGTTAGATGAAGTCGATATGGTGCAGTTCGGATTTGATGATCTCGATGCCATTTTACAAACGGAAACTAAAGATGATGACTTCGATTTTGATGAAGAACTACCAGAAAACCCGTATTCAAAACGTGGTGATGTGTATGTTCTTGGTGAGCATCGTGTGATGTGTGGTGATTCAACCTTAAAAGAAGATGTCGATATCTTGATGAATGGTAGAGTTGCCGACCTTATTGAAACTGATCCACCATATAACGTCGCAATTGGCACAAAGGGGAAGCAATATAAAGAAAGAGGCGGATATAACACCGGTATGACTGACCGCACAATTCTTAATGATGATATGGATGACACCTCATTCCGAGAATTTCTAAAAAAGGTGATGGTTAATTTCTATAACAACATTAAGCCTGGTGGATCAATTTATGTATTTCACGCAGATACTGAAGGGCTTAATTTTAGGTCTGCTTTTAAGGAAGCTGGTTTTAAACTATCGGAATGTCTAGTGTGGAAGAAGAACAATTTCGTTTTAGGAAGACTTCCTTATCACTACATCCATGAACCAATCCTATTTGGATGGCGTGAAGGCGCGGCTCATTACTTTGTAAATGATAGAACGCAAACAACCGTTCTTGAATATGACCGTCCACAAGTTTCTGACCTTCATCCAACCATGAAGCCGATTCCGCTTGTGACTAAACTTATTCAAAACAGTAGTCGACGTGGCGAACTCGTGCTTGATCTCTTTGGTGGAAGCGGAACGACACTTATTGCTTGTGAGCAAATTAAAAGAACCGCTTATCTAATGGAACTTGATGAAAAATATGTTGATGTCATCGTTAAGCGTTATTTAAAGCAAAAAGATAGTACAGAAAACTCTTATTTACTACGAGACGGGAAACAAATTCCGCTTTCTGAAATTGTTGAATTTAGTCTTGATTCCTTCTTAGGCTAAAGCAAAAAAGACAGGCACATATGTGCGTATATGCGTGTCTTTTGATAGGACTTTATATATGTTAAAAAATCATGAAATATGATGTCCATATGAGTTGCTATATCTTTGATATAGAGCAAATATATGAATGATGAAAAAAGGGCTACATCGTGGCACTAAGGCATCGCAAAAACGAAAGAAAGGGCTTAAAGAAATGTTACTAGTTACACAAAGTAAACGACGGATTAACCAACTCGGTTATAACAAGAAAACTCGCGAGTATGTCTATCTCCATAACGGTGTAGAAATATGGCGTGAAAAGGGTGATGAATCGCTCTTAAAATACTTTGGCGAAGTCCGAGCGGGAATGCGCTTTATCGAAGATGAAGATATCGCTAAACTAACGACTGCGTCAATTTGGAAGAAGTACAGTGACTCATGTCAAGAGTTCGCTAAGAAAGAAGGATGGTTATGAAAATCGTAAAAGGACAAATCATTAAGGCGAAATTAGAAAATTACAAAAAGTTCCATGATATTGAAGGCATTATCGATGAAGTATTTGAAAACGGTTCGTATTTAGATGGAACATGGTATGCGGTTATGGTAACGGGTGGCGATACTAAAAGTAAACTCGTCGAGATGTTAGCAAGTGAACGCATCGTGATTGTTATCCCAGAGCGCAATATTATCGAGGTAGTTGAGAATGAAAACGCTTAAAGTAGGCGATAAAATCCGCATTATTAACATGAAGGATGAGCCGCACTATGCAGGAAGAGAAGGTGTTATTGATTTTATCGATAGCATCGGTCAAATCCACGGAACCTGGGGCGGATGTGCGCTTATCCCTGGTGTGGACGAATACGAAATAGTATGAAATGTGCATTGTGCGGTAAAGAGATAACTCATCACGGACATAACGGCGAACCGTGTACTGAAGGGCGAGTGTGTGACGAATGTAATATCGCTAAAGTACTACCAGCACGCATCTTATTAATGAATAAAAATAAATAGCTAAAACGGCTATTAACTGAGCAAGAGGTACCAATTGGTGCCTTTTTTCTTACTCAAAAGGAGGGTTCATATGTTAAAAGTGATTGAACTCTTCGCGGGAGTAGGGGCGCAAGTGCAGGGATTAAAAGACGCTAATGTTCCTCATGAAATAGTCGCAATAAGCGAAATTGATAAGTATGCGCTAAGTGTGTATGAAGCCTTACACGGAGCAGTTAATAATCTTGGAGATATACGAAGCATAGAATCCTTACCAAGAGCGGACCTATGGACTTATTCGTTTCCGTGTACTGATATTTCTATTTCTGGTCGGATGAAAGGGTTTGAAAAGGAAAGTGGGACTGGTTCATCGCTTTTATGGGAGGTAGAGCGACTTTTAGAAAAAGCACGAGAAAACGGCAATTTACCAAAATATCTCTTAATGGAGAACGTTAAAAATATTGTGTCGAAACGCTTTAAGCCT
The DNA here is from genome assembly GCA_034005845.1 of Sulfurimonas sp. Lineage (GTDB taxonomy): Bacteria > Campylobacterota > Campylobacteria > Campylobacterales > Sulfurimonadaceae > Sulfurimonas. Next base: position 8,582 of record JAVETX010000040.1, on the reverse strand, counting down.
TTATTTGAAGAATGGATCGATTATCTTTCATCGTTAGGCTATAAATCGTTCTATAAAGTGTTAAATGCTAAAGATTACGGTGTTCCGCAGAATCGAGAACGGTGCTTCATGGTTTCGTTTCTTAATTACGATGGTGATTTTAGCTTTCCTAATAAAGTACCATTAGAAACAAAACTAAGTGATTTACTCGAAAAAGATGTCGCGGAAAAATACTTTTTAAGTGAAAAACTTATTACTAACTTTTCAAGCATGGAGAATCGTAATGGGTTTATTCGTGGACTGCGGTTTAGACCACAATTTAGAGATGCGCCCTTTGGGTGGACGATTACTACAAATCCAGGTAGTAGAGCAACTGATAATTTCATCATTGAACCGATTCCGTGCGCCTTACGTGGACGAAGAGAAGAGGATGGAAAAATCCACCAGCATCTTGAAATTAAAAAAGACGGGATTACAAATACTCTCACAACTGTAACTAAAGATAACCTTATTCTTGAAGGATTAGACAATTCAAAGTTTATGATTCCACAAGCGGTGAAAAAAGGGTATGCCTTAGCGGAAGTAGGGGACGGTGTTTATACGAATAGATGCGAATTTAAACGAGGTGTCGTACAAAAAAAGATGATTCCAACATTAAAGACTACAGTCTCCGATATTGGCGTTGTCGTTAATGATCCACAAGACTTAATTTCAATACGACGATTAACACCGCGAGAGTGTTGGCGCCTTATGGGGTGGAAAGATGAGAGTATCGACATTGCTTTTAGCACTAAAGTAAGTGAAACACAGCTTTATAAAATGGCTGGTAATTCAATTGTCGTTAACTGTTTAACAGCGATATTTAAAAATCTCTTTGGAGCGTATCATGGTTAAAGCGACACTTGAAACTTTATATATGTCCTTTGTCTCACTATTTATCTCGTGGATGATAGCAATGCCACTTGGGACACTCGTCTCAGAAACTAGACCAGGCGGACTATTCCCACATAAAATTGCTAACTTCGTTTTAAATCGACTTATTGATTTAGGGCGTAGTATTCCCTTTATCTTACTAGTTGTTTTTCTCTTTCCGTTTACAAGATTAATACTAGGCACTGCTATCGGAACTAGTGCCATGATTATTCCTTTAACGATTAGTGCAATCCCTTTTGAAGCACGGTTAATTGAAGAAATATTGTCGGAAGTACCTTATGCGACAGTTGAGGCCGCTAAAATCGATGGAGCATCTAATACGAAGATTATTATTCACATTAAATGGGCGAGTAAAGTTCCCTATTTAGTTAACTCATTAAGCATTGCTTTAATTAACATCATTGGCTACTCAGCAATGGCAGGAGTAGTTGGTGGCGGTGGATTAGGGAATTACGCTATTGTTTACGGATTTCAACGCTTTAATTGGACGATTATTGCTGAATCTATGGTGATTATCATTATCATCGTTTCAATGATTCAAATCATTAATAACTTATTAGTGCGTTATTTATTATGGAGGTGTTTATGCTTAAAACATTAAAGTTTGCGGTGCTTGTTAGTTTGCCAGTTTTTGTTTTAACGAGCTGTAATAAAGAAAGTAAAACGATTGTAGTAGGTGCAAGTTCCACGCCTCATGCCCTTATTTTAGAAGAAGCAAAAGATTACGTTTTATCGAAAGGATTTAAACTTGATATCACTATTTTTAATGATTATGTATTACCGAATTTTGCTTTAGAAAATGGTGAGTTAGACGCTAATTACTTTCAGCATAAGCCGTATTTAGAAGAATTTAACTCTGCTAACGGTACGCATCTAATCTCAGTAAAAGACATTCACTTTGAACCAATGGGTATTTATGCAGGTACGAAGAGCGATATTAGCGCTTTTTTAAAGACTGATACCATTATTGTTCCAAGCGATAAATCTAACTATGATCGTGCGATTAATTTATTAAAAGAACACGGAATGAACGAAGCAAATATTATTGAAGTAGAAGCGCAAAACATTCCGTTAATGCTAAGTGATTGTGCTTTTGCTGTTATAAACGGAAACTATGCACTTTCAGCTGGAGTCGTTGAAAGATGTTTAATTACTGAAGATAAAGATTCCGATATCGCTAAAAGAATGGCTAATGTTATTGTGGTGAAAAAAGGGAATGAAAAAAGCGCTAAAACTCAGATACTAATTGAAGCACTATCTCAAGATAATATTGAGACTTTTATTAAAAATAAGTTTGGTGATTCAGTTATTTACTTGGGATAAGGGGAGGAAATATTTAATGGCTTATGAAAAAACAAGTCCTAAGCATCCAGATAAAATGTGTGATGTTATTGCTGGTGCACTAGTAGACATGGCTTATAAAAAAGAAGAAAATCCGCGAATCGCAGTGGAGGTTTTACTTGGTCACGGACACTGTCACATCATTAACGAAACGTCAGTGAAATTAGATGAAAAAGAAGTGATAAAAGCAGTGCATCGTATTGTGGGGCGGAAGGTAAATGTTGATTACAAAGAGTATCCACAAGACGAGCATTTAAGCCTTAATCAAAAAGGAAAAATTAGATGTGGCGATAACGGTATATTTAAAGGCGTTCCGCTTACGGAAGAGCAAAAGGTACTTACAAAAATTGCGAAAGAAATCTACGACATTTATCCTTATGACGGCAAATATATTCTTGATAACGAAAGACTTATCATTTGTCATAGTAATGTTAGTACTGATGAACTTAAAAAAATGTTCGCATATGCTGAAGTAAATCCACTAGGCGATTGGACGGGAACGGAAGAAGTTGATGCAGGGGTAACGAATAGAAAACTCGGTAGCGATATGGCTGACTCCGTAACTGGTGGAGGGTTACACGGTAAGGATTTATCTAAAGCTGACGTAAGCGTTAATATCTATGCGTTCTTGAAGGCGCAAGAAACGGGTGAAGTTATCAGCCTTAGCTGCGCTATTGGTGATGAATATATTGATGGAAAACCATATGAAGAAATCGTAGCGATTGCGAGAAGATACATAAAATCTCTTGGTGGATTTGAAGAATTTGCTAAGTGGGGATTACTCCGTGCTGAGTAAATGTAAAGCAATTAATCGTTTTTATAGGAGTTCTTCATGGGAACAAGCACGACTAATTAAAATACATAGCGCACACGGGTTATGCGAGAAGTGTGGTGCGGTTGGTGAAGAAGTTCATCATATAATTCACGTAACGCCGAGTAACGTTCACGATATCAACATTACTTTAAATCAAGATAACCTCTTATTACTTTGTAAGGATTGTCATAACAAAGAGCATGAGCGATTCGTGAAATCTAGAGTAAAGTTTGATAAGAGTGGGCAAATTATTCCTTATTAAGGTAAATTGATACCCCCCACCCTAGAGCGAAAACTTTATTCTAGAAGTACCGCAGCCCCCACCTCAGAAATACGGGGGACCAAATTTTCAGAAATCCAGGAATCCAAGCGACCTGGATTTTTTATTGGAGGAAATATGATTGACGAAAGAGTAATGGAAGAATATGAACGCCTCGTAGATTTATTTAAGGACGTTGAAGAAAATAAAACTAAATTAGTGGATGAACTATTAATGAAGGCAGCTTTTCTAAAAGTTCAATTAGATGAATTAGAATTTTCTTTAAAAAAGAATGGAGCGATTCAATATTCTAACAAAGGTAATATGCGTGAGTCAGTTACCTATAAAACTTATTTAAAAACTTTGACAGTGTACCAAGGAATTATAAAAACGCTCAGCATTGTGATGGGAAAAAATACGATTGATGACGACGATGAATTTGATGAGTTCTTACGGTCGGCAAATCTTTAAGGAGGAGTTATGGCTTACGAAATAAATATTCATGTAGATAAAAAAGGAAAACTCGTAACAGAAGAAGTACCTTTTACTATCTCCGTCTTTAAAGAAAGTAAGCGGGTGAAACTAAACTTCACGATTGATGCAGAAATCGATAGCGAATATCACTATTTAAAATTCACTCATCAAAAAACAAATTATTTATATCGGGTGCATAATAATTCTTTCGAAATTCCAAAAGCTGTAACTGCTTGGGAAGGTAGATGGGAGTTCTCGTTTATATGTTGTGATGAACCCGCTAACTCAAGTAATGTCATTACTGCTAATTATATTTATGCAAGTGAGCCGATTGTGGCAAATGTCGCTCGCGGTAATTTAGGTAATAATTCGACCACTGAAGAACAAAACTTACTTCGTGAACTTGTCGAAGGTACATTTGATGAGTTTGAGATTCCTAACACCGCTTCATTTATCAGTCGTTACTTTTTATCAAGTTGTCCGCAAGCATTCACACTCATTGTTCCCTCAAGTGTAATTACGATTAAGGACCGTATTTTGTATGAGTCTGGATGTACGAAAATCATATTTGAAGAAGGGTCGCAACTTAAAACACTTGAAGATTATGCGCTATATCGAATTGCGAATCTTGGTGATATCACGTTCCCTAGATCAATTGATTCATGGGGGAAATATAACTTAGGTTTTTGTGGAAGCGGAATCGTGCGGTTTGAATCAGTTTCGAATTTAAAAACTTTGGGAAGTCACGCTTTCTGGAGTATCCCGAATTTAACGAAATTATACCTTCCAGATCGTCTTCAGACTTTGGCTGGTTTAACGGCAGTCATTAAAAACTGTCCGCAACTTAATGAGGTATGGATTCCAAATACTATAACCGCTGCTATCCCCGCTAGCGCAATTCAAGATTGTCCGCTTCTTAATAAGATCACACTGCAAAGCAACTTTAATGCATCAGCGAATTTCTCGAATGTCCCAAATCTAACACGAGAGTCAATCGTCTTGATGTTTAACGCTTTAAAAGATTTAAGTGGTGCAGGGGCAAAGGTGCTCACGTTAGGTGCAGGTAATCTTGCTAAGTGTACACAAGAAGAACTAGATATTGCACTTAATAAAAACTGGTCACTTGCATAAGGGGGTATTAGTTTATGGAAATTAGAGAAGAAAACGGTAGACGCATTTTATATGCCGAACCAGGGAAAGTATTACAAAGCGTAACAGACGGCATGATTATCGGTCCATGGTTAATCCTTGGTAAAAACGATAGCGAAATCCATTATCACGATATTGATGAACCGATTGAAGAAGCACTCCCTAAAGCGACAGCACCAAAATATCAAGCGCACTTAAACGATACCCTTATTGAAGAAGACGCCCCTACTCCTGATAGTGAGCCTCTTGAGGAATGAGTTATTTACTAGATTACATCAAAGAAATTGAAAGGGGAAATATTCGTGTTGGGAAGGAGTTGCTTAGTGTACTTTATGCTCTTAGAGATAACATGAAAAATCCCGATTACATCTATGATGTAAAACCAGGCCAATTACGCATCAAGTTTATTGAAAAGTTTTGCCGGCATACTAAGTCACCATTTAACGGGCAACCATTCATTTTGGAGTTATGGGAGAAGGCTTTTTTAGAGGCGTCCTACGGCTTTAAAATGGCGGAGACGGGGTTACGTCGCTTTAACGAAGTATTGCTCGTCGTGGCGCGGAAAAACGGGAAGACGACCTTTATTGCGGGTATCGATTTAGCGGAGTTTTTCTTAAGTTCAGGTGGTGTAGATATAGTCTGTGCGTCAAACACTAATGAGCAAGCATCCATCCTTTTTGAAGAAATTAATAATATGCGTGAACAGAGCAAAGCGCTCCGAAATGAGAAGCGTTCAAAAAAGAACATTTTCTTCATCTACTCGCCTAAAAACAAGAATAAGATTAAAAAACTATCGGCGCAATCACGCAATAAAGACGGCTATAACATCGAGGTTGGCTGTATTGATGAAGTGCATGAAATGACGGATTCGAAGGTTTATGACGCTATTAAGCAAAGTCAATCAACGAAGAAAGAACCGCTCATTTTCATCATCACAACTGAGGGAACTACAATTGGCGGCTTTCTTGATAAAAAGTTAGATTACGCTCGCAAGATGATAAAAGGAGAAATCAAAGATATTAGAATCTTGCCCTGGCTCTATACGCAAGATAGTGTCGAAGAAGTATTCGATGACCCTTCCTCATGGCAAAAAAGCAATCCGTCGCTCGGTAAGATTAAACTTGTCTCCTATCTTGAAGACATCATGAACAAGGCTAAAAATGATCTCTCAACAAGAGTTACGATGCTTTGTAAAGACTTTAATATTAAGCAAGCTGATAGCGGTTCGTGGCTTACTTATGGTGACCTTAATAATGAGGAAACCTATAACCTTAATGATTTAAAAGAAAGTTATGCTATTGGCGGTGTCGATTTATCATCTACAACTGATTTAACGGTAGCGTTATTACTAGTAATAAAAGATGAAAAAAAGTATGTCATTCCGCATTTCTTTATGCCTAGCGATGTGCTTCGTCAACGAGTAGCGGAGGATAATGTCCCTTATGATATTTGGCATAAGCAAGGACTTATTACTTTAACGGAAGGTAGTCAAAACGATTTTTCTTTTGTAACGAGGTGGTTTATTAATATGATTCAAACTTATCAAATTAGACCACTTTGGATTGGTTTTGATCCATGGAACTCACAGTACTGGATTAAAGAGATGGAGGAGTCAGGTTTCACTATGGAAAAGGTGCGACAAGGCGTTTACTCGCTTTCTGAACCAATGAAACAACTTGAAGCCGATTTAAAGAATAAAGTTGTGAACTATAACAATAACCCGATTATGAAATGGTGCTTAAGTAATACACAAGCCAAGGTTGATGTTAATGGTAATATTCAGCCTTCTAAACTTGATTCAAAGTTACGAAGAATTGACGGAACGGTCGCTTTAATTATTGCTTACGCTGTGTTAAACAGATACAAAAACGACTATGAAAACATGATAAGTTAGGAGGCTTTATGGGATTATTTAAAAGAAAGAAGAAGACCGTTCAGCCTATCAACTATGATACGAAAGTCTTCCAATCGACATTGAACATTTTTAGTGATTTTGGAAACAACATAAACGCTAGCGATGTGGTGAAGATTTGCATTGACCGCATTGCGACACACGCGGCTAAACTCAAACCGCGTTATGTAAAAAATCTTGATAACTCTTCGGTTGTCGAGAAAAAAGGGACATTAGCGTTTCTTTTAAAGTATGCGCCTAACCCTTTAATGACACCTTACGATTTTATTTATCGGGTGGTGACATTACTTTACTTAAATAATAACGCTTTTATTTATCCGCTCTATGATGAAAACACCTATGAATTAAAAGAGTTATGGCCAATTAAACCAAATGCCGTTGAAGCACTCAAAGATAATAGCGGTGCGTTATTTCTTCGCTTTTCTTTCGTTGATGGGAATAAATACACTTTGCCTTACGAATCAATTATTCATTTACGGAGATTTTACGGCGTTAATGATATCTTTGGCGGAAGCGGCGCAATTTCAGACCATTCCGCAATCCTTAAAACAATCAAAATTAATGATTCAGTCTTACAGGGAATTGATAACGCTATTCGTAGTAGTTTTCAGATTAAAGGGCTCCTTAAAATCAATGCCATGCTTTCTGAAAAAGATAAGAAGGCACAAAAGGAAGAATTTGATAGGGCATTAAAAGAAGCCTCGACTAGTGGTAATTCTGCCATTGTTCCTGTGGATCTTAAAAGTGATTATGTTCCTTTAAGCGTTGACCCAAAACTAGTTAGCAGCGAAACACTAACTTTTCTCCAAAAGAAAATCATCACCTATTTTGGTGTAAGTGAAGCAATCTACGATAACAAGTATACGGAAGATGAATATAACGCTTTCTATGAAGGAACGATTGAAGGGATTGCGATTGCGCTATCGGAAACTTTTTCAAGAGCTCTCCTTACAAGAAATAACTTAGAAAATGGAGAGCAAATTATCTTTTATTCCGAGCGTCTACAATACGCATCGTGGAACACCAAAGTAAGTGCGATTGAGAAATTAATGGGGCTAGGAATATTATCACTTAATGAATCAAGAAGTTTATTAGGCTTAGAGCCTATTGAAGGTGGCGACAAGCGTCTCCAGTCATTAAATTATGTTGACGCGGATAGCGCTAATAAATACCAAGTAGGCGAAGAGCCTAAGGAGGAAGAAGATGATAAAGAATAAAGAAGTGCGATTTCTAAATATTGAAACAAGAAATGAAGATGAAAAAGAAAGCATGGTTATTGAAGGTTACGCAATTGTCTTTAACCAGGAAACTTTAATTGGTGATGCAGAATATGGTTTTATTGAAATCATCGACAAAAACGCACTAAATGGCGCAAATTTAAAAGATGTGCCACTTAAATATAACCATACTGATAACCGCCTAATCTTAGCTCGTACTCGTAACGGTTCACTTACCTTTACGATTGATGATTATGGCTTAAAAATTAGAGCGGATTTAATTGACACCCAGTCAAATCGAGATGTGTATAAATCGATTGTCGCTGGATTATTAGACAAGATGTCGTTTGCTTTTACTGTAAAAAGTCAAAGCTGGGATAGAAGTGGGGACATACCAAAGAGAGTCATTACCGAGATTGATCGTCTCTATGATGTCTCCGTGGTAGACCTACCTGCATATGAAGGAACTTCTATTGAAGCACTCGCACGTTCCTTAGAAATCGC
>JAVETX010000039.1:0-21964 GCA_034005845.1 Sulfurimonas sp. | reverse complement strand
TTCACCATTCGTCTGAACCGTAAGTTTTGTATAATCTTTTTGTGTTAAAAAGCTTGAGTGTGCATCGAGATTGCTCAACATCCCTTGAAGCGATTTTTCCATCAAATCTTCGATCGTCAAATCATCAACATTGTATTGTTCAACAATGCTTATTACTTTTGTGAATTTAGAAAGAGCCTCTAGGCGTGAAGCCTCTTTTGTTTCCTCTTGCATAAGGTTTTTGGCAAGCATATTTGTGGAGAGCAACATCAATAAAGCAGAAGCGACTGTAACGAAACCAAGTGTGATAAATTTTTTGTTATTCATAGTATAAATCCATTTGAAATTTTTGAATCATATTATAGTTAAAAGTGGTTTAAATAACAAATTTATAATCTTTTTGTATAATTGTGCAAATTATTAAAGGATTGTTTTTGAAAAACATTGTTTTGATCGGATTTATGGGTGTTGGAAAGGGGAGCGTTGCACGCGAACTGATCAAACATTCTGAGTACATTGCCATCGATACAGATGATATTATCGAGAGTATGCAAAACCGCAAAATTAAAGAGATCTTTAAGAGTGATGGGGAAGCATATTTTAGAAAAATTGAGAACGATGTGGCTAAATGGCTTGAAAAAAGTGTAAAGAATACCCTCATATCTACAGGTGGTGGTTTTTATAAGGTCAAAAATCTCAAAAAAATCGGCACAATCGTTTTGTTAGATTCCCCTTTTGAAGAGATCTTAGCAAGAATTCATGCACATCCCAATGCAGAAAAGAAGCTCAAGAAACGACCACTTCTCTCTGATCTTGAACAAGCAAAAGCTCTTTATGACCAAAGAAGACCTGAATATTTAAAACTTGCTGATATAGTTGTGGATGTAACTCACAAAAGTGCGTTAGAATGTTCCCAAGAAATTTTAAAAAAGGTAAAAAAATATGACTAAATTCCTCTTCACATTGATGCTATTTGTATCTACGTCACTGTTCGCATCCCAAATACAATGGGCAAAAGATTATCAAACAGGTGTAGCAGATGCTACAAAACAGAACAAACCTATTTTGTTTATCTACTCAAATCATAACTGTAAATACTGTGTAATGCTTGAAGAAAACACCCTTAAAGACAAGAAAGTGATCGAAGCACTGAGCAAAGATTATATCTCTATCATCTCTTATAGTGATGAGGGTGATTACTTGCCAAGAGAGTTGTGGAGACCAGGCACACCGACACTTTGGTTTTTAGATCAGCGTGGAGAGCCAATGTTTGAACCACTTATGGGTGCTGTGGATGCAGAGAACTTTTTAAAAGCTCTCGCGATCGTAAAATTAGAATTTGACAATGCAAACAAAGGTGACAAATAAAATGATTTTTACAAACTCTAAGGCAAAAGATTTTACGCAAGACTTTGAAGAACTTCTTGGTAGAGGTAAGATGGATATCGCTCATGTAAGTGGTATCGTTGGTAATATCATCCAAGAGATCAAAACTCAAAAAAATGCTGCACTTAAAACACATATTGCAAAATTTGACAACTGGACACCAAAAGAGGACAGTGATCTCAAGATCTCAACTGAGTCTATGAAAAAAGCGTATGATTCTATCGATGAAAAGCTCAAAGCAGCACTCCACCTATCTTATGATAGAATCAAAGCTTATCACCAAAAGCAAAAACCAAAATCATGGTTTGATGATGAGCCAAATGGAACGATTCTTGGGCAAAAAGTAACTCCAGTAGATAGTGCTGGTCTCTACATCCCAGGGGGCAAAGCGGCATATCCATCCTCACTTTTGATGAATGTGATCCCGGCACAAGTTGCAGGTGTAGAACAGATCATCGTTTGTACCCCTACTCCTGATAACGAGCCCAATGAACTTCTCCTTGCTGCGTGCCACCTGTGTGGTGTGAGTGAGGTATATAAAGTGGGAGGAGCAAGTGCGATCGCTGCAATGGCGTATGGAACAGAGACCATCCCTAAAGTCGATGTGATCACAGGTCCTGGAAATATCTTTGTAGCTACAGCAAAAAAGATGGTCTTTGGAGATGTCAATATCGATATGATCGCAGGTCCAAGTGAGATCGGTATTTTAGCTGATGATAGCGCTAACCCAAGCCACCTCGCAGTAGATCTTCTTTCTCAAGCAGAACACGATGAAATGGCAAGCTCTATCTTGATCACCCCTTCACAAAAACTTGCAGATGCAGTAAAGGTAGAGATAGAAAACTGGCTTGCAAAACTCTCTCGCCAAGAGATTGCACGTAAATCAATTGAGGAGCGTGGAGCTATTATCGTTACATCCGATATGGATGAAGCAATAGAGCTTATGAACAAAATCGCTCCTGAGCACCTAGAAGTTGCCACAAATAATCCATTTGAGCTTCTCCCCTTCATCAAGCATGCAGGTGCGATCTTTTTAGGGCACAACACCCCTGAGGCGATAGGTGATTATATAGCGGGTCCTAACCATACGCTTCCAACAGGTGGGACAGCAAAATTTTATTCTCCACTTGGGGTAGAGAATTTTATGAAAAAAACATCTATTATCTCTTTTAGTGCGCGCGCTATCAATGAGATTGGTGAAGAGTGTGCACTCATCGCCAATACTGAAGGTCTAACAGCCCACGAGCAATCTGTACGTGTGAGACTCAGCAAATAGTTTAATTTTATTTTATAAGAAAAATCTATACTTTTATGTGTTAAGTTACATCCATCACAAATTTAACACAAAGGTATAGATCATGTTACATCCAGCCATAGCGCACTTTGCAGTCTCACTTCCAATCATAACTTTCATTTTAGGTTTAGCTTATATCTATAAGCCATCAGAATTGATGTCAAAACTTTCTTCACGTTTTATGCTTGTTGCAACACTCTTTATGATTGCAGCTTATTTTTCTGGAAAAGAGGATGGTGGTGAAGCCTACATCTTTTTAACAAGTGAGGGGCAAGAGCTTTTAAAACAGCACAAAGATTTCGCTCTTTACCTTGTCATCGGTATGATTGTCGCAACACTCATTAAACTTTTTGGTTGTATGAAAAAACTTTTCATAGCAGAAGTTGCAGCCATTGTCTTAATTGCGATTCTCTCAGCGGGAGTTCTCTATCAAGGTAATATGGGTGGAGAGATCACCTATACGCACGGTGCCAATGTCAAAGATCATTCTGATGGAATTGACTGTCTCAAAGACCCAGAATTTTACCTCGAATAATACAGAAATATCAGCATCTTTATGCTGGTATTACCCTCTTGAAGTATAAAATTTTCAAATTTACTCACCTCTTTGAAATTCATCAAAATATTATCACTTATATATAATAAATTAAGTTTACTTGGATAAGATTTTCCCTAGTAAAGAGTGCTGCGAATGCTTTGCATAAGGGCTTCTTTTGTTACTAATTAACTCAAGTTATAAATCTTAAATTTGCCAATTATTTAGGCTAAAGGAGAATATATGCAATTAGGTTTCCTAGTTGACTTACATCTGTGTATGGGATGTAAAGGGTGTGAAATCGCATGTAAAGTGGAAAATGAAGTTCCACTGAGTACATGGAGACTTCGCGTAAAATATGTAGATGTGGGAACTTTCCCAGAAACAAGAAGAACATTTACGCCTCTTAGATGTAATCACTGTGAGAATGCTCCATGTGAGCGTATTTGTCCGGTAAGTGCATTACACTACCTAGATAATGGTATTGTAAATATTGATAAAGAACGTTGTATCGGTTGTGCTGGCTGTGTTATGGCATGTCCTTATGGGGCTATCTATATCGATCCACAAACACAAACTGCTGACAAGTGTACATACTGTGCACACCGTGTTGCTTCATCTATGATGCCAGCGTGTGTTGTAGCGTGTCCAGTTCAAGCAAATATCTTTGGTGATTTAGATGATCCTACATCAAATATCTCTAAATACATCCAAACAAACCAAGGGAATGTTCAAGTACGTAAACCTGAGAAGGGAACGAATCCTCACCATTACTATGTAGGTGGTGGAAATGTTACACTCAATCCTCTTGCTTCACAGAGACCTGATGGACATTCACTCTTTAACAATATCACAACACTTCCAGTAGGAGGACACCACTAATGGCAGCACATGAAATATTAGCAGCGACACAAGCTGTAGTAACTTTGGATGTAGCAATTCCTGGAACAGTTTGGCCATGGCTCGTTACTGTAAATATGTGGGCAAAGAGTATCGGTACTGGTGTGATCTTCATGCTTTTCTTATTACTAAGAAAATATCCAGAACAAGCTGGAAGCCTTAGATTTCCAACAGTTGTAGTATCTATTATATTTATCCATATATTCTTACTATTTACTTTAGCAGATCTTCATCAACCATTTAGAATGTGGCATATCTTTTTTCACCCACACTGGTCTTCTGCAATCACAGTTGGTGCTTGGATGGCTACTGTTTTTGTTGGTTTATTATTTTTACTTGCGTTTTTATCTTTTATCAAAAAAGACAACGCAGCGTTTGATAAAACATTAACTTGGGTAACGATTTTAGCGATCCCTGTTACACTCTATACTGCAGCACTTATGTCTCAGTGTACAGCACGTGAACTTTGGCAAATGCCAACAGAATCAGCACAAATGATCTTTGCTGCACTTCTTGCAGGTTCTGCGACTATGATTCTTCTATCTGGTTCTAAACTAGGCTATGAAGCGAAAAAGACTTTAGGTGTTGTTCTTGGTTTAAGTGCATTTATGTCATTTACACTTTACATGGCAGAGTATATCTTTGGACCAATGAAAGCTGAAGAGGTGGCGTTTACACTCGAGTACATTAAAGGTGATGGACCATATACAGTGATGTTTTGGTTAGGTCAATGGGTAGCGTACCTTTTACCTATGCTATTTATTTTACTCAGCCGTGCTAGTAAATCAGAATCAATTTTAAAACTTGCAGCGATACTAGCGCTTGCAGGTCTGTGGTTAGTTAAACATGTTTGGCTTATGATTCCACAATTATTACCAATGAGTTAGGGAGAATATTAAATGTATTTACAAAGTAGAAGAACATTTTTAAAAGGTGCTGCATTTACTGTTGCAGGTGCTACAATTGCTAAAGGTGTATTCACAACAGACGCACTTGCTGAGTCAATATCAGAAAGCAAATTTACGGATACTCCAGATTCATTATCATTCTATCCTCCAATGGAAGAGTGGGCTGATTTTAAAGAGCTTGATGGTGATGACTGGAAAAGAGGGGGTATCTCTCGTAAAGGTGTACGTAGCGAAGAGAATCCAGACGGTATCGAAGTAAATGACTTTATGATCGTACCAACTGCATGTTCAAACTGTGAGGCTTCTTGTGGTTTAACGGCATGGATCGATAAAAAATCTTTCACAGTAAAAAAATATATGGGAAATCCTCTTCATGCTGCAAGCCGTGGACGTAACTGTGCAAAAGGATACGCTACACAATCACAAATGTATGATCCAGATCGTATAGCATTCCCACTCAAGCGTGCAGAGGGTTCTGCTCGTGGTGAGGGAAAATGGATCCGTACAACTTGGGATGAAGCGATGACAACTATCGGTAAAAAGATGGGTGATACGCTTGCAAAAGGGGATGAACTTTCTAAAAAGTCAGTAATGTTTCACGTTGGTCGTCCAAATGAGAACGGATTTACAGGAAAAGTTTGGCATACACTTGGAGCAGATTCTTTCAACTCTCATACGAACATCTGTTCATCAAATGGTCGTACTCCGACTATTCAGTGGGCAAATGATGATAGAACATCTCCAGACTGGGCAAATGCGAAGTTAATTTTCCTTAACTCTTCACATGCAGCAGATGCTGGACACTACTTCCAACAATCAGCTTCTTTTATCGCTGATGCAAGAGCAAAAGGTGCAAAACTTGTTGTTATGGATCCACGTATGTCTAACTCTGCTGGTATGGCAGATCTTTGGATCGCTGCATGGCCTGGAACTGAGCCAGCTCTTTATCTCTATCTTGTGCAAAGAATTCTAAACGAAGACAAAGTAGATAAGAAATTTGTAAAAAAATGGCTTAACTGGGAAGTTTTCTTAGATAATAAAAAATATTTAGAGTTTATGGTTGAAAAAGGGTATATCTCTCAAGTACCAAAAGGAAAAGATTTTGATACTTTCTTAGAAGTACTTAAAGAGCTTTATTCACCATATACACTTGAATATACAGTCAAAGAAACGCACGTTCCTGCTTATAAACTTGAAGCACTTTATGATATGTTTATCTGGGCTGGTGAGTCTGTATCTTCTTACTTCTGGCGTGCAACTGCAGCGGGGAACCGTGGTGGATGGATGAGTGGACGTGCTGGATATTTACCACTTGCACTTCGCGGAGCTATTGGACCTGAGGGTGGTACTTTCTTTCACCACTGGCATGTTATCTCTGTTGCTGGAAAAGGTGGTAGTTCCACTGTTGGTCAAGGTATGCGTGGTTCAAACATCCCTAAAGTAGATGTATACAATGAGCTTACATGGCCACCTGAATGGCCTCTTTCAACATATGAGCTCTCATACCTTCTTCCACACCTCTTAAGTGATAAAGAGTGGCAAAAGAAATGGAAAGACAAAGGGCTTAATGTTCCTGAAAAACTTGCTGTTTGGATCCCTCGTATGTACAACCCTGTTTGGATCAATCCAGATGGCTTTAGATGGATCGAGACGATCAAAGATGAATCAAAAATGGAACTTACTATGAATCTCTCACCTGTATGGTCTGAGACAAACTGGTATGTAGATTATATTTTACCTGTTGGGCTTGCGGGTGAGCGTCACGATCAACACTCTGAAGCGACGATGCCAGCACGTTGGACATCATTTAGACAACCTGTTATGCGTGTAGCATTAGAAAAAATGGGCTGGAAACCAAAAAACCCTAACCGTGCAACACTTGAAGCACACATCAAAGCGGGTCTTGGTGAAGTTTGGGAAGAGAATGAGTTCTGGTTTGATATGTGTGTGAACTATATCGATCCAACTGGAAAACTTGGTATCAAAAAAATGTGGGAATCTAAAAAGAACCCAGGCAAACCTGTTACTATTGCTGAGTGGTATGATGCAGCATTTGGTGATAACCTACCAAATCTTAAAGCTACTGCTACAAAAGATGCAAGATACAAAAACTCTGAGTTCCCAGTATATGAATATATGCGTGATCACGGTGCATGGACAGAAGAGACAAAAATCTACTCTGCACAAGAGCGTGAGATCAAAGATGATGGAAAACACTATATCTCTCATGGTCATAAATATGAGAAAGCACATTGTACTACCAATAAACGTACAGGTGTTATCACAGCAAAAAGCCATGGAAAAGAAAAAGCGATCGGTATTGAGATCGATGGTAAGAAGATGGAAGGTTTTGCAACACTTGATAAAAAACTTGACTTCTTCTGTGAATGGCTTGCAGATGATTGGAAATGGCCTGAATACTCTATTCCATTCTATCCAAGAAATGAAAAAGAAAAAGAGGCTATGCCACATATCGTTTCACATGTAAACCATATGTACATGAAAGAGGAAAACTCGTATGCACTTAATACAGTATTCCGTCTTCCATATAACATTCATACACGTTCAGCGAACTCGAAACACCTTATGGAGATCTCACAAAACCATGACCCTATCTGGATCTCAACAAAAGATGCTGCACGTCAAGGGTTCAAGCGTGGGGATGCTATCCGTGTAAGAATTGTAGATTCTGTTTCAGGACTTGATTCTGGTTACTTCGTAGCTATGGCTGTTCCAACTGAGGGTGTACTTCCTGGTACGCTTGCTTGTTCACACCACGGTGGTAGATGGAAGCTGAAAAACTCTGTCACTATTCCAAATGGTGTAACTGATGGAAAAGTGGATGCACAACCAGTTGCTCGTAATATGAATGATCCTAAGTTTATGGCTCACTCACCTGAAAATGCTGGAAAAGATGGTGCTCAGATCAAGATTGAGAACTACAACGGTACAGCGGGGATGAATAGCTTTGGTGTTCCAACGGCTGAACTTCAGATGGATGGAAAAGAGGGTAAACTCAAATATGTTGAGGGTATCGTTCCATTCAAATCTGAGAGATTCTCTGATTACAACAAAGATAGTGGAAATATCTGGTGGGATGGACTAAGTGGTTCATGGCAAAATGCTGTTGCACCTGCGCATCCAGACCCGATCTCTGGTATGCATTGTTGGCACCAAAAAGTTATTTTAGAGCCTGCTGAGACTGGTGATAAAATAGGTGACATCTATGTAAACTATGAAAATAACTTTAAAACATACCAAGCGTGGAGAGATCAACTCACACGTGGACTTGATGAAAACTCAACACTTCGTCGTCCAAAACATATCAAACGTCCGTGGGTACCACTCTCAGACAAAGCATATGCGGTAAAAATTTCAAAATAGTTTTTACACTTTTTATGGGGTCACGCTTTTGTGCGTGACTTCATCTTTTCTTTTTTCCTCCCCCTATTTCTTTTCATTTTTGTTACTGATTCTAAGATAAAATTGCATCTAAATTTATTATGAGGTTTTTTATGCAAGAGAAGATTCGATCACTCGTGGAGTGTGGCAAGTTTCAAAACTTTATTATGTTGCTTATCATCCTAAATGGTATAACAATGGGGCTTGAGACAAGCCAAGAGATCAAAGCAAGTTATGGAGCGTTTTTGGCTTCTTTTGATATCTTTGTGATTACTGTATTTACTATTGAGGTAACCCTACGTATCTACGCACACCGCGCAGCCTTTTTTAAAGATAGCTGGAGCCTTTTTGATTTTAGTATCGTAGCTATCTCTTTAGTCCCATCAAGTGCAGGTTTTGAGATCCTAAGAATTCTCAGAGTCTTTAGGCTCTTTAGACTCATCACCGTTGTGCCACAGATGCGAAAGATCGTTGCAGCACTTTTGAGTGTAATCCCTGGGATGGCGTCTATCGCTGCACTTATGCTTCTGTTCTTTTATGTCTTTGCCATTATGGCGAACAATCTTTATGGCGCAACATTTCCACAATGGTTTGGAACACTCGGAGAGAGCTTTTATACCCTCTTTCAGGTGATGACACTTGAATCGTGGTCGATGGGGATCGTGCGCCCTATCTTAGAAGAGCACCCTTATGCATGGACCTTTTTTATTCCATTTATTTTTATCGTGACTTTTATTATGGTCAATCTTATTGTAGCAATTGTAGTCGATGCGATGAATGAGATGAATAGCAAAGAAGAAGCCCATATTATCGAAGAGGTACAGCACGTAGAAAATGCTACATCCCAAGAGATCAATCTCTTACGTCAAGAGATACAAGAGCTCAAAAGCGTGCTTCTCACAAAGCTTAAAGACTAGCCCACCACATCCGAAGCCATAAGCCAAAAGTAGATGTATAGCCCACTTCACTAAAGAGCACATTTTGCTCTGTATCATAGATCAGAGTAGTTGGATACGCAGCTATAGCAAAAGTTTTTGCAAAATAGCTCTCTGTATCATTGAGCACATGAAAGCTAAGATCTCGCTCGTCCAAATATGCTTGTAACTCTGCATCAGACCCTGAGTTGACAGCGATTGTAAGTACTTCATAATGTTTTGAAATTCGCTGGATATTTGCGGCTTCGAGTTTACATGTTGGGCACCATGTTGCCCAAAAGTGGATAAGAAGTGGTTTTGACCTATCCAAAGAATAGATACTCTTATCGATGAGTTCTACATCCAAAGCTTTGAGTGGTTCTTTGTTGAGATCCATACTACGATAAAGACTTATCACATTCGCCAAAACTGTCATAACGATAATAAAAAGTAGAATCTCTTTGAGATAATGTTTTATTTTTTCTTTCACGGAATATCCCCTTTTGACACTAAGTCTCTAGGGGGATATTGTAACATGGAATCGATTGGGATTTGAAAATCGCTTTACCCAGTCACGACAAATAAGCGTAAACCTAATAAAAATAAAGTTCCAAAAACTAAAACTAAACTAACAAATGTATACAATAATGCTTTTCTCATTTTCTCTCCTTAAATGATTTTTTATTGTATTTTATTTATAATAATGAACGACTAATAAGTTTATATTTTACGTATTATAAATATTAGATATCAAAACTGATCTCTCTTTAACATGAAATAGAGACAAAAATTGTTAAAATTGCAAAATTAATTATGAATAAAGGACATTCTATGAAACTACTTTCTCTCTCACTTTTAACGCTTCTCTTTACAGGCTGTGCAATAGACTCACAAAACAAACCAATGCAAAAAGAGCAACATAGTGCACCAGTTGCAATGTTTCAAACAGTAGATGAAAAAAAAGCGATTTTATTACAAGATGGAAAAGATCATAAATATTGTGTACGTTGTGGAATGGATCTTGTCAAATTTTACAAAACATCCCACGCAGCAGAACACGATGCCAAACAACACCAATACTGCTCTATCCACTGCCTTGAAGATCATTTAGGTGAAGGTGTGACGCTTAAGAACCCACAGGTTGTAGCTGTAGATACACTCAAATTCATCTCTGTTGTTGATGCTTTTTATGTTGTAGGAAGTAAGAAAAAAGGAACAATGAGTAAGGTGAGTAAATATGCTTTTTCTTCCCTGGAAGAAGCAAAAAAGTTTCAAGCTGAATTTGGTGGGGAGATCATGAGTTTTAGTGGTGCCTCAAAAAAGGCAAAAGAAGATTTTCAATACTATAAGTAAGCTCTAAGAGCTTACTTACTCTCTTTATTTTGAAAGACGGTGTTTTTTAAACTCTTTCATCTTTTCGAGTTGTGCTTTAGCAAAAGAGTCTGAACTTTTCTCTTGCGCATGAAGACCTGATACACTCGCTAGTGCTACTATCGCTGCTACAGTAATTATTTTCATTGTTTTCATAAAAGACTCCTTTGTCTTAGATACTATTTTGAAAGACGATGTTTTGTTGGTTTTTTCATCTCTTCTAATTGATTTTTTGCAAAATCATTTGAATGGGCATCTTTGGATGCACAGCCAGCTAAAAGCATAGTTGCAATCACTACAACTAAGCTCCCTACTACATTTATCATAGTATCTCCTTCTTGGATATGAAAATTATATGAAATTTTGGATAATGATTAATAAATGAGCAATTTTTTTGCTGCAAAATGAAAAAAATATGTTATGTAGTTTTTAAAAATAAGAGATTAAGACCAATAAATAAGCAAATGAGATGAAGTGTTTTAAATTTTAGAGGAGGAAAAGAGATAGAGAAAAGTGAAGAGTTCAAAGCTCAAAGGAGCTCTGAACTATGTATTGTGTAAGAAGAAAGTGCTTACTCTATTTCAGCGTCGATAACATCATCGTCATCTTTTTTCTTTTTTGTATCAGCTTGCGCAGCTTCACCGCCTTGTTCTTGCTTATACATCTGCTCTGCCATTTTATGACTTGCTTCTGTCAGTGCTTTTACTTTCTCTTCGATCTGCTCTTTTGTAGCATTTTCATCTTTGAGAATCTCTTTGAGCTCAGCAATAGCAGTCTCGATTTTTGTTTTCTCTTCTGCTTCTAGCTTGTCACCCATCTCAGTCATTGATTTCTCAGTTTGAGCGATCAGTGCATCTGCTTGGTTTTTAAGATCAACTAGCTCTTTACGTTTAGCATCATCTGCTTTATGCGCTTCTGCATCTTGTACCATTTTTTCGATCTCTTCTTCACTTAATCCTGAAGATCCAGAGATAGTGATCGATTGAGATTTACCAGTCCCTTTATCTGTTGAACTCACTGTTAAGATACCATTTGCATCGATATCAAAAGTTACCTCAATTTGTGGTACTCCACGTGGTGCAGCTGGGATGTCACCAAGTTCAAACAGACCAAGAGATTTGTTGTCTTTTGCAAACTCACGCTCCCCTTGAACTACGCTGATAGAAACCGCTGGTTGGTTATCTTCTGCAGTTGAGAACACTTGAGATTTCTTCACAGGGATCGTTGTCCCTTTTTCGATGATCTTCGTTGCAACTCCACCAAGAGTCTCAATACCAAGTGAAAGTGGTGTAACGTCAAGTAAAAGAACATCTTTTACATCCCCACGTAATACTCCACCTTGAATAGCAGCACCCGCAGCAACAACCTCATCAGGATTTACACCTTTATTGAGTTTTTTGCCACCAAAGTATTCACTTACTTTCTCTTGTGCTTTTGGAACACGAGTTGAACCACCAACCATGATGATCTCTTTGATCTCATTTTTATCAAGGTCTGCATCTTTCATCGCTGTTTCGATATGAGAGATCGTCTCTTTGATAAGTCCATCGATCATTCCCTCAAATTTCGCACGAGTAAGTTTTACCACTAAGTGTTGTGGTCCCGCTTCTGTCATTGTGATAAATGGAAGGTTGATCTCAGTCTCAGTTGAACTTGAAAGCTCTTTTTTCGCATTTTCTGCTGCATCTTTAAGACGTTGAAGTGCCATTTTGTCATTTTTAAGATCAATTCCATGAGATGATTTAAACTCAGCATTTAAGAAATCAACGATCTTATTATCAAAGTCATCTCCACCTAAGAATGCATTTCCATCTGTTGAGAGAACCTCAAATGTACCATCAGAGATCTCTAGTACAGTTACGTCAAACGTCCCGCCCCCAAGGTCATATACAAGTACGTTTTCATCCGATTTGCTTTCAAGTCCATATGCAAGTGCAGATGCCGTTGGCTCATTGATAATACGTAAAACGTTCAGGCCAGCAATCGTACCAGCATCTTTTGTTGCCTTTCTTTGTGCATCATTGAAGTATGCAGGAACCGTAATTACCGCATCTGTAACAGTCTCACCTAAGTAGCTTTCTGCATCTTCTTTGAGTTTGCTAAGGATCTTTGCAGAGATCTCTTGTGGTGTATACACTTTTCCATCTACGTTTACTGCAGCCATTCCATCTTTATCTACGATATTGTATGTTACTTTATCATGCGCCGCTTTTGCATTCTCTTCGTTCATCATAAGACCCATGATTCTCTTTACTGAAGAGATCGTCTTATTTGGGTTTGTGATCGCTTGACGTTTTGCAGAATCACCAACTAAAACCTCACCTTTATCTGTAAATGCTACTACAGAAGGTGTTGTGTTTTTTCCCTCTTTATTCGGGATAACTTTCGCTTCTCCACCCTCATATACTGCTACACAAGAGTTTGTTGTTCCTAAGTCGATACCAATTACTTTACTCATTTTATCTTCCTTAATTTTTGTTTTATTTATTTGTCGTAAAAGGAACAAGTCCCTTCTACTTTCGCTTGCGCCGCTAAGGCGACTAAAGCTTGACACTTTCGTGTCAGATTTTTTTTAAACCATGCCACTGAGACGAAAAAGCCGAAAGCTTTTTTGTGCTTTAGTGGCATAGCGCCTAGCGTAGCTTTTGGGGCTTTGCTCCAAAAGCGTTTCTCATATTAGTTGGCCACGACTACCATTGCTTCACGAAGTGGTCTCTCTTTATATTTATATCCAGTTTGAAATGTCTGAACAATTTGACCACTCTCAACCTCATCGCTATCCACACTTTGCACAGCGTTATGGATGTTTGGATCAAATGGTTCATCATGAGACACCATCGTAATACCATGTTTTTCCAAAGAGGTTGTAAACTGTTTGAGAGTCAGCTCTATCCCCTCTTTGAGTTTTGCTAAAAGCTCTTTTGGCTCTGCTTGGCTATCCGCTGAAGCATATGCCATCTGTAATGAATCCATCACTGGAATCATATCTTTTGCAAACTTTTCATTTGCGTATTCTACTGCTGTGTATTTTTCTCTCTCTAATCGTTTCTTTATATTATCAAAATCAGCGTGAACACGCGCATATTTATCTTTTAACTCAGCAAGTTCAGCTTGAAGTAGATCAAACTCATTCTCAACAGCCTCTGCCTCGGCTTCAGCCTCTTGGCAAGCTGCATCAAGTTGCTCTTGATTTTCCTCTTCTTTTACCTGAGGATCTTTTTGGGTTTCTTCTTTAGACATAATAGTTTGTATACTCCTTTTCTTTAAAAGATGACAGTATTATACATATTGAGTGTAACAATGTCAAGTATTAGTTAAATATTTTTATATAACTTACTTTAGTCTATAACTGTCAAGTACAAACTCTACTCAATTGTAGCGCTCTAAAACTAAAAAACCATTTAAGTCTATTTTTGTATCATTTTGTATACAAATAGACACAAGGACGTTTTATGAAGTACTTTGCATGGTTTGGTGGTGTATTGGTGACATTTTGTATCGCCATTTATGTCGTAGCTTTTACCCCTTTTGGAAATGGCTTGCTCAAGCCTTTTATTGAAGAAGAGATCCAAAAACAGACACAACTCGATGCAAAGCTTGAGACTTTTATCCTCAGATCAAGTTCTCTTGAGATCCTCTTAGCTTTGGATGTAAACAATAAAGTCTCTCTAAAAGGGGACTTCTCCCTCTTTGCTCAATCTTTTGATCTCCTCTATGATGTGACATTCAAGCGTCTCTCTTCACTCTCCAAGCTTGCACAAGCAGAGCTCAGTGGTAGCTTTCATACAAATGGTATCATTATCGGAGATATCGATGCTATCACAATCAAAGGAGAGAGTGACATCGCTTCGAGTGATACCCATTATGATATAGATATTCACTCACTCAAGCCACAATCTGTACTTGCTACGATCAAAGGGCTTAATGTTGAGGAGCTCTTAGCAATGATTGGTCAAGAAAAATATGCCTCTTCACGTTTGGATGTAAAGCTAAAACTCAGCTCACTCGATCCTAAAAATCTCCTAGGAGATGCAAAGATCACACTCAAAGAGGGCAAGATCAATACAGCTGTGATGCAAAAGCACTACAATGTCACCCTCCCCCAAACGCAGTTTCATTCCACTTCGGATGTAAAGCTTCAAGGAAAAGATATCGTCTATAAAACAAAATTTGACTCTAACCTCGCAGCTCTTACATCCCAAGGTACATTCCAGCCTGAAACTCTTCAAATGGATCTACGCTATGGTATAGCGATCCAAGAGCTCGCGCTCTTAAAGCCTATCACCAATGCAGATATCCGAGGGGCTCTCAATGTTAAAGGTGAAATCAAAGGTGCTAAAGAGAAACTCACCATCAATGGTCTAAGTGATATCGCAGGCTCTGATACTATTTTTCAAGCGACCCTCAAAGAGTTCGCACCACATAAACTACATGCAAAGATCAAAAATCTTCGCCTTTACAAAGCACTCTATATGCTCCATCAGCCACACTATACAGATGGTCTTCTCACGGTTGATATGAAGATCGAAAATGCACAGATGGGTGCGCTCGATGGTGTGATCACGACAAAGATCGTCCAAGGCGCACTGAATACAAAACTCATCACAAAAATGATGGAGTTCAAATCTGCTATGCCCTCTACAAACTACACACTCTCAAGTACAAGTACACTTCGCGGTGATCTTGTGGATTCTATGCTCACACTTGATTCTAGCTTGGCAAGACTTGATATAAAAAGTGCTCTTTTTGATATCAAAAAGGGATCGCTTATAAGTGACTACACAGCCGATATCAAAAGCTTAGAGAAACTCTTCTTTGCCACACAACAGCATATGAGAGGAGGTCTTCTCGCACATGGAAAGATCAAAAAAGACAAAGGTCTTGATGCTACGATGCACTCCAATATCGCAGGTGGCAAGATCGATGCCAAGCTGCATAATGATGAGCTCAGAGCAGATATAACATCGGTACAAACCCTCGATCTTCTTCACATCCTGATCTATCCAGAGATATTCAAATCTTCACTCAGTGCACAACTCAACTACAACCTCGCACAAAGTAAAGGGGATTTCAAAGGAAAGCTCAGTGGTGGAAAGTTCACTCAAAATGAGATGCTCACACTGCTCAAACAATACGGCAAGATCGATCTTTATAAAGAGAATTTTGCAGGGGATGTCGTTGCCAATATTCACAAAGAAAATATTCAAGCCTCTTTGGATCTCAAATCAAACACATCAGCGATCAGCACCAAAGATACAAAACTCAATACCCAAACACAAAAGATCGACTCCACGATCACAGTGCTTGCGAACAAACAACCAATCACCGCTACACTCAAAGGGGATATCAACGCACCAAAAGTAAGCGTTGATCTTCAAAAACTCATGGAATCAAAAGCGGGTGAGAAGATAAAAAAAGAGGTGCAAAGGGGAGCCCAAAAATTATTTGAGAAGCTTTTCTAACTCCTCTTGCGTCTCTACAAAATAGATAGCTTCGATGGTTGCATCTTGAAGCTTTAAGAGTGTGACATATCCATCTTTATAAGGAAGCGTGAGGTTATATGCCTCATCGTAGCTCAAAAGTATAGGGTGGCTAAATCTTTGCATCTTTGGTGCGACAAACATCGAAAAGATCCCTGAGGGGATCTGCGATACATCCACGATCATATTTTGATCTTTCTTTATTTTATGCTTATAAAAATACTCATTAGCAAGTGCCGTTGTCTCTTTATCCCAGCCAATGATCCAAAATCCATTTTCTGTTAACTTGATCTCTTGGTCATGTTGGGATGTAAGAGCTACACTTTGTACCTTCTCACCCACTTCAAGCATTTGCGCAGAAAGAAGAAGTGAAAAGAGGAGTAAAAAAAGAGTTTTCATTTGTATCCTTTATCGTTTTTATTACTTTGCACATCCGCTAAAGCGAGGCAAAATGCCACCTCTTTGCCCTCTTGCTCTAGCTTTTTTATCGCTGCGCTAAAAGTAAGTCCGGTCGTGATTATATCATCTACGAGTATCACTTCTTTGTGTGCAAAGGGTTTGAGAGAAAATTTACGTGGATTGAGCAGGCGAAATGCTTTAGATTTTCCCGCATAGCTCACACCACTCTCATCGCGTAAGATATTGCGAAGCACTTTGATATTGGGATTCTTAAGGGCTTCGTTTAAAATAGCTGTGTGGGAATAGCCACTCTTTGGCACATCATCTATGGCGATAGAGGCAAAGATCTCATCCTCACCCTCAAGAGCAAAAGATCTCGCAAACTCCCCAAAGCTCTTTTGTGCCAAAAGGCGATAGATGTAATAGCCTAAGTCGCTATGTTTTGTATAGAGGAGATCTTTGATCTCTGAGTACTTATAAAAAGTATACACTTGGGTGTTGTTGATCTTTCTTTTGTAGAGGCTAGGTGTGAGAAACTTCTCTTGACAAGGGGTGCATATGTGTGACAAAGAGAATCTCTCACACAGTATGCATTTCATAACAAAGGGTTTAGTCCATTTTGAGTACAGACATAAACGCCTCTTGAGGCAGTTGCACTTTTCCGATCGATTTCATTCTCTTTTTCCCCGCTTTTTGCTTCTCTAAAAGCTTACGCTTACGGGTAATATCCCCACCATAACATTTTGCCGTTACGTTTTTACCCATCGATTTGACCGTCTCACGCGCGATCACTTTGTTGCCCAAAGAGGCTTGAACCGCTACTTCAAAAAGTTGTCTTGGGATCAGCTCTTTCATATTTTTCACGAGCGCGCGTCCGCGTGATTCACTCGAAGTTCGAGGCACGATAACACTCAGAGCATCGACTACATCCCCAGCTACACGTACATCAAGCTTGACAAGATCACCCTCTTGAAATGCACTTGGCTCATAATCAAAACTCGCATACCCCTTAGAGATCGACTTGAGCGTGTCGTAAAAACCTACAACGATCTCATTCATCGGCAAAGAATACTCAAGCATCACTCTATCTTCATTGAGATAGGTCATCTTCTCTTGAATACCTCGCTTATTGACAAGCAAAGTGATGATATTTCCAAGATATTCACTTGGAGTGATCACGGTTGCTTTGATATAAGGCTCTTCGATTCTATCGATATGATTGATTGGTGGTAGTTCTGAAGGGTTTTGCACCTCTACAATCGTTCCATCATTGAGATAGACATTATAAATAACCGATGGAGCTGTTGCTATGAGGTCAAGCCCAAACTCACGCTCTAAACGCTCTTTGATAACCTCCATATGCAACATCCCAAGAAAACCTACACGAAAACCAAAACCAAGAGCGATAGAGGTCTCTGGCTCGTACGAGAGAGAGCTATCGTTAAGCTTGAGCTTGTCAAGCGCATCGCGAAGCTCTTCAAACTGATCGGTATCGATCGGGTAGATCCCTGCAAATACGAAAGGTTTTGCAGGCTCGTAGCGCCCTACTGGCTCAGCTGTTGGGTTCTTCGCATCCGTGATGGTATCACCAACATTGACAACGCTTACCTCTTTGAGACCAAGAACGACGATCCCGATCTCACCTGTTTGGATCGCTTTTGTTTTTTGTTTTCTGAGTGGATGTGGATACATCAGATCAAGCACTTGGTGTTGCTCTTTATTGCTCATAAGCATAATGTTTTGAGCTTTTGTGATCGCACCATCAAAAACACGCACAAGTGCGAGTGCACCCAAGTAAGGATCAAACCAGCTATCATAAATGATCGCTTTTGTCGTTGCATCGGTATCTCCCACAGGAGCAGGAACACGCTCAACAATAGCATCGATAAGTTCACGGATCCCTACACCTGTTTTTGCCGAAACAAGCACCGCATCTGTCGCATCGATCCCAATACTCGTCTCGATCTCTTCAGCTACCTTATCAGGGTCTGCTGCAGGAAGATCTATCTTGTTGATAACAGGGATAAGCTCAAGGTTGTTCTCCATCGCCAAATAGACGTTGGCGATCGTTTGTGCCTCGACCCCTTGAGCAGCATCAACGATCAAGAGTGCCCCATCACTTGATGCAAGCGATTTACTCACCTCATACGAAAAGTCAACGTGGCCGGGAGTGTCGATAAGATTGAGGACATAATGCTCCCCATCTTTTACATAATCAAGGCGAACACTCTGTGCTTTGATGGTGATCCCGCGCTCTTGCTCGATGTCCATAGTGTCCATCATCTGCTTTTTAAGCTCACGCTCACTCACCGCTCCACACTCTTGGATAATACGGTCTGCCAAGGTGCTTTTTCCATGGTCAATATGTGCAATAATAGAAAAGTTTCTAATGTTTTTCAAAAAATTTTCCTAGTGAAAAAATAATAAGCGAATTATACTCAAATAGTCCTGATAGAGTTGTTAAGTATTAAGAGTGCTTGAATTTTTAGAAACTAGATAAAAAGTGAGTTGACACTCTCGTTATGATACACACGGCGAATCACTTCAGCAAAGAGTGGAGCGACTGTGAGCACGACGATCTTTTCTGATGGTTTTGTCACAAGTGTGTTTGTGATAATGAGCTCATCGAGCTCTCCGTTTGCAAGATTCTCGTATGCTTTTCCACTTAAAACACCATGAGTTGCACACGCCATAACAGATGTTGCACCCTTGTTTTTAAGAGCAGTTGCAGCTTTTACCATTGTACCTGCAGTATCAACCATATCATCGATCATGATCACATCATGCCCTGCAACATCACCGATGATATTCATCACTTCGCTCTCATTTGCTTTTTCGCGGCGCTTATCAACGATCACCATATCAAGCCCAAGACGCTTTGCAAAATAACGAGCACGAGCAACACCACCGATATCAGGAGATGCTACGATCGGGCTTTTGAGGTTTTTACTCTTGATGTAGTTCTCAAAAGTGATAGATCCATAAAGGTTGTCCACTGGGATATTGAAAAAACCTTGGATCTGACCAGCGTGAAGATCAATAGTCACAACTCTATCGATCCCTGCAGTCTCATACATATCAGCAACAAGTTTTGCAGTAATAGGCACACGAGGAGCAGCTTTTCTGTCTTGTCTTGCATATCCAAAATAAGGCACAACAGCTGTAATACTACTTGCAGAAGAACGACGCAAGGCATCTGTCATCACAAGAAGTTCCATAAGATTATCATTGGATGGTGCACCTGTTGATTGTACGATAAATACATCACGTCCACGTACACTCTCAGCGATCTGCACTGAGATCTCACCATCACTAAAACTCTTCACATCAGCCTTCGCCAATGGAACATCTAAAAGCTGACAAACTTCTTTTGCAAACTCAACACTCGAACTACCCGCAAAAATCTTATATCCACGCATGGAATCCCTTTAGAAAAATTAATGTCGCAATTCTACTCTAAAAGTGCTGAGGAGTTGTTAAAATAACAAAAGAGTTACTGACAGTTTTTACAAATACCGCCTAAAACTAGGCTCGCCTCTTGTATTTTATACGAACTTTTTTGCATTGCTTGCTCTACAAGCGCATTCATTTCAAGTGTAATATCTTCTACCGCTCCACATTTTTCACAAGAGAGATGAGCATGAGAAGCCTTTGTCAACTCATACACAGATTTTGCCTGTGGCAATTTTACCTCTTGGATAAATGTGTTCTCGAGCATAATATGGATATTTTTATAAATGGTCGCCAAAGAGATAGAACTAAACTTTTCAAGCATCACATGATAGAGCTCATCCAAGCTCATGTGCCCGCGCAGATCCAAAGCTTGCGCGATGGCAAGACGTTGCGGCGTTACTTTCAAGTTATGATCTCTTAACATATCTGTATAATTATTCATAATGCCATTATACTGTATAGATCTTTAAACGATAAAAGTTATTGTTTAAACTTAATCTCTCTTTTAGTAACTATAATAAGATCACTTCATCTGCGCACCATTTTGCCAAATCCATATCGTGTGTGATGAGTAACATCCCCATCCCATCGAGTTTAGAGAGTAACATGCGCATCACCTCAAGCTGGATCACATTATCGAGTGCACTTGTTGGCTCATCGAGGAGTAAAAGCTCAGGTTTCATAAGCATCGCTCGCAAAATAGAAGCGCGTTGGAGTTGTCCACCTGAGAGTTCGTGTGGAAGTTTGAGGAGTTGTTTATATTCGAGGTTAAGATTTTCTAGATAACTCTGTATCCCATCCAAAGACGCGACATCTTTGATCTGGTTAAGTAGAGAATAACTTGGGTGAAAAGAGCTATAAGGGTCTTGAAAAACCTCTGAGATCCGAGCACTTTTGAGTGTGCCACTAGAGGGTTTGAGATTGCCAAGGATGAGCTCAAAAAGGGTACTTTTCCCTGCCCCACTCTCTCCGACGATCGCTTTGATCTCCCCTTTGGCAAGGCTGAGCGAAAAGTTCTCAAAAAGGCTCTGCTCTTTTGTATAGCCAAAAGTGAGATTTTCTACTTCAAGAACCTTTTGCAAGACTATCTCTGTGTCAGTGGAAGATAGATTTTTGCCATCTTTTTATAGAGTACTTCTGGCTGCATATCAGCATCTTCATCCCATAAGCGCTTCATCACTACATTATCTTCTTGCCCATCCCACTCTTTGATATAGCTTCCATCTTTGTAGCCGTGGTCTTGACGAAACTGGTTGAGGATATTTTTACCCACATAGAGTCTATAGAGTGTATCAAGATCAAGCCCACTTAAAAGCACAAGATCAAAAAATTCAGCCACGATCTCTTCGATCTCAAAAGGCTCTTTTTGAAGTGCTAAAAGCATAATGTTTTCTACTTTTGCGATTATCTCATTTTGTGTACCGTGTTGTACATTTTTGTTGTGAAGTGCAGCAAAGTTTGGAAGTGCGCTTAAGTTCAAAGCGAGCTCTTCGATCTCCCCTTTCATCTCTTTTGCATACTCTTCAAGAGCCAACGAGATGATAAAATGCCACACATCCACCACTTCGATCTGTAAGTTTGCCCAATCAGGTGCTTGGTTAAGATTTTTCCAATGTTTCCATGAAAAGCTATCAATCATCTCTGCACATTCCATATAGATACAACGCTTCCAGTTGATAGGGTTTCCTGTTTTGGTCACACCCTCTCTCCACTTCTCCCCGTTGGTCGCATCATTGAGCTGGAGTTGAAGTTGTAGCATCAGTAGTATTTTGTCCATAATCATCTCTTTGTAAAATAAATTGAGCTATTTTAGCGAATATGATAAAATACGCCACTTAAATTCTTCAAAGAACTCCAAAGAGCAAATAAAATGAAAAGAATAAACTGTAGACGTTGCGTGCACTATTTTGTAACTTGGCAAGCAGGCAAACCTCACGGATGCC
>JAVETX010000002.1:0-72492 GCA_034005845.1 Sulfurimonas sp. | reverse complement strand
TCTTCCGATCTAAATACGTGTAAACTCTAAGTTTGCTTCTTCAGCGCGCAAAGAAGAACTTGTTTGCTCTATCTGAGCTTCAAGCATCGCCACGTGTGCTTGGGCACTCTTGAGGCTTATCTCTGCATTTTGCAATGCTTCAAGACTTGTGGCTTTGTGCGCGTACATATTTTTTTGACGCTCATACTGAATATGAGCGAGTTCGAGTTGCGCTTTTTTATCCAGCAAAGAAGACTTTTGGTATCTCAGCTGCGCTCGTGTTGCATCCACTTTTGGCATAAATAGGGTCACATCGATCTCTGCTAAGAGATCCCCTTTTTTTACCCTATCACCCACATCGACATGCAGATACTTGAGCTGTCCTGAAACCTGTGCCCCTACATCTACATAATCACGTGGTTGGAGTTTTCCAGTTGCGGTGACCACATTTTCAATATCACCACGCTCTACTAGCACACTTTGAAGGGTTTGCTCGCTTTGATCATTTGTCTTGAAGTTTTGATACGCCAAGTAGCCTCCACCCACAAGGGCAAGAAGCCCCAGAAAAAACACTACCTTTTTACTTTTCATCATCCCTCTCTCTTTTTCTTTCTTTTTTTCAAATACAAAAGCAAGCCCGTGATCCCAAAAAGGGGCATACAAAGTGCTGCTAAAAACATCCCAAGCTGCCCGATCCAACCAAAGTACTCACCCGTATGCAAAGCGAGAATACTTGCCATAAGTTTGCCACCTATTGTTTTGGCATCATAAGGGCTATGTTCTAAGATCGTGCCATTTTTTGCATCAAAAATGATCTCGTTGCGTGCATACAGATGAGCTGGCTTGCTATCGATAAAGATCCATTTATACTTTTTGGCATCTACAAACCACACCGCCGAGCTATAGCATTCCCCATATTTTGATTCAAAAAGCTCTAAGGCTTTGTGTGCATTTTG
Source organism: Sulfurimonas sp. (assembly GCA_034005845.1). Taxonomy (GTDB): domain Bacteria; phylum Campylobacterota; class Campylobacteria; order Campylobacterales; family Sulfurimonadaceae; genus Sulfurimonas. Next base: position 71,557 of record JAVETX010000002.1, on the reverse strand, counting down.
TGCAACATCCTCAGGGCTGTGTGGCTCTTGAGTTTGTGGCTTTTTGTGCATCGCACGCTGTGGTTTTTCCACTCCTGCCAAAGCATAAAGCGCACTATTATACCACTTGTACGACCAATAAAGCCCTGTGAGAGAGACCACTAAATAAAATGGGATCACCCACATCCCAAGAGCTGCATGCATCGAGTAAAGAAGTGCCCTGCCCTTAGCTTTGGGGTTAAAACTAAAAGAGGCAAAAAAACCACGTTTAATGCGAGGCAATGAGATAATGATGCCACTGAGCACTATCACGATCAGCATCAAAACGCTCGCCCCTACGATCTGTTTTCCCACCTCACCCATCGCTAAGCGTCTATGTAGATTTTCTATAAAATGAAAAAAACCTGTACCACGCACTTGAGGGAGTATCTCACCCGTATAAGGGTTGAGATAGATCGCCTCACCTTTGCGACTCTTTTTGCTTGCTATACGAAAAACATAAGATTCTTGCGGATCTTTTGCAATACTTATCATACGGATCTGCGCCTCTGGCTTTTGCTTGAAAAACTCAGATACAAGTGTTTGCATAGGAAGTTTCTTCTCTTGAATCTTCACCTCAAAAGAGCTAGGATTCAAAAGTCGTAATATCTCTTTTTCATACGAAAGTATCGCGCCTGTGAGCCCGACAATACTCAAAGTAAGTGCGGCGAAAAGCCCTAGATAAAGGTGGAGCTTATGAAAAAGGCTTTGTGTTCTTTTCTTCAAAATTCTTCCTTAGATCTTAATATTCATACTCAGCCAAAACTCACGTGACTTTGCTTTGGTGTTGTAATCATCTCTATAGATTGGTTCCCAGTTGCCTGTAGAGCCGCTAAATTGCGTCGTATAAGTGGTAAAATCACGATCAAGAAGATTGTTGATCCTTCCTATAAGTGTGACATTCTCATTTGCCTTGTAAGTGGCTCCTGCATTGAGCACATTATAGTCTTTGTACCAAAACGCATCGCTTACATCCCCACCTCTTGGGATTCCACCATAGCGCTCTTTTTCTCCCGTAAGGATCACATAGGTGCTGAGATCTTTGTTTGGCTTATAATCAAGGGCTAGGTTATACATATGCTTCGCACTTCCAGAGAGTGGCAAGCCTGTGTACTCCCTACTCTTTTGCTCTGAATCGATATAGGTATAATTACCACGCAGTGCTACTTGGGATGTAAGAGTATACTTTCCTGCGATCTCAAGCCCTTTGATCACCGCTTTGTCAATATTGACCTTTTGGGTAAACTCTGTATAGCCCAAAGCAGCCCAGTCAGCCCCAATATTTGACGCGATCGTCGGTCCGCTTTGGATCTTATCTTTGAAGTCGTTTTGAAAATAGGTGATATTAAAACTATCCCCTCTTTTGTTTTCATAATAAAACGCGATCTCTGCATTGACACTTTTTTCCGCTTTGAGATCAGGGTTTCCAATAAATGGGCTCGTACCCTGTCCTCCAAAACCAACGATTCCATCAAAAAGATCGGATGTTTTAGGTGTTTTATACCCTGTACCCACCCCACCTTTGATGGTAAAATCATCTAAGAAGTTATACACCACATAGGCACGCGGGCTCGTATTACTTCCAAAAACCTCGTGTTTATCGTAGCGCCCGCCAAGAGTAAAAGTTAAACCATCAAGTGCATACCAATTCTCTTCTGCAAAGAGCGCCCATTGTTTGTGGGGTTGTACCTTGCCGCTGACATAGCCATCCGTGTCTGTCATACCAAAGACACCATCTTCCATCTCGGCATCGATATACTGAAAACCAAGAACCACCAAGTGTTCTTCAAGTGGAATATCCATTTTTCCATCTACTGTGAGTTGCTTGGTTTGCATCACACGTTCTGGGCGCGGAAGATAGGTAGATTCTAAATACTCTTTTTGTGTAGCTGTTAATGTTTTTGAAGTTGGTTTACCATTAGAGTTCCACCAGCTCTCTATCGAAGTTCTCTCAGCAGCACTCAAAGGGAGTGTTCTTCCCATATTCTGTGTGTTTACTTGATAAATATTGAGCTTACTCTTAGCAAAATCCCAATCCCCCTCATGGCTCAAAGACCATTGATCGCGCAAGAACTCTTGATTCTCTCCATAGCCAGTTCTTGGCAGAAGATTACCCGCTTTATTTTGATACATCAACTGCTCAGCACTATCAAAAGTACCTAGTTGCGCCTCAGAATTATCATACTTTTGACGCGAGGTCTCAAGATCAAAAACGAACTCATGCTTCTCATGAGGCTTATACGATAGGCGTGCTCCGAGATTATAATTTTCATTGGCAACCGTTCTTCCACCGCCACCAAAGCCGAGTTCTCTCTCAACAACATTGCCATCAGGATCGATTGCATCTGCATACTCAGGGTTGGATGCTTCTTTATCATATTTGCTTGCACGAAGCGCTAAGCCTAATGTATCTTTAATAAGAGGGCCCATCACCGCAACATCAAGATTTCTATCATCTCCATACACATCATTACTCTGGATCGTCTGACTCACCGTGGCTGAGGCGATCCACTCATTGGAGATCTTTTTGGTGATGATATTGACCACCCCACCAATAGCATCAGCTCCATAAAGTGTCGCCATCGGTCCACGAATGATCTCAACACGTTCGATCATTTCAAGCGGTGGAATATGGTTTTGTTGATTGCCCCCGAAATTATTTGGGTAGATATCCCCTACGTTGTTTTGGCGTTTTCCATCAATAAGAAGCAGGGTATAATCTCCACCCATTCCGCGGATACTCACACTCCCCTGACCCGTTTTATCACGGCTCTCACCAATATCGACACCCTCGATCTCACGCACAGCATCAAGCAGATTGGTATAAGAGCGCTTTTGCAGCTCCTCTTTGCTCACCACTGAGATACTCGCAGGTGCATCGGTGATCTTTTGCTCATAACCCGCGGCACTTACTACTTTTACACCCTCTAGGGCAACATTATCCTCTGCTGCTAGTGTAGTTACACTCAGCATCGCCCAACAAAGGCTTGGCGCCAAGGCCACTTTTTTGTACTTTTTCATCTTTTAGTATCCTAATATTTTTTTTCATATTTGGCTGGCTACTAGCAAAAGATAAAAGTTGCGATGGCTGGCTAAGTTTTTGTTATTTGAGTGCGAAATAAACTGGTAAAGAAACCTTTGAAACACTTTGAGGATTTGGAAGAATCTCACTTGCTAGGCGGCTTGCAGCTTTTAGGGCACTCTTATCTAAGATCGCGTGCCCTGAAGATTTTTCTACCATTACATCCAAGAGTTTTCCTGTTGTATCGATCACAAGCATAATATGCACAACTCCCTCATAACCCATACGTTTTGCTATGCGTGGATAACTCAAATGAGAGAGCACCATCTCACGGATCGTTTCAAAGTTTGTTTTGACAAAATTCTCATGCAAAGATTGTGCTAACTCTTGCGCTTCTTGCTCTTTTTTTTGCAGCTCTTGTGCAGAGAGAAGCTCTTGTTCGCGTTCATCTACCTTCTCTTGCTCTTTGAGAGGTTCTGCCTCTACAAGCTCTTGAGCTTCCTCTTTTTTCTCCTCGACCACCTCTTCTTTGACGATCTCTTTTTCTACTGGGATCGGTGATTCTTTGATCACTTCTTTAGGTGCTGGTTTTGGTTTTGGCTTATGTGCCACTTTTTTGTGTTCTTTGTGCTTTGTATGTTTTTTCTTTGGCTTATCACACACTTTTTTCTTAGGTGTCTCTTGGATCACTTCACTCAAAGAGCTCAAAGAGATGCTTACTGATTTTGGGGCAGAAGCTGTCTCTTTTTTCTCTTGTGTTGCTGAGAATAAAACAGCCCCAAGCAGTACTCCATGGAGTGCTACTGAGAGAGTAAAACCGATCAATGTGTCTTTATTTTTCTTCATCATCTTCCCCTATTTTGTCAAAATGAGTTTATTATCACGCGTTATGCGGAGGATATAAACCTGAGTATCATGTACAATCTCTACCACTTTTGTCGCTGCGAAAAGTTTTTTAGAATCTATCTGTACCTTCTCTTTCATACTCTCTTCTTTACATTTATTATTCTTACTCAATATTATCTTTTCTCTACAACTATTGATAACAAGTATCAGAATTGTAATCTTTCATAGCTTAAAAGATACTGATAATGATATAAGTTATCAATATCTAACTTTTCCCCTTTTGATTGTTTTACATTTTTTGAGATATAATCACATCTTTAACTAAAGGGCAACTCTAAAAGGTATTTATATGTTACGAAAATTTGGCAAGTATGCGGTGATGATTCGGTTGGGGTATAAATATATCCATATTTTCAAAAAAATTTACGCGCACCCTTTTAAGACTCTCAAAGAGAAATACATCCGACTCTCGCATCAAAGACAAAACTACTCTAATCGTGTTTTAGAATTTCTTAATATCGAAGTTCGCCTCATCGGCTCGCTTCCAAAACAAGACAAGATACTCTATGCGATCAACCATCGTTCTCTTTTAGATATCATCGTGATGGAGCATATCTTTGCAAAGCACAATAAAAATGGAACTTGGATCGCAAAACAAGAGCTCTTTGATGCCTTTTATGGTGATTTTTTCCGTTACAGCGGATGTATCAGTGTCGATCTTGAAAACAAAAAAGGGCTTTTGCGCTTTTTTAAGCAGATCAAGATGATCCTCTCTAAAGTAGACAATCTCAATATCTATATCTTCCCAGAGGGGGAGCGATACAAAGGAGAAGGTGTCAAGAACTTTCAAAGCGGTGCCTCTAAGATCGCCAAAGCAAACAACCTTGATGTGGTTCCAGTCTATATCAATGACACCCTTGAAAAAGTGTTCAAAGCAGGACCGTATAAAAAGACTAGAATCGTTGAAGTGCATGTAGGAGAGATCATCCACCCTGATGTGCTTGAGGAAAAATACAAAACATTTATAAGTGAGGTAAAAAATGGATAAGATGAGACTCGGAGTCAATATAGATCATGTAGCAGTATTGCGTGAAGCGCGCAAAGTCAATGACCCTGATATTATCCACGCTTTACATATTGCTTGTATGAATGGAGCAGATCAGATCACGATCCACCTGCGCGAAGATAGACGCCATATCCAAGATGCTGATGCAAAAAAGATCATCCAGAGCTCGAGTCTGCCTGTCAACCTTGAGTGTTCTATCAATAAAGAGATCTTAAATATTGTCTGTGATCTTCGCCCACACCGCGCGACTCTTGTGCCAGAAAAGCGTGAAGAGGTGACAACTGAGGGTGGGCTAGATCTCTTCACACATGAAGAATCGATCGCTTTTGCGATTGAGCAGCTTCACGATTCTTTGATCCCTGTTTCTCTTTTTGTCGATCCAACACTCGAAGCGATGGAAAAGGCAAAAGAGCTTGGCGCTGAGATGGTAGAACTACACACGGGAAGTTTTGCCAATATCTTTGCGATGCTTCACTCCTCTTTGGGCTATTCGCACCACTCTATCAAAGAGCTCGAACTTCCACGCTCTACACTCGAGAGTAAGCTGGAAAGATCTCTTGAAGAGCTTCAAACTGCGGCTGCTCATGCACACTCTTTGGGGCTAGAAGTTGCTGCAGGGCATGGTCTAAATTATCACAATGTTTCGCATATGATGCAGATTCAAGAGATCGTTGAGCTCAATATTGGGCAAAGCATTATCGCTCGTAGTGTTTTTAGTGGTTTGGCTGAAGCGGTTCGTGAGATGAAAAGACTCACTACGCGATGAAACCAAAAGTTGCCATAAGTATCGGTGATCTTAGTGGCGTGGGGATCGAGATCGCACTTCGCGCACACCATGAGATAGCACAAATGGTAGAGCCTCTTTATTGTATTAATAAAGAGATGCTCGATCAAGCTGCAAAGCTCTTGGGATGTAGTATCCCTAATGATCTATGTACTTGGGATGTAGAGGGTTCATTTCTTATCACTCCTGGAATTTTGAGTGTGGAGAGTGGGCGCTATTCGTATGATTCTTTTATGGAAGCGATCAAACTTGCAGAGGAGAAAAAAGTCGATGCGATCGTTACCCTTCCTATCCACAAAGAAGCGTGGATGATGGCTGGTTTGGAGTTTAAGGGGCATACCGATCTCTTGCGCAAACACTTTGACAAAGAGGCGATCATGATGCTTGGATGTGAGAAGATGTTTGTGGCTCTGTACACCGAACATATACCCCTACGTCAAGTCGCCGATAGTATCACAAAAGAAAAATTGCTTACATTTTTACTCGATCTACATCAAAGCATTGGAGACAAAGAGGTTGCCGTTTTGGGTCTCAACCCTCATGCGGGTGATAATGGGGTGCTTGGAAATGAGGAGAGCATTATCGATGAAGCGATCGATGAGGCAAATGAGATCATCGGCAAAAAATGCTTCATTGGCTCTATCGTTCCCGATATCGCATTTACTCCAAACTTTCGCAAAAACTTTCGCTACTTTGTTGCGATGTATCACGACCAAGGTTTAGCACCCCTCAAAGCCCTCTACTTTGATGAGAGTGTCAATATCTCACTCAACCTCCCCATCATCCGTACATCTGTAGATCACGGCACCGCCTTTGATATTGCCTACCAAGGCAGGGCAAATACGCTGAGCTATCTTAATGCTATCAAGAGTGCAAAAGATATTCTCAACAAAAACTAATCAACTTAGTTTAAGCTTTGAAGCGTTAAAATTTCTAAAAGAAAAAAATTATCGTTTGATAATTAAAATAAGGAACAATAATGAAAACAACACTTTCTCTCCTTTTAGTAGGTTCTTCACTGATGGCATCTAGCCTTGTTGATACAGCAAAACAAAACTCTCTTGAGGCAATTCCAACTTCAAAATCTGAACTTATGAAACTTATTGACAACCCAAAAAACCCTATCACAGATGCAAAAGCTGAACTTGGGAAAAAGCTTTATTTTGATCCTAGACTTTCTAAAAGTGGGCTTATTAGCTGTAACACATGTCACAACCTTAGCGAGGGTGGAGATGATGGTGTAAGTGCTGCGATCGGTCACAAATGGGCTGCAAATCCACACCACTTAAACTCACCAACTGTTTATAATGCAGTGTTTTTCTCAGCACAGTTTTGGGATGGTAGAGATCCTAACTTAGAAAAACAAGCACAAGGTCCGATCCAAGCACATCCAGAGATGGCTGCGACAAAAGATCATGTTGTAAACACGGTCACTTCTATGCCAGAATATGTTGCTGAGTTTAAAAAAGCGTACGGCAAAGATGTAAAGATCACATTTGAAAAAGTTACAGATACGATCGGTCTTTATGAGCGTACACTTGTAACGCCATCACGCTACGATGACTTTTTAAATGGTGATAAAAAAGCACTTACAAAAGCAGAGCAAGAGGGTCTTAAAACATTTATCGACGTGGGATGTGCATCATGTCACAATGGTGTAGCACTTGGTGGAACGATGAATATGCTCAATGTTGTAGCTGAGTATAAACATATGAACATAGGTGATTTTAAAGGGGATGCAAATGGTATGGTAAAAGTACCAACACTTAGAAATATCACAAAAACTGCACCTTATTACCACAATGGTCAGATCTGGAGTCTTAAAGAAGCGATCGTTGAGATGGGACGTATCCAACTTGGTGTGGATCTCTCTGAGAAACAAACAAACTCTATCGAGGCTTTCTTAAAATCTCTTGATGGAAAAATGCCACAGATCACTTTGCCAATGCTTCCTGCATCAACAGATACGACACCAAAACCAAATATGAACTAAAACAGATGACCCTTTTTGGGTCATTTGACTCTCTCTTAGCCTTTCTAAATTTCCCTTTAACATTATTCAGATACTATACAGTCATATGTTACTCAATAATATAATTTAAAATCAGATGTAAACTTTTATGGATAATTTTGAACACTATTTAAACCACTCCCCGTCTGTCTTTTTTAAGTGGCGCAACGATGCTTCGTGGAGTGTAAGTTATGCTAGCACCAATACAATAAAACTCTTTGGCTATACCCACGAACAATTTCTCTCACAAGAGATCGCCTATGCAAAGATCATACATCCAGAGGATCTCTCTCGTGTAATCAAAGAGGTACAACATGCGATCGAGAACAAACTAGAGAGTTTTGAGCATGAGCCTTATCGTGTCATCACAGCTACAGGGCAAACTCTTTGGGTAGAAGATACGACCAGAATTCAAAGAGATGACAAAGGAGAGATCCTCTATTTTTATGGGCATATCACCGATATTACCAACCTAATCAGCTACGAAAAAGAGCTAGAGAAAAATATTTTAGAGCTAGAGATTCGCTCCAACGACATTGCACAATACCAAAAAGCTCTTGATGAGAGCTATATCATCTCTAAGTCCGACATCCACGGCAATATCACCCATGTGAACCAAAACCTTATTGATATCTCTGGATATTCACGCGAGGAACTGATCGGAAAACCTCATAGTATCCTACGCAATCCTATCACTCCTGCATCTACTTTTAAAGATCTTTGGGAGACGATACAGGCAAAAAAAGTGTGAAAAGGTCTCTTAGCAAACCTCTCAAAACATAAGTATACATACTATGTCAATCTCACCATTGTTCCTATCTTAGATAGTTTAGGCGATATTCGAGAGTATCTTGCGATTCGTTATGATATGACTGACTATATACAGCAACAAAACAGACTCCATGAACTCTCTTACACCTCAAATATTACGGGTACAAAAAATATCTCTGCACTCAATAAAAAGCTCCAAGAGATAGAGAGTGGCTCTATAGCTCTTATCAATATCAATCGCTTTAATAATCTCAACAATCTCTATGGCTATGCAAGAGGGGATGAAGTGATTAAAAAGCTCTCAAGCACTATGCGTATCCTCTTGAATAACACTCAGTTTGAGCTCTATCATATCCACGTCGATGAGTTTGCGATCCTTAACTACAGTGTCCCTTTTAAAAACTTTATCATCTTTATGCAAGAGGTACAAGCTTTTGTCAACGCAAATAAAGTGCTCGTAGATGACAAAGAGATCCCCATCAATATCACAGTAGCTCTCTCTCAAGAGAAAAAAGAGGACCTTATCACCTCATGTTCTATGGCGATGCACCAAGCAAAAGCACATCGAGACAAGTTTCGTATCTATGAGTACTCTGAAGCAAATACCAAACAATACCAAGACAATATCGACTGGACGATCAAGATTCAAGATGCTATCAAAAACAAAGGTGTTATCCCTTTTTACCAACCAATATTTGATACACAAACCCAAGAGCTTGTAAAATACGAAGCCCTAATGCGACTCCAAGACAAAGAGAATTATGCTTCACCTTTTTTCTTTTTAGATATTGCAAAACGCTCTAACCTCTATATCGATCTCTCTTTGGCTATGATCCAAAAAGTCTTTGAGCAGATCAAAAACTCTGAGTATAGTTTCTCGATCAACCTTACATCCCAAGATATCGAATCGGATCAAGTGCGCAATTACTGCTATGAGATGCTCCAAGATCACACTATCGCAGCACGCACTATTTTTGAGATCGTCGAGTCTGAAGAGCTACACAATATTCCTATTGTCAATGAGTTTTTACTCCAAGCAAAAAAACTAGGTGCCAAGATATCGATCGATGATTTTGGAACAGGCTATTCAAACTTTGAATATCTTTTGCGCCTAGAAGCAGACATCATTAAAATCGATGACTCCCTTATCAAAAATATCGACACCAATATCGATTCTGAAGATATTGTCCGCACCATCGTCTCTTTTGCCAAACGTAAAAATATCATGGTGGTCGCTGAGTTTGTCAGCTCTGATGAGATCTATGAAAAGGTCAAAGAGATCGGTATCGATTTTGTGCAAGGGTATTATTTTGGGCAACCAAACATCACTCTGGATGTTGTAAAATAGATGTTACAATAGCGCCATGAAAATAACACTCTTTGCAGCAGCCTTTTTAGGCGTCTTTTACCTTCTCAATATGTACATATCCCGCAGGCTCATCGCCCATCTTGATATTAATGAATCATACAAAAAAGCCTTTCGTTGGTTCTTAGTGATCAATTATCTTGGAATCATAGGGTATATGCTCGCGCGCTACTATCCTAGCTTGGATAATACTCTGTATTTTTTGCTCTCTGTGCCTATTGGTATTTTGTTCTTACTCTTTTGTACGACCCTCATCTATGATCTCTCGCGCCTAATGCTTAGATTCACCCCACTCTCGCCTAATCGTCGCCGCTTTTTTAAAAGATCGCTTGATCTCTCTTCACTCGTTGCAGCCACAGCCCTGAGTGGTACAGCCCTTTATAATGCACGCCATGTGGAGCTCGAGAGAGTTGGTATCAAACTCAAAGGTCTCAAAAAAGAGTACAAGATCATCCAGCTTAGTGATATCCATATTGGTGGGCTCATCGATGCTGCTTTTATCCGCGAGATTGTAGAGCGCGTAAATCAAAGAGAGCCTGATCTTGTCGTTATCACAGGAGATCTTGTTGATATAGAGCTCAAATACGCACACGAAGCACTCAGCGAACTGCAAAAACTTCGCTCCACCTACGGCACTTTTTTTGTCGTGGGCAACCATGAGTATTTTCACGGCGTCGCTGCAATTATTGATACACTCAACAAGCTTGATATTCGCGTTTTAGAAAATGAAAATATCTATATTGGAGAGCTAGAAAGTGGATTTAATCTTGTCGGTGTGTATGATGTGATAGGCTATCGCACCCAAAGCTACATCCCAGATATCCACAAAGCGATTGAGGGGATCAAAGCATCTCCTACGATCCTTCTAGCACACCAACCACGCTACATCCATGAGGTACCACACTCCATCGATCTTATGCTCAGTGGACATACACATGGAGGGCAACTTTACCCATTTCGTGCACTCGTCAAACTCCAACAGCCCTATATAAGTGGTCTGTATCAACACACAAAAGATATGCAGATCTATGTCAATAAAGGGACAGGATTTTGGGGACCACCAATGCGCTTAGGCGCGAGTAGTGAGATCACTGAGATCACACTCTATGCAGAGCAAATCTAAGCTATAAAGGTGATGATGCGACCATCAAGCATCACATCTACAAAGCCAAACTTCTCTTTGATCCATTGAAGCGTTTTTGCTTGGTAAAAAAAGACATGGGTCTCATCTTCTTTATAATACCATGTCTCAAAATCGATACTCTCATCAAAGGGGTGTGTTTTGCAATAAAGCTTACCACCCTCTTTTAAAAGGGAGCGCAAAAGTGCGAACTCTTTGTTTGGCTTGTGAAAATGCTCGATCACTTCACAACAAACAATATAATCATATTTTTTCTCTAACACCTCTTTGTTATTACAAAAAAGTGGGTCATATTGAAGTATCTCAAAACCTTGATCGCTCAGTACTTTAGAGATCACGGGTCCATTCCCACATCCAAAGTCTAAGCCAAGACTCGTAGGGGTAAAATCATCAAAGATAGCATCGGTGAGAGGGGAGACAAAATGTTGGTATTTGGGGTCTTGTACGTCATTGTTGTGAAGTGTGTAGCGCTTTTTCTCCTCCTCTAGACTTGGGAGAAGCTTGGGATGTTTAAAGAGAGAGTCGCACTCTGGGCAACGAAGATATTTATGTTGGTAAAAAAACTCCGCTTCACTTTCACACAGAGGACACTTTGTCAGATTTTCCATGAGTCGCACCTTTTTTCTTAAAGATAAGAAGTGTTTTATCTTCTGTATCATACAAGGAAAAAGTTTGTTTGTCTACAAGCTTGAGTGAGGGTATCTTTTGAAAAAGTACCATCTTATGAAAATACTGCACGATCGTATCTTGATATTTGGTGTATCTGCCATCTTCCTCTTTTTCAAAAAGGGTAAATTTTGTATGCAGTTGATCATTTTCAAAAACAGCATCGACACTCAAGAACTCTTTATCGGTGTCGTTGCTCATCGTTCCCTCAGCCACATCGCTAAAACCATAACGTGTGTTGATATCGGCTATAAAGACACCATCCTCTTCAAGTTTAGAAGAGACCGCTTCTAAAAAGTTTAAAAGCTCCTCTTTGGGCATAAAGTTAAGCACATCAAAGATACTCACGATCGCATCGAATTTTCCCTCAACCTCGCTTATCTCTACATCCGAAGCATCCAGACCAAGGGCTTTGCACTCTGCAACCATCACAGCACTTTTATCGATCCCTTTGCACGCCACACCATCGCTGATCATACGGCGCATAAATCCACCGCGTCCACACCCAACATCTAAAAGGGTTTTGACCTTATAGTCATCGAGTTCTGAGCGGTAAAGATCATAGAGTGCTTCTGTCGCTTCTTCTATTCCTAAGAGATGCTCCGCTTTTGCGTAAAGATCAAGGTTTGTCATTATCTGTTTTGCTCCGCTTTGATCACAGCATTGATTCTCTCATAGATATCAAGTACCTCATCTTTTTTAGAGATATAAGAGTTTTTATTAGCGATAAGATAGGTAGAAGACTCCATAATATCCTCAACCACCTCTAAGCCGTTTTGCTTCATCGTCGTACCAGTTTCTACAATATCTACGATCATGTCAGCAAGCCCAATAAGTGGTGCGAGTTCAATAGAGCCATAAAGCTTGATAATATCTACAGATACAGCACGCTCTTCAAAATAGCGCTTGGTGATATTGACCATCTTAGAAGCAACTTTGAGCTCAGGTTTGTTGAGATCGAGCTTTTCACCCTTGCGCATCCCAATAGCTACTTTACACACTCCACGACGAAGATCAAGCAAGCGGATAACATCCAAACCTTGCTCTTCAAGCGTATCAAGACCTACCACTCCGATATCTGCAGCTTGATGGTACACATAGGTCGCTACATCTTGGTTTCTCACAAGTAAAAAACGAAATTTTGGAGTCTCTAAGATCAATTTTCTATCATCAAACTTGAAACTATCTCCAAAAATTGTCTCAAAAATCTCTAGTGTCTCTTGCGCAATACGCCCTTTTGGAAGTGCTACTGTCAGCATAGATTTGCCCTTTGTATTATCTTTTTCATCCCATGAAATAGTAATGCTTCATCGATATGTGCATCTGGAAATATTTTTGCTATCTTCTTTGCATCTCCACCTGTAAGATAGAGATCCATTTGATGCGATCTCACTTCACTTTGCAGGGGTTTGAGAAATCCATACGTGATAGCATCTTGGGAATTTTTTGGCATTATATCCAAATCTAGCTCGTAATTAAATGAGTACTCCAGCGCACTTGAGATATTTTGATAGCATTTTTGCATCGCCTGTGTCCCTGGATAGATATAGCCACCACCAAAAACGCCCTCTTTGACGATATCTACAGTGATCGCACTCCCCGCATCAATGATAATTCCATCTTCTATCGATTCACACGCGATGATCCTATCGATCCCCATGCTTGGATAGTAGTTTGTATAGTCGATAAACGCTGAGAGATCTCTCCAGTTTGAGAGTGGTTTGAGAAGAGTTTTGATCTGAGGATTGACGCAGATATAAAACACCTCCTCTGGAAGTGTTTGAGGATCAAACTCTTTGACACTCTTTTTGTAATAATCTTGCCCATCATAAAAATGAAAAGAGGTGTTGCCAATATCACACAAGAGCATTAGAGTATCTTCCATCCCGCTTTTACAAAAGCATCTTTGGCTTTAGAACAAAGGGGAGCATCGATAAAGATCACCTTATTTTTAAAGTTATGATCGAAAAAAAGTGTGAGTTTGCCATAGATCTCTTCAAATTTATGCACATCTTTCATAAGAAGTCTGCTCTTTTGGCTCACCGCAAAGATCGCCCAAAAATATCCGTGTACATCCGTTGCTTTATAGATCTTTATCTTATTGCGAATCCCTAAGTCTTTAGGAGGGATCTCTTGCATCTTTTTATAAATCTTCCCCCTCTTGCGAAGGGAATCTACCACCATTTGCATATCTATGACAAACCCTTTTTATTCTCTTTTGTCGTATTTTAGCAAAAGTATACTTTAGGTTTGAAGCGTATCTTTGAGGGTAATTTTAAAGCATGCACCCTCATGAAAATTCTTCACCTCAATAGTTCCTTTATGATGCTCTTCTATGATCATCTTGGACATATATAAACCAAGCCCCGTCCCATTTTTTTCACTTTTGGTGGAAAAATAAGGCTCATAGATTCTATCGAGCATACTCTCTTCGATCCCACTTCCATTATCTAATATCTCTATCATCACTCCATCTGTCGTATCGTATGTATTGATATTGATTCTTCTCTTTTCGATCTGTTTTTCAATAAAATTATCTTCAGAATTTTTCAAAATATTGACGATGACCTGCATCATCTCCGTATCAAAAAGCTCGATTTTCTTCTTGCTTTTATAATTGTGCAAGACCTCTACATCATTTGATTTTAAAGAGCTTTGAATAATCTCTAAAGCTTTTGTTATTGGGATATCCACACTTTGTTTTATAGGGCTTTTATCAGGCATATAAAAGGTTCTAAAATCATCTACTGTTTGTGAGAGCACTTGTGTGAGATGCTCTATCTCAGAGAGTGAATCATCGAGATATTCCACGAACTCCTCTGCCCTTTTGGCATCACTCAGATCATAATTTTTGAATAAAAGATTCATCTTAATATTTGCAGCGCGTACTGAGATGGTAGCAAGAGGCTGTCTCCACTGATGGGCGATCATACTGATCATCTCCCCCATTTGGGCTTGTTTGACGTGCAATAAAAGCTGTTGCTCTTTTTTCTTGATATCTGTAATATCGATCGTATAACCTACAAAACTCGTAGCCCTTCCCTCATCATCACGCAAGATCACTGTACTATCATAAACCCATTTGACATCACCTGACTTTGTATAAAGCCTATAGGGTTGATGCTCAAAATAGTCTTTGTTTGTAGCAATAGCGTCATGCACCTCTTTTGCTACCCTCTCAAGATCATCTTTATGCACGCACGAAACAAAAGAGACATGGTTCTTTAAAAAATCATCCCGTGTATAGCCCAAAAGCCCCTCAACACTTTTTGAGACATACAAAGCATTCCAGTTTGCATCATTATTCCACTTAAAGAGCACCGAAGAGCCTTTGTCAAAGAGTGTCAAAAGAACTTGTTTATCATCACGTTTTCTGTCTTTGAGATAAGAGTCACGCTTCGTTTTACCCACTTGAAAAGAGCTCTTTTGATCTGAGGTGTTTTCATAGATATTCATAAGCCTGCCATCGTCAAGCTTATACACCTTACATTTGCGCCACCCTGCAACTCTTTCATCTTTGTAGTAAGCATTTTCGAGCACTTCTGTGATACCCGTGTAATTGACTCGTCTTAAAAGATCTAAAAGACCCATCTCCTCTACATTTGGGAACACTTGGGTCAGCTTCTTGCCAACAACATCTTGCGTGGAGATCTTTTCGGTGATTTGTGCGCGTCTATTAAAAGCATCAATAATAAAGTCACCCTCTTGCGTAGGTGTGTAGAGGACAACATTTGAGGGGATTAAATTGATGGAGAAATTATTATTTCTGGACAATAGAATTCCTAATAGTTTAGAATTATTGGGAATTATATCGAATTAATATTAATTAGATTTAACTCATAAAGTTTGGAAAAACTCTTTTGATAAGATAATACACCTTACATCCGATGCAAAAATCAAAAAGCACATCAAGCAAGGAACAAACTAAAAAGATGGCCGCTATAGCGAGAGATACAAGCCATTGATCAAGGTAGTGTGTCGCTATTAATAAAAAAACAAAAAGCAGACCAAAATAAGCAGCGAGTCGCTTTGCTCCCCCATCACAAAAACTATCTTTGAGGGCTAATATATTTTTGATCGCTTTTGCAAAAAGAAAGATCAGTGAGTAGGATTTATCCATGTAAAGTCGAATCAAAAAATCTATCAATAAAAAATATAAAATATATACATTGGATGTAATAAGATATGCAATAATAAGTGAGCTCACCAAAAAAGAACTCAAGCGAGAGATATGAGATTCTACTTTTTGAAATGTTAAGGGGCAGTTATAAGCCATGAACGCTTCTTTTTAAATAATATTGTGAGGGAATTTTAATCACATATTCTTAAAGAGGTATTATAGAAATTTCTTATAAAAGATTTTAGAGAAAAATTAATATTTAACGCTATATTATATGCTTTAATTATACTAATATAAAATAGATGTTATAATTCTATCTTAAAATTATTACCAATTTTGGAGTGAATGCAGATGAAAAGAATACTCTCTCTTTTATGTGGTGCCACACTTTATTTGAGTGCCTATGATATCACACTCTCTAAAGCCTTGACGCTCGATGAAGCACTCGATTTGCTCAAAGCAAACAACCTAGAGATACAAAATAGCAACTACGATCTTGCAATATCCAAAGAGGATGCCGATGGTGCTTTTGGGATGCACTTGGGAAAACTTGACTTTATCCAAGACTTTGCGCGTTCCAATGATGCGGGAAATGTGTTTGGTTTTAAACTCGCAGGGCGTGAAGCGGCTTTTGGTGATTTTGGGTTTAGCGACTTCTTAACACAAATGCCCAATCTCTTAGCAAACCCAAATGATCCAAGTGTTGGGCAGGCACTTCTTGCATCACAGCCAAACGACCTCAACTACCCAGGCTACAGAAACTTCTTCCAAGCCAAACTCAAATACGAACTCCCTTTATTTACAGGTTTCGCCATTAGTAGTTATGTCTCGATCATGGATGCTATGACAAAGATGAAGGGCTTAGAAAAAGAGCAACTCATAAGCGAACAAGTGTATCAACTACGCAAAAGTTTTTACGATATGGCTCTTTTAAAAGAAGCGGTGAGCAACCTCAACACCATCCTCACAAATATCAAAACCCTCGAAGATATCACCAAAGAGATGATCGATGTTGGCTACGCAAAGAACGTTGATCTGCTTGAAGTGCAAGCAAAAAAGGGAAATGTGCAACGCTTTATCATGCAGATGGAGTCCAACCAAGAGCTTTTGTACCACTATATAAGTTTTTTACTTAATACAAAAGTAGAAAATATTGTCGCTCCCTCTTTGTATGTAGCGATGCCACAGATCGATGTGCAAGATGTTTTGAACAAGAATATCGATATCAAAAGAGCAAAGACAGGGCTTGAGATACGTGAGAATATGCTTAGTGCTGCGCAAGCTTCTTACTACCCAACACTCGGTGCTTTTGCAGAAGTTGCAACTGCAGATGATACCTTTATGGGAGATGCAGATGAGCATAAATCTTATACGATCGGTGCGAGACTCTCATGGAACCTTTTTCATGGGGGAAGCGATAGTGCGGCAATTGAAAAATCCAAGATCGAGCGTTTGAAAACTAGAACGCAAATAGAGCTTGCAAAAAAAGGGATCGCGCTCAAAGTCGATGAGATCCAAACAGAGATCAAGACCTTTGATGCAGAGATCGCCTCTTTGGAAAAAGAGCTTCTTTTGGCAAATGAGATCTATGAGAACTACGAGAGCCGTTACAAAGAGCAACTCTCTTCTATGAGTGATGTGATCATCAAACAATCAGAGCAAATAGAGAAGATACTCGAACTACAAATGGTCAAAAACAAAAGAAACGAAAGAATTTTCGCACTTGAAAAACTAGCAAACGGAGAATTTTAAATGAAAAAGATAGTCTTACTTTTAAGCTTAAGCCTCGCACTCGTTGCAGAAACACTCACACTCTCTGGAAGTGTGATCTCGGATAATCAAAAGATGATCACAAGTCGCTTTATGGGCTTTGTCACCAATGTAAATGTCTCAGAGGGTGAGTATGTCAAAAAAGGGGATCTTCTTTATACGATCGACTCCAAAGAGATCGATGCAGCGCTTTCTCAAGTAGAACTCGCTATCTCTCAAGCAGAGCTAAGCCTTGGGATGTACCAAAACCAATACACCAATGTACGCCTCAACCTTGATCGTCATAGAAGACTCTTAGAAAAAGATATGGTTTCAAAATATGAAGTGGAAAATCTCGAGCTTGCTGAAAAAAATCTCGCAGATATGATCCTCATCGCAAAAAAACAGGTCGAACAAGCACAAGCACGACTCACAGAGGTCAAAAACCAATACCGCTACCTCAATATCAAAGCACCCAATGATGGTGTCGTGATCGCAAAAAATATTAAAGTGGGCGAGATGGCAATGCCTGGAATGCCAGCGATCATCCTCTCTGATCTTACAAACCTTAAGATAGAAGCGGAGATCGCTGAGGGGAACTTAGCACTCATCAAACATGGCAAGCAAGTCACTGTCAACATCCCATCCCTTGGGATCACACAGATAGCAAAAGTGAGTGCGATCATCCCTAGCTCAAACCCAATGACACACACATTTAAGATCAAGGTCTCCTTTGAAAATAAAAATAACTCCGTATATCCTGGGATGTATGCAACGATACATATAGACTAAAGGCAAAGATATGAGTACAACAAAAAGCTATCAACCAAAGGATATCTCAGGAAAGCTCGCTTTTGCTTTTTTGAAAAATCCTCTGACCATCGTTCTTGGAATATCTCTTTTGGCTATTGGATATCTCGCACTTATGGTGATGCCACGTGAGGAAAACCCACAAATGGTGGTAAGTGGCTCAACCGTGATCGTCGCACTCCCAGGGGCAAGTGCTGCTGAGATCGAAAAAGTGATCGTCAAGCCTCTTGAGCGCAAACTCAAAGAGGTCAAAGGGGTTGAACACATCCAAAGCATGGCGATGGACAATGTGGGTGTGGTCAATGCTGCTTTTTATATTGGTGAGGAGAAGGAAGATTCTAACCTCAAGATCTATGACAAGATCATGCAAAATGCAGATATCTTTCCAAAAGGCGCGATGGAGCCGATCATCAAACCTCTAGACATTGATGTTGACATCCCTGTGGTATCGGTTGCTTTTTACTCTAATGATGCAAAGATACAAAACACAGAACTCTATGATAGGGTCAAAGATATCCAGCACCATATCAATGGACTTGAAAATGTTGCCGTAACTGAGCTCAAAGGGGGCAATCGTCATCAGTTCAATATCGAGGTCGATCTGCATAAACTCTCAGGCTACAACATCTCTATGGGGCAAATTCATCAAGCTGTCCAAGCACTCTCTTATAGTGTTCCTGCGGTTAAGAACAGAACCAAAGAGAATGAGATCGTAATGGTTGGGGTCAAAAATGCGATAGAGAGTGCAAAGGATGTAGGCGATATCATGGTCGCTCAATATATGGGCTCTCCGATCTATCTCAAGCAGATCGCCAAAGTTTCTGATTCGTATGATATTCAAAACTTTAAATCTGCTTCTATTAGTATCCAAAAAGAGGATGGCTCCTTTACACCCCTGCAAGAGCAAGTGACACTCACCATCTCCAAGCTTCAAGGCACCAACGCCGTTGTGATAGCTGATGCAGTCAAAACAGAGCTTGAGACCTATAAAGATGTGCTCGCAAAAAATGGGATCAACTATGTCATTACACGCAACGATGGGGAAAGAGCAAATGAAGCGGTCAACGAACTTGTCTTTCACCTGGTTTTATCGATCATCATCATCGCGATCTTACTTATCTTTGTGCTTGGATGGAGAGAATCTTTGATCGTAACCTTTACCGTTCCTGCGATCTTGGCTATTACCCTCTTTGTAGCTTATCTTAGTGGGCAAACGATCAATCGTATCACCCTCTTTGCATTCTTGCTCTCCCTTGGACTCTTAGTCGATGCCGCAATCATTGTGATCGAGAATATCCACAGACATTTTCACTCTATCGAGTCACAACATGAGACCACAGAAGAGTTGATGGTCAAAGCAACCGATGAGATCGGACCACCGACAAATATTGCGACCCTAGCGATCATTATGACGATGGTACCTATGGCGTTTGTAGGGCAGATGATGGGGCAATTTATGAAGCCTATTCCTGCAAATGTTCCTGTTGCACTTATCGCTTCACTCTTTGTTGCTTATATCTTTACACCCTATTTAGCACTCCGTATGCTCAAAAAACCAGATCATAAAGAGGGAGAAAAACACTAATGTTTCAAAAATTTGAACAGTTCCTTTTAGAAGTTATCCAAAGCAGTAAAAAACGTAAAATAGTTCTCTTTGGAACACTTATCGCCTTTATCCTCTCAGTACTGATGATCGCACCAAGTAAAATAGTACTTGCCAAGATGCTTCCTGGAAAGAACAATGACACGTTTACTATCTACACATCCCTTGCAAATGGAAGCTCGATTGAGCAGACAAAGCAGGTGACAGACTGTGTGGTTGGTTTTATCCAAAAGGAGAGTGAGGTCTTAGATACTGAGGTCTTTTTAGGGATGGGAGCACCTCTGGATTTTGCAGGGCTTATCAAAGGTTCTCACTTTAAAAACTCTGAGAACGAAGCTGAGATCGTTGTGAATCTCACTAAAAAACATGATAGAGAAGAGCCATCTTATTTTATGGTGCAAAGAATGCGCCCGATGATCGTGCAAAGCTGTGAGAAGATCTATCCAAATACCAATATCTCTTTTGTTGAACCTCCTGCTGGTCCTCCAGTACTCGCTGCCATCGTAGCTGAGATCTATGGAAATGATAGTGAAGGTTTACGCCAGCTCTCTGAGGATGTAGCAAATATCTTTAAAAACACTCCAGGACTTGTGGATGTAGATATTATGCAAGATGATATCTATGATACTTTTGAGATCCGTGTAGATAGCATCAAAGCTGCAAAATCAGGTATCAATGTCAAACAGCTCAATGATATCATCTATCTTGCTTTTGAGGGGATGGCGATCGCTGTGAAAAACTCTGATCTCTACAACGATCAGATCCCAATTTTTCTCACGCTCAGCTCTGAGACCAAGAAGTTCTCAAACAAAGACAAAAGAGCTATCGAGATGAAACTCTCCTCACTCAAGCTTATGAATCCATCGGGGATGATGATCCCTCTTACCGAGCTTGTCACTATAGTTGCAAAAAAATCAAACCCTATGATCATGAGTAAGAACTTGCATAAGATGACAAATGTTGTCGCAGAGACAGATATGGTCTCACAGGTTTATCCTTTGATGGAAGCACGAGATACGATTTTAGAATCTCTCTCAGAGCACTACGATATTCGCAAAACGGGCTTATTTAATCTTGAGCTCAAGCATAAACAAAGTAATGAGGTCTATGCGCTTAAATGGGATGGAGAGATGGAAGTAACACTCGATACTTTTGTTGAGCTGGGAGCTGCATTTATCGCTGCACTCGTACTGATCTTTTTACTTATGGTGATCTACTACAAAAGCTATACACTCAGCGGGATTATTTTACTTGGATCTTTTTTATCTATCATCGGAGTGATCTTAGGACATTGGATCATGGATCTTTTCACCCACGATACATTTTTCCTCACAGCAACTTCGCTTATCGGATTTATCGCTCTTATTGGGATCAGTTCGAGAAACTCCCTCTTGCTTATTGACTTTACCAAGTCACTGATGTGTGATAAAGGGATGCACAAAGCAGAAGCTGTCGCATATGCGGCGGCAACGCGCGCAAAACCTATCTTTTTAACTGCCGCTGCGATTATTCTTGCATCGACCCTTCTAGCAGGAGACGCAGTATTTGGTGGACTTGGTGTGGCACTTATCTTTGGTACCATTGCAGCGGTTGTTGCTTCACTCGTTGTTGTACCTGTTCTTTTATATAATGCTGATCTTGAGCGTCACTTTGATTTTCATGATAAAGAGAAGGTCTCTATCTATGAGCCATAAACTATTCTACATCCTTGGGATGTAGAATCAAAGAACATCTTCCGTGCCATCATCGCTACAAAGTTTATTTCTTCCCCCATTTTTTGCTTGATACAAAAGTGTATCGAGACGTTTGAAAAGCTCTTTGATCTCTTCGCCCTCTTGATACTCAATAAGTCCCAAACTAATTGTGAGCTTTCCTATAATTTTAAAAGAGTGGTTTTGCACCACAAGACGAATACGGTGAGCAAACTCTTTTGCGTCTTCTCTTGAGGTGTTTGGCATAATGATCAAAAACTCCTCTCCACCATAGCGCCCTAGAAAATCGATCTCACGACAGTTATGATCAACAAGCTGCGTCAAAGCGACCAAAACATCATCCCCCACGTCATGCCCATAGGTATCATTGATATCTTTAAAGTGATCGATATCATACATCACTACAGAGAGTTTATTTTTATATCTTCTGGCTCTATCTATTTCTGATGCAAGTGTTTTCATGATCGAATAGCGGTTTTCTATAGATGTCAGTGCATCTTTATGTGCGAGCTCTTCGAGTTGTTTTGTACTCTCTTGGAGCTCTTTGGTGCGAGCTTGCACCTTTGCTTCTAAGCTTTGGTTGAGTTTTCTTAGAGCCTTTTGTTTGGCTAGAATATCGATCTCATAGCGTTGCAAGATCTTTTTGATATAAATATGTAAGATATAGGATACAACAAAAGATATGAGAATAAAAAAAGCGCTCAAGAGAAGTAAATAGCGCGTTTCTTTATTATAAGCATCTTGTAGGGCTTGTATCTGAATCTTGGCGATCGCTTCTATTTCTGAGGCGTAAAAGCCACTCCCAATGATCCAGCCATTTTTATGAACTCTTTGGATGTAGGAGTATTTGAGCTCTTTTTTTTGTGTTGCTGGATTGATCCACTGATATTCAATAAAGCCATTTTCTTGTTTTGCTAAAACGCTCTCAATCTTCTTTAAAACACTCTGTGTATTTACTTGAGCTGTTTGATCCAGAGATGTATTGAGCACAATATTCATAACACTATCGACTACAAAGACATAAGAGCTTCCATGCTCACCAATTTTTTGGATCGAGTTTAAGAGATCTTCATCGGATATCTTCGAAGCGGTTTGAAGATACTCTCCTGATCCCATATACCATTTATAATCATCAAAAGCTTTGAGATAGACGAGCTGTTCATGTTGTTCGAGTGAGGGGTCATTGGGCTTTGTAAATGTATTCCAAAAAAAGCCCTCTTTATGCTCTTTACAAAAAGCGATCTCCTCTTTGATCACATACTCTCCATTAGCCCCTTGAATATCGATCCACGATCTTCCCTCAAGATGTTTTAAATACTCAGGTGCCAGATAGGAGACTCCATGAAAATCAAGGATCCAGATAAAACTCTCCCCATTATTCCAAACAAGAGGTCTAAGAGCACTCACGATAAGTTTTTTTATCTCCTTATCTGACTTTTTACCTTTAAACTGCTGATATATTGAATGGGCTACATTATAGGCGGTATAAACACGGTCTTTGACTCTTGCTTTGAGTTCCTCTTTTATAATAGACTGGCGATATTTGACTAGATCGACCACACTATCTACTTTGGCTTGTACCTTCTTTTTCTCTATTTTAATCAGATCTTTTTGAATGCTCTTGATCGCTGTTTGAAAGGTATCATGATTACGAGTGAGAGTAAGGTATGCAATAAAAAAGGCAATAAAAGGGATAGTAATAAGAGGAGTGAAGACAATGAATTTGAGGATATTTTTTTCATTAAGAATCATATTTTTGCTCCCATAGATATAACTCTATGGTAGCAAATTGATTCTTAAGCGACACCACAAGGTGTCACGATTTTTGTTAGAGGCGTGCGTAGTTTACGCTAAGGCAAGCTTCTAGAGAAGAGAGCTCTTTGAGTGTTTTTTCACTCACAGCACTATCAACCAAGATCACAGCAAGTGCTTGTGATTTGTCATTGCGCGCGAGTGAGAAGTCTGCGATATTTACATTGTTGTTTGCAAGGATAGTTCCCACACTACCAATCACTCCAGGAACATCTGTATTTTTAACGAATATCATATGCCCTTTGAGACCCACTTCAACATCAAAACCATTGATATCTACGATTCTTTGGATGTTATCATCAAAGATCGTTGCAGAGATCGTTGTTGTTCCCTCTGCAGTTGTGAGCTTCACAGTGATAAGGTTTTTAAAGACTGAAGACTCTACAAGAGACTCAGACTCTATTTTGATCCCTTTTTCTTTGGCAATAAAATCAGCATTGACGTAGTTGATCGTATCACCACTTGTCTCACTCATCGCACCCACTGCAACAAAAGTTGAAAGAGAATCTACATACTCAGAGATAGCACCCTGCCCGCTTACTTTGATAGCAAGAAGTTGTGACTTATTGATCTGAGATGCTAAGAAACCGATCTTTTGTCCCATCTCCAAAAATGGTTTTACAAAAGATGGGATCTTACTCTCATCAATTGGAAGGTTCATCGCGTGTGGATAAGCGATCCCTTTTGCAGCCTCAATCGCGTTTTGAGCTGCTTGTGTTCCGATATTGTATTGAGACTCATAAGTATTTGCTCCAAGGTGTGGAGAAACAGTTACATTATCAAGATCTAAGAGTGGATGATCTGTTGCTGGTTCTTTGTTAAATACATCGATCCCTGCAAAACGGATCTTTCCTGATGTGAGTCCATTATAAAGAGCTTCTTCATCATAAAGTCCTCCACGTGCACAGTTGATAAGCACGACACCATCTTTCATCTTAGCGATCTCAGCTTCACCGATCATACCAATAGTTTCTTGATTTTTTGGTGTGTGGATCGTGATGATATCACATGCTAAAATATCTTCAAAATTCTTTGTGTAGGTCATATCAAGATCAGTTACTTTAGATGGGTTGATATATGGGTCGTATGCTACGATATCCATCTCAAAAGCTTTCGCTCTTTTTGCAACGCGGCTTCCAATATTACCAAAACCGATCACACCAAGCTTTTTGCCTTTCATCTCATAACCATACCACTTTTCTCTTTTCCAGATACGTTGGTTTTTGAGGTGATCGTGAGAGTATGGGAACATTCTCATACAAGAGAGCATATGTGCCATTGTAAGCTCTACCGCTGCAATTGTGTTTGCAGTTGGTACGTTCATCACAATGATCCCCTCTTTTGAACATCCAGGAATATCTACGTTATCTACACCCACCCCTGCACGCACGATCGCTTTCATATTTTTTGCCGCAGCAATGAATTTTTCGTCTACATCCGTTGAACTTCTCGTGATAGCTACATCCGCATCAGCGATAATATCTAACAACTTTACTTTATCTTCATCTGCTGCCATGATGAAGTTGATATTTTCATCATTACGAAGCATCTCAAGACCAGCTTCATGAATATGATCACATACTACAATTGTGTGTTTTTGCATTATACATCCTCTTTATACGGCTTTATAGTTGCCAAAATTTGATAATTTTTCAATACTTTAACTAATGAATTCAACTTGTTAATATCTTTTGAAAAAATAAGTAACTCGACCGATTTGTCATCACGTTTCAAAAAGTATTTTAACCCATGATGGCTTAGTTCCTCTTTTAAACAAAACAGTTGGTAGGGGTCTAAAATCGGGGCAGATAGCTTATAGGTAGTCTTTTTAATTATTTTTTCATCAAGGTCAAGTTTCACATAGACTTCATTGACTGGATAAAAATAGCCCAATCTCTCAGACTGAGAAAAATGACTCAACCAATTTATCTTTGGGGTACCATCAACAACATCTGTTTTAAGTACAAGTGGTTTTGGATCCTCTATACGCTCATGAGAGTTTATAGAGATAATAAAAAAGATAATAAAAACAGCTACTCCAAGTGCGAGCACTGGAGTGAACCATTTTAGTATCTTTTGCATATTATTTACTTAAATTTGTCTTTAATCAAATCACCTAAAGAGTGTGATGCAGTATCATTGATCTCTTCAAGAAGTGCTTGATTTTTAATATAGTCTAACTTTTTCACAGAAAGACGGATACGATCACGTTTTGTATCGATTACAGCGATAGCAGCTTCGATCTCTTGACCAGCCTCTAACTCCTCTTTTACAAGTGGAGCTAAATCTTCATCACGGATCAATGCATCTACACCATCTTCAAGAGATACGAATACACCAAACTCTTTAATATCACGGATAGTTCCTTTGATAACTGAGTTTATTTTATGTTTCGTAGCAAATGTATCAATTGGGCTCTCTAAAAGTGTTTTGCGGTTTAAAGAGATCTTTTGATCCTCTTTATTGATCTTCGCAATTTTCACTTCTACTTCATCGCCAACATTTAAGATATCTTTAGATTTAACAGCTTTATCCCAAGATACATCTTGATTATGTAAAAGACCTTCTACACCGTCAATTTTCACGAATGCACCAAAATCAGTAAGGGATGTAACTGTACCAGTTACAACGTCACCTTCATTGTGTTTTTTCATAAACTCATCAAATGGTTTTGGTAAAAGTCTTTTTAAAGATACACGGAGTTTGTGTGTTTTAGGATTGATCTCGATCACTTCTACATCGATCTCTTGACCTACTGTTAAATAATCGTTTGGATTTTTAACGTTTTTGTCCCAAGTGATCTCTGAAATATGTAAGAAACCTTCGATATCGTTTCCAAGATCTACAAATACACCGTATGCTTCGATATTTGAAACAGTAACAGTGATCGTATCACCTTCATCCAACTCACTCTCTACTTCTTCCCATGGATCCTCTTGAACTGCTTTGATAGAAAGGGAAAGATGTCTTTTGTCTTTATCATAAGAGATAGCTTTGACTGTTACAGTATCACCCTCTTTGTAAAGTTTAGAAGGGTTCACAGGACCTTTGTAGCTGATCTCGTTGTAGTGTACTAGACCATCAACACCACCAACATCTACGAACATACCGTAGCTTG
Source organism: Sulfurimonas sp. (assembly GCA_034005845.1). GTDB lineage: Bacteria > Campylobacterota > Campylobacteria > Campylobacterales > Sulfurimonadaceae > Sulfurimonas. The sequence goes on along the minus strand of JAVETX010000002.1, from coordinate 44,942 downwards.
TGATCTTCTTGATCGTTCCCTCGATGATCGCATCATCTTCCATCAATTTGTCGATGATCTCTTTTTTCTTTTTGCGCTCTTCATTAAAAAGTTTACGACGAGAAACTACGATTGAGTTTTCTGCTTCATCGATCTTTATAACTTGTGCTTTGATCTTGCGACCGATCACATCGTCTGTGTCTTTGAACGCTGCTAGTGAACGTGGCATAAAGAAAGCAACATCGTCTGCTTCTACTACGTATCCACCACGATTTTTCTTAGTGATAACACCCTCAATAATCAATTCTTCGAAGTTGTCTTTGTGCGCATCAATAAAATCAATAGTTTTTTGTTGCTCTAAAACTTTTTTGTATGAAATTTTAGGACGCTCATTATAGTATCCCATTGTCATAACTTTAATTTTATCACCAGTATTAAACTTTAGTTCTCCATTTTCATCACGGATCTCATCTAAATTAATAATACCCTCTAGCTTATCGCCAATACCTACTAATGCTCTATTTTCATCCGCTTGGATCTCAACAATCTCACCCTCTACGATGCGACTTGTTTCTTGCTGTTTTTCACTTTCTGCAAACAGCTCTGCAAAACTCTCTTCTTCAAATGATTCGTTATCGAACGCCATTACCTATCCTCTTGTTACATAAAAATTGTGGCAATTGTACCTAAAAATTGATTATTTTTAGATTAATCTACTCTTCAATTTTGAATTAGACAGTTTTCTTGGATCGCTTTGATAACATTTTGGATAATCCAGTCAGGTGTAGAAGCTCCCGCACTGATGCCACACAAAGATTTATTCTCAAACCATCTACAATCCAAATCTTTTTCATCTTCTATATGGTAACTATCTGCGCAGTTATCTTGGGAGATACTAAAGAGTTGCTTCGTATTGGAGGAGTTTTTTCCACCGATAATGATCATTACATCCGCTTCTTTAGAGAGTTTTTTCACAGCATCTTGATTCTCAAAAGTAGCGTTACAGATCGTATTAAAAACACGCACCTCTTTATGGCGTGCGATCAAAAAATTCGCTACATCCATATACTCATCTATTTTTCGGGTTGTTTGTGCGACAAGTGCCACTTTTTCAGAAAGTTTGATATCTTCAAGATCTTTTGCAGAGGAAACAACGTGGGCACCATGAGTTGCGTAACTTTTCACACCTTTGATCTCTGGATGTGTATCATCTCCAAAAATCACGATATCGTATCCAGCCTCACTCATCTCTTGGCAGATCTGTTGGGGTTTAGTCACATAAGGGCAAGTTGCATCGACTACATCCACACCATTATTGTGCAGAGCTTCAAGCTCATTTTTTGGGATTCCATGGGTACGGATAACGGCTTTATCCCCTTTAGCAAAGGTTCTAAAATCATCTGTGAGACCCACTTTAAAATCTTTTTCAAGACGTTCGATCTCTTTGGAGTTATGGATTAATGGACCATAAGTTGAGGAGTTTTTATTCTCTTCAGCGATCTTGATCGCACGCTTGACACCAAAACAAAACCCATAATTCTCAGCAAGCTGTATTTTCATATCTACTCAACCTTTGTAAGTTGTGAAAGGATCTCAAAAAAGTTTGGAAAAGATGTGTTGATACACTCAACATCTTTTACTTCCATACCACAGCGAAGACCTGCAATAAGAAAGCTCATCGCTATTCTATGGTCTCCATGACTCTCGATCACAGCAGATTGCAGCTTGGAGCCTACTACCGAGTAGCCATCTTCCACCTCATCAACCTCTATGCCACAAGTGCGAAGACCATTGACCACAGTAGAGATTCTATCACTCTCTTTGACACGAAGCTCCTCGGCATTTTTCACCACACTCGTCCCACTCGCACACGCAAAAGCGATAGAAAGAGCTGGAAGCTCATCGATAAGCCAAGAGATATTTTCCTCTACAATGATCGCATGAAGCGGTGCATATTTGACATGAATATCGCCCACAGGTTCGTATTTATCCTCTTTGAGCTCATACACTATATCCGCACCCATACGCTCAAGCGCTTTAAACGCTTCAATACGTGTAGGGTTGAGTGTCACCCCTTGAAGTACTACATCCGAACCTGGTGTGATAGCAGCAGCAACAGCAAAGAAAAAAGCACTCGATGGATCTGCTGGTACGCGAATATGTAAGGGTGAGAGAAGTTCTTTAAGTGGAGTGATCGTTGTTTTGAGACCCTCTACTTGAATATCAGCACCCATCCCTCGTAACATCCGCTCTGTATGATCACGGCTGAGTTCTGGCTCACGGTACGTACAAACACCATCTGCACGAAGTGCCGCAAGGATCATAGCACTCTTTACTTGAGCGGATGCGATCTTGCTCTCATAATCAAAAGCACGCAGAGATGCTCCACGAATACTCAGAGGGGCGAGATCTCCATGCGCACGACCATCAAGTTTTGCACCGATATCTTGTAGGGGAGCGGTGACACGCTTCATCGGACGACGACGAAGATATTCATCGCCAGTGAGCACAAAATGACCATTTGCAGAGCTTAAAAGTCCACAAAAAAGACGCATACCCGTTCCAGAGTTGCCACAATCAAGTACTTCAAAACTCTCTTGTATCCCCTCTGAACTGATACGGATCGTCTCCCCGTCATCTTCTACTTTTGCGCCAAGATTTTTGACGATATTGAGTGTATTCATCGTATCTTCAGCGCGTAAGAAGTTTGTCACAACACTCTCACCCGAAGCCAACATCGCAAACATAGCAGAGCGGTGTGAGATCGACTTATCACTTGCAATATCTGCAATCGTGATATGGAACGAACTACAAGGTGATACTTTTACATTTTTCATCTCAGACCTACACCTAAGTTTGTTTTGAATGCTTCTAAGATTGCATCCATAGTAGAGGTGATATCCTCCTCTTGCAATGTTTTCTCTTGCGATTGAAGTACAAATCGAATCGAGAGACTTATATTTTCACCAAGACTTGCATCAGAATATCTATCGACTGGATAGTAGCGAATAAGTTCTTCATTCTCTAGTGCATCGATCACAGCTTGAAGCTGAGAAAAACGCATCTCTTTTGGAATAATGACACTCAAATCTCTAAAAGAAGCTTGGTATTTTGAATAGCTTTTTGCTTTTTTGAGTGCAAATGGAATTTTCTCAAAATCAAGCTCACAAATATAGGTCGCTTCAAGATCATAACTCTCTTCAACATTTGGGTGAAGTCTAAAAAGCTCCCCTGCTACTTCGCCAGCGATAAGAATTTGTGCTGATTGATACTGATGGGAGAGTGAATGTTTTGTCTCATACGCTTGGAGTTCGAAATCACCAATCACATCCGCTACTTTTTGTACAAAGGTTCCAAAATCGATCAAAGAGGGCTTTCCACTATTTAAAAGAGACTCTTGTTCTTTGTCACCACTAAAGAGTAATCCCATCTTTAAACTCTCCTCACGTAAAGGGGAGAATACAGAACCCACTTCAAAAAGTCTCACACTTGCATAGCCATTCTTTTTGTTTTGAGACGCTGCTTTGAGTAAACCTGTAATGAGTGTTGGTCGAAGCGTATCAAGGGTATTGACGATCGGATTGAGAAGTTCTAGCTCCTCTTGTGTTGTTTCAAAGCCAAAACCATTGAGCACTTTTTTCTCATCAAATACAAAATGAACACTCTCAAAAAAGCCACAGCTTGCAGCTTTATGTCGAAAAAAGCGCTTTTTCTTAAAGAGAAAATAATCATCTTCAAATCTATTTGCTTCTGTAAATACAAAAGGTTTTGAAGGGATATTATCGATCCCGATCATACGTACGATCTCTTCGATCACATCTTGCTTATTGACAATATCGTGACGAAATCTAGGCACTGTGATCACAAAAGTATCTGCCTGAGATTTTGAAGTATTAAACCCGAGATTTTTGAGTATCTTCGTGATCTTTGCTTTTTCTATTGTCGCACCGATGATTGCATCGATCTCTTTTTTGGTGACACTTACAACTTTTTCATCATATTTATCACTGATCTCTATCGTTCCACCATAGATTGAAGACTCAGAGTTCTCCTCTAAGATTTGAAGACAAAAGTCAAGCCCTTGATTGAGTTCAGGCTCACTTCCACGTGATGTTCTATAATACATTGGTCCAGAAGGTATTTTATTTACATACATCTGCTTAGAGATAATATCAGGTGGGATGTAGCTCGCTTCGATGAGAACGGTACCCTTGTCATATTTGACTTTAGAATCATCCTCTTGAATGATCCCTATCGTAGAAGCTTTCTCTTTTGAGCCGATGATCGCATAGCCATTCTCATCTTCACTGAGCTCCACTTTTGCCATCGTCTCCTCTTTATCACAGAAGAAACTATAATCATACGCACGTAAGATCACCCCGCTACTATGCGTTGCATAAAGCATCAGTGATTCAATATCTGTTTCTCTTTTCTCTTCGATCTGTGCAAGGCGCAATTTTACAACAAATGGAAGTGCAAGCCCCTCAAGATCAACCGCTTTATAGCGAAGATTGACATGAAGATCTTTTTCGTGTGCCAAAGAGAGGATTCTCCCGATACCAATACGTCTATCTTCATTACTATCTTCTGTATTTCTCTCTTTGAGGTCACGTCCAAGTGCAGCGCTAAGATCTCTTGCGATCCCGCGAATACTCAGACAATCACCACGATTGGCAGTAAGCTCGATCTCGATAAGGTCATCATTGAAGATAGGGTTAGTGCAAAGCTCTTGCCCTAGTTCATAAGTACCCACACTTTTATCAAGTTCGATAATACCGCTTTGACAATCTTCTAGTCCTATCTCACTTGCCGAACAGATCATCCCCTCACTCTCAACACCACGAAGTTTGACAGGTTTGATGACTAGACCACTTGGCATTACAGCGCCAATGGTTGCGACCACTACATCCAAGCCTGCACGGACATTCGATGCCCCACAAACGATCTGGCGTACACTTGTACCAATATCTACTTTACAGACGTTTAACTTATCTGCATCAGGATGTTTTTCACAATCTAAAACGCGTCCAAAGATGATCTTTGAAGGGATCTCATACTTATGTACACGGTCCACTTCCAAACCAATAGAGTTAAGTGTTTTTGTAAGATCATCCGTTGTGATACCGCTAAGATCGATCCATTCACTCAGCCAGCTTCTTGTTACTATCATTGAAACTGCTCCAATAGTTTTATATCACCCTCAAAGAGTGAGCGTAAGTCACCAATATGATGAATCAACATTGCAAACCTTTCTACACCTAAACCAAATGCATACCCACTTACATCTTTGTATCCAACAGCGTCAAATACATTTGGATCTACGATTCCACATCCCAAGACCTCTAACCAGCCTGTCTTAGAACATACACGACAACCATCACCCTTACAAAAAACACACGAGATATCCACCTCAGCAGATGGCTCTGTAAAAGGGAAGAATGAAGGGCGAAAACGCACCTCTACATCCCCAAACATATACTTTAAAAAGTCTTCTAAGATAAACTTGAGATTTGCAAAAGAGACTTTTCCCTCTTCATCTACAAGCAGACCCTCAACTTGGTGAAACATCGGTGTATGGGTCAAATCATAGTCGCGACGAAATACAGCACCAGGAGCGATCATACGGATCGGTGGCTTATTCGCCATCATTGTACGGATCTGTACTGGGGATGTATGGGTACGAAGTAACATCTCATCTTTAAAATAAAAAGTATCTTGCATATCGCGTGCTGGATGGTACTTTGGTAGATTGAGCGCTTCAAAATTGTTAAAATCGTCTTCGAGCATATTTCCAGTTTTTACTGCAAAGTTCATCGCTACAAAGTACTCAATAATTCTATCCATCGTCTCCATTACAGGATGAAGCCCGCCCGATTCGCATTTTGCGCGATAGAGTGAAACATCGATCGCTTCTGCTTTCATATTCGCTTCTAACTCAAGCGTTTGAAGGACCACTTTTCTTTGTGTCAATTCATCCGTTAGAGCTGCTTTGTGTGTATTGAGTTCTTTTGCGAGTTGTGCTTTTTCTTCATTCGCTGCACTTTTCATCTTTGCAAACTCAGCTGCTAAAACACCTTTTTTTCCAAACACAGAGATGCGGATCTCTTCGAGTTTTTCAACACTCTGTGCTTCTTTAATTGCATCATACCACTCTTTCAAATAGAGTCTCCATTCTTTAGAATATACCTAATAAAAATTATTTTGTAGGATTTTAAGCCAGATGATTATAGTCAATTATTATTTACATACAGCTTCATTTTCAATCATAGATTCAATTTTCTATGCTACAATTATCCAAAAACAAGGAAAATATATGTGCTTATTTTGTAAATTGGTCAACAAAGAGATCCCCTCAAATGTAGTATTAGAAAATGATGATTTTCTCGCATTTCATGATATCAATCCAAAGGCTCCTATCCATATCTTGGTGATTCCAAAAAAACATGTCGATAGCTTTGATACAGTTGATCCAAGTATCATGGGAAAAATGACTGAGTTTATCCACGAACTTGTGCGCGAAGTGCATATTGAAAAAACAGGCTATAGAGTGATAACGAACATCGGTAAGAACGGTGGTCAAGAGGTGGGGCATCTCCACTTTCACATCCTTGGCGGTGCAAAACTTAAATGGGGACACTTTAGCGATGCAGATCCTCAAGGTCATTTCTAACATTTAAAGGGAAGATATGCTTAAACATACACTACTACTCACATCCCTTCTGAGTTTTGCTTTTGCTCAGAGTGCCGAAGATTTTGCCAAAGAGCAGATGCAAGGTTTTAGCCAAGAACAAAGCGGTTTTGATATCTATAAAAAGTCTCAAGAAGAGGCTTTTGCAGCGTATGAACAAGAGCAAATGCAAGCGTATAATGACTATAAAAAAGAGATAGGAGCCCTTTGGGATGACCCTAAGCTCTCTACAAAAAAGAAAATGGTCAACTATACAGAGGACAAAAAAACAAGAACGGATGTAGATTTTGAAAAAGAGAGCATCCAAGTTGAGACGATCGCTTCAAGTCCACAAGAGGCAGAACAAAAGCTCAAAGAAGCTCTGTCAAAAGTGATCACGATCGACACAAAAGAGCTCCAAGAGAGTGACCCACTTGAGCAAAAACTAGCAAAGGTGAAAAAACCAGTAGAAGTCAAAGATGACAAGGTGGATGCAAAACCTATTTTAGCTCCGGTTCTTTTTGAGAAAAAACCAACTCAAGCCGATGTTGATAGCTATGTCAGCACCCATGTCAAACCCTCTAAGATCCAAAGCACAGATACAACTAAACTACCCCATCAAAAAGTCTACAGCATCTCTGTTAAACTTCCATCAGATACGATGTTGAAGCGCTCACAAGTGTATTATCAAGATGTCAAAAAAGAGGCGTCACGTCAAAAGATCCCTCTACCTCTTGTGTTTGCTATTATGCACTCAGAAAGTAGCTTTAACCCAAAAGCACGCTCTCACATCCCAGCCTATGGGCTTTTACAGATCGTTCCAAAGAGTGCTGGAATCGATGCGTATAATTTTCTTTACAAGCAAAAAAAGCTCGTGAGTGGAAGCTACCTTTATAATAGTAAAAATAACATCGAGATGGGGGTTGCGTATATGCATATCCTCTATTACAAATATCTCAAAGATATTAAAGATCCAGATGCAAGGCTCTATTGCACCATCGCCGCTTATAATACTGGAGCGGGCAATATCGCTTGGGCTTTTACGAAAAGTTATAATATGAAAAAAGCTGCCCCTATCATCAACTCTTTCTCCCCCCAAGAGGTGTATAATAGACTCCTAAGAGATCTGCGCTATGATGAGCCAAAACACTATCTTAAAAATGTAACAAAAAGAATGGGACCATACTATCAACATTATGGAGCTTAATTGAAAAAAAATATACAAGATATTTTTACCTACCATGAACAAACCAAACACGCGCCACGTCGCTATGCTCGCTCACTTGGTTATATGGATTGGGCAAATCAGCCTGATCCCTTTCGCTCTTATCGTGGGGCAGAAAAAATCACTCTTCCCTTAGCACATAATCATAACACCCCACCTTATCATCTCATCTTTACATCCCAAGTACCTACAGCCCCTCTATTGTTAGAATCTCTCTCGCAATTTTTACAGTTTTGTATGGGAATTTCAGCGATCAAGTCCAATGGAATTGATGAGTGGGCACTTCGCTGCAACGCTTCAAGTGGCAATCTCCACCCAAGTGAGGCCTATCTTTTGCTTCCACCTATTCAAGGAGTGAGTGAGCAAACATCCATAACACACTATGCACCAAAAGATCACTCGCTAGAGTTGCTCTCTACTTTTGAGAGCTCCCTTTTTGAGACACTCCCAGAGGGCTCTTTTTTTGTTCTTATAAGCTCGATTGTTTATAGAGAGGTTTGGAAATATGGGGAGCGTGCTTTTCGCTATACGCAGCTTGATGCTGGACATGCAATGCGTGCGGCACAAGTGAGTGGACTCACTCTTGGATGGGATTCAAGCCTCATAGACTCACTCAGTGACACAGAGCTCAATAAGCTCTTTGGACTTGATCAAGAGAGCCGTTTTCATCCCAATGAAAGGGAGAGTGCAGATATGCTTTTACTCTTCTCTCCACAAAGATCTTATGCAGATGTAGATCTAAGCTCTCTTGCACCAGCTCCATTTGAGTCTATCGCCAACACACTCGCCACAAACCACCAAAAATGGCCCCTCATCTCTTTGATAGAGGAGGCAAGCAAAGGCACTCTTGCAAAAAGGGAAAAAGCAGAACCGTTTATCGCTCAAAGGGAGCCGAGTCGTGATGTAAAATCGGTGATACTCAAACGTAGAAGTGCACAGATGATGGATAGATCTCATGCATGGATCTCTAAGAAAAGTTTTCTGACACTCCTACACGCTACACAAGAGAGTTTTAGCGGCTATCAAAACAGTGTGAATCTTGTGCTTTTTGTGCACAGTGTAGAGGAGTTAGATTCAGGCTTGTATCTTTATCTGCGCCAAGAAGATCATTTAGAAGATCTCAAAAGCTCTTTAGATCCATCTTTTTTATTTGAGAAGAGAGAACCCAAGCTTTTTCTTCTCAAAAAAGGTGATTATCGCGCCATCTCACAAAACATCTCTTGCAATCAAAGTATAGCGAGTGATGGAGCTTTTTCACTTGGGATGTTGGCATCTTTTAGCCAAGAGATTATCAACTATGGGGAGCATCGTTATAAGGAGTTGTATTGGGAATGTGGAGCGATTGGACAACAGCTCTATTTAGAGTCCACATCCCAAGGTCTCAGTGCCACAGGGATAGGATGTTTTTTAGACGATATCTTTCATGAGCTCTTAGGCTTAGAGTCAAACAAATACCAATCACTCTACCACTTCACAATAGGAAGAGCGCTGAGTGATCCAAGGATCCTCACCAAAGAGCCTTACGCACAAAGAGAGTCCTAACTAGGACAACTCTCTATTGCACCCATATCTATCTTTGCTCCACCACCTGAGATCATCTTCTCGTTTTCGCGAATCACTTTAGAGTTATGGGTGATCGTATAGCTGATCTGTGTCGTATCACGAATCGTGTTGATGGTAGAGCAATAGGTCTCAAGAGATGCCATCACCCAGCGTGCAGCCATCGTATCATCCGCGTCTGAATCAAATGTGTAGTTCAGATGCAAGGCATTAAACTTACGAGGATGATCCTCATTACGCGTAGCATCTCCATCTATTACTAAGTTACTTACACTCTTGCCTGAATTTTTTGGCATAAGCACCATATCCGTTGCAGAACATGTGATGATCCCTGCGAGAAAATATTCTACAGGAGTGATCTGTGTACAATCGATAACAAAAGAGCTCTTCTCTGTTTTTGCTTCAAACTTCATTGCGTCTTGGTGGGAAACTGTGACTTTCATTTACGCCTCCAAAAAGTTTTTAAAGTATATGAGTTGCTCTTTTGTACGAAGACTTGATGTGCCCCCCTGGGATGTTCGTGCATTCATAGAGTTGTTGATCGAGAGAAATGCAAGTACATCCTCGTCTATTCTACTATCGATCGCTTGAAGCTCTGCAAGGGCGATATCGCTAAGATCAATGCCCAGCTCTTCACTTTTTGCCACCGCTTTTCCAGTAATAAAATGCGCTTCACGAAATGGTATGCCACATTTTTCTACCAAATAATCTGCCAAGTCAGTTGCACTAAGGTGTCCGATTTTACAAGCGTTTTTCATATTTTCAGGTTTTACCTGCATGGTTTTGATCGCTTCTTTGAGGATCTCTAATGAGATCTGTGCCGTCTCAACTGCATCAAAAACACCCTCTTTATCCTCTTGCGTATCTTTGTTGTACGCGAGTGGAAGACCTTTCATCACCGTTAAGAGTCCCATAAGTGAACCAAAAACGCGCCCAGTTTTTCCACGTAAAAGCTCAGGAACATCAGGGTTTTTCTTTTGTGGCATGATAGAAGAGCCTGTAGAGTACTCATCGCTAAGTTCCACAAAACCAAACTCATAACTCGACCACATAATGATCTCTTCACTCAGACGTGAAATATGCATCATCATCGTTGATATATTAAAGAGGATCTCTAAAGCAAAATCCCTGTCACTCACCGTATCAAGACAATTGATACTCACACTCTCAAAACCTAAAAGGGAAGCGGAGAGCTCTCTATCTATCTTGTGTGGCGTTCCAGCGAGTGCCGCACATCCAAGAGGTGAGACATTGTTTCTTTTGTGTGAATCTTCAAAACGCTCAATATCACGCTTGAACATCGCTAAATACGCACCCAAGTGAAAGCCAAAGTTAATAGGTTGTGCGTGTTGGAGGTGTGTCATACCGGGAAGAAGTGTCTCTGTGTGCTTCTCGGCGACCACGATCACCTCTTGCATCAGAACTTTTAGGCCTTCTACGATCTCAAGATTTTTTTTGAGAACATAACGTCTAAAATCTGTAGCGATCTGATCGTTACGGCTACGCGCAGTATGCAGTTTTTTCCCAGCATCTCCAATAAGAGCTGTAAGGCGCTTCTCAATCCCCATATGAAGATCTTCATCTGAGATCTTCCACTCAAAGCTCCCCTCTTCGATCTCTTGCATCACTTGTGCGAGACCACTCTTGATCTCGTCGAGCTCTTGGGATGTAAGGATCCCTTGGTGCTCAAGCATAGTAGCGTGAGCGAGCGAGCCCTCAATATCTTCACGATAAAGTTTTCTATCAAACATTATAGAAGCATTAAATTGATCTAAAAGATCCGATGCACTTGCAGAAAAACGACCTGACCACATTTTGTCCATAAATTCTCCAATTCATAAAAAAGTTTGTTATTTTAACTAAAATACGTGAGATTACAAAGGGGGATAGAAGCTACGAGGATAAGATGTAGCTTCTTATAAGTTAGTTACATGCAGGAACGTTTCCACTATCTTTTGCATATTCTTGTAAAAAGTCAGATAAATGTTTTGACATTTTTTTATATCTGCTAGCTTTAAAATATTTCCAAGACTTTTTTGCCTTGCTACTTTTGAGATGGATCTCAGCGAGCTCTTTACCATTTTTCTTCGTTACCTGATCCCAGTAACGCATTTTCTTCTCCGCTACAAAAGCTTGTCCTGTATCATGGCACCCCACACAATTTCTTACAAACTCCCTCTGCCCCTTGTATGCTGCTGCATGTAAAGTAGAAAAAGCAAAGACAACAATCAACAAAATTGAAACTTTATTCATCTGCAAACCTTAATGGTATATATTTTTCAATATTACATTAGAAATTATTATATAAAGCTTACAGGTATTAAAAAAATTTTATATTTGTGAAAAAACGTCATTTTACAACGAAGAGCAAAACCTCAATCACAAGCAGGAATATTTCCCGTATCTGCGGCATATTCTAAAAAGAAATCTCTAAAATGGGGAATATGATCGGCATAACTATCGGAGTTAAAGTACTTCATCGATGCTTGGGCATCTTCTCTTTGAAGATGTTCATTACGGATCAACTTACCCTTGTGTTGCAACATAAGCTCCCACTCTTGAGACGTTTTACTAATAACAAAGTCAAGAGCTTTTCCATGACAGCTCAAGCATTTCATCTTAAAAAGCTTATGCCCTTTATAAACACTTGCATTCACAAACTGAGAACTGACAAGGAGAAGAAAAACAATAAAAAATATTTTTTTCACAAACACAACCTTTTTTTCTGATTTGGTTTATGATAGTCTATAATTTATTACATTTTCCTTACTTTTATAACATTTAGTAATATTATTTAAAAAGTTTATCAAAAAATCTAGATTTGATACTTTTCGATCAATTTTGGATCGAGATCAAAAAGTCCACGCTCTTGAAGTGAAGCGATCACACTCGGTGTACACTCAACATCATCAGGCCACTCTCTGCTAAAGTTATCCAATTGATTTTTATTGGTTCCATCGATCCCAACCATCAAACCAGAGACAAAGATATCTCTTTGTGCATCCATATTATTTGTCACACGCCACAGAAGCATATAAGGGTTATGCACATCATTTTTTGCCTCATCTACAAAGATAACGATACGGATGTGAGTGCTGAGTGTTACAAGGGCATCAAAATATTCTTTGACATTTTTTTGTTTCTTTACAGAGATCACAGTGATCGGATTTTTACAACGACGCATAAACTGTGCGAGTTCTACCGCCTCAGGGATCAACTCTTTGACTTCGGCTAAAAGCTCTTCATCTCCTAAGAGTTGAGGCGCTTCCACCTTATGTGCAGCGGTCATATCGATACCAAGCTTGCCACCTACCAAACTCTCAGGCGAAGAGTGATCAAGTGCATCTAATATCCCCTCTGTGATAAAGAGACACTGTGGAGTAAATCTATCAAGGATATAGGATGTAAGCGCCCCATAGTTTTCAAGCTTTGGAGCTTTTTCATCTAAAAAGATAGCGTGCTTGACAAAACTCATCTGTCCAGCACCCCAAAAAGCGTGCATAAACTGCTTTGCATGCCCTTTGTAGTGTGGCTGCATCTTTGCTAAGATAAGATTGTGAAAACCAGCATTTTCTGGCATGTGATAATCTAAGAGATCAGGCGCTGTTGTTTTGAGAAGTGGAAAAAATATCTTTCCAGTTGCCCAACCCATATATTTGTCTTCTAATGGTGGTTTTCCAACAACTGTCGCTAAAAATACTGGCTCTTTTTTGGTCGTAATAGCACTTACCTCCATCACAGGATAAGGTTCTGCTAGAGTGTAATACCCTGTATGATCCCCAAAAGGTCCCTCTATTTTCATCTCATTGGTGTCCACCCAACCCTCAATCACATAGTCTACATCCTCAGGAATATAAAGAGGTGTCGTGAGTGATTTGACAAGTTTTGCAGGATTTTTGGTGATGAGTCCATACATCAAAAGCTCATTGACACCATAAGGAAGAGGTGCTGTTGCACACCAAGTATAGAGCGGATCACCACCGATGGCGATACTTACAGGCATCTTTTTACCCGCTTTTTGATACTGATCGAAAAAGTGTGAAGAGTCTTTGTGGATCTGCCAGTGCATCCCAAGATGATTCTTATCATACACTTGGAGTCTATACATCCCAAGGTTGATCATATCTCCCTCAAGACTTTGCGTATAGACCTGTCCCATCGTGATAAAAGGACCTCCATCTTGCTCCCATGTTGTGAGCACTGGAATCTTAGAGAGATCTATAGCACCATCAAGATATTTGATCTTTTGACACGCACCCTCACCCTTGAGACGTTTTGGAAAAATATCTTTGAGAGAGAAAAGTTCTCTTGCCATAGAGACTTTTTCCATAAATTTTGCAGGGGGTTTCATATGCAGAAGCTTCGTGATCTCATCAGCTACAGACTCGATAGAGCGACCAAAGAGAAGTTCACAACGCTTATAAGAACCAAAAATATTCATCAATACTGGTTCATCAAAAGTTTTGTTATTTTTTTTATCTACCACATTGGTAAATAAAAGTGCCTTGCCCCCATCTTTTTTTTTTACTTCCCCATAAGCAATATGGGGGATCTCAAGATAGATATCAAGAGGCTCTTCTATGACACGGAGTTCATTGTTTTTGTTTAAAAGCTTGATCGTTTTTTGCATTCTAGCTGTTTGCCTCATTCTCTTTTTGCATCGCATCAGCACGTGCTAAAAGCTCTTTTGCACCTTTATCGATAAACTCTTGCGCCATCTCACGACCGATTATTTTATATTGCTCGCGTGAAACGATCTTTGAATCACTAAGGATCTCACTCGCATCAGGCATCCCTAAAATCGCTTTGATGATCACATCATCATTTTCAAGCACTGTCGCGTTCACACCGATTGGCACATGACATCCACCCTCTAAGCTATCTACGAAGTCTCTCTCTATCGTTGTCTCAATACGAGAGTATTCATCTTCGAGTTTTGCTACGATTGCTAAGACTTCAGGATCATTGATCGCCTCGATCCCTAGAGCACCTTGCCCCATTGATGGGATCATCTCAAAAAGCGAGATCGGATACACATACTCTACAGCATCTAAAAGTGAGAGTCTATTGATCCCAGCAGCTGCGAGTACTATGGCATCAAACTCACCCTCTTTAAGCTTTCTTATTCTTGTATCCACATTTCCACGAAGATCTTTGATGATAAGATCAGGACGGATACGCTCGAGCTGCATACGACGACGAAGCGAAGAGGTTCCCACTACCGCTTTTTTTGGAAGCGCGTCAATATCTGCATACTTCTCAGATAAAAGAGCATCACGTACATCCTCACGCTCTGTAATTGCTGCGAGTAAAAGCCCCTCAGGCATCACAGTTGGAACATCTTTGAGTGAATGCACAGCGATATGTGCCTCACCACGAAGCATCGCCTCTTCGAGTTCTTTTAAAAACAAACCTTTACCACCAATAGAAGCAAGTGGTCGATCGATGATCTTATCCCCAGTTGTGACGATCACATTAAGTTCTACTTCAAGACCTGGGTTTTGCTCTTCAATGACCGCTTTCATATGCTCTGATTGCCAAAGGGCAAGTTTTGAACCACGTGTTGCAATGATTAGTTTTTTCATCTATTGTACCTTCTCATATTTTCTTTTCGTTTTATCAAGTTTATCATCAAAAAAGAGTGTTGGGGTCCCTTGAACCATCAACTCCTCTGCAATATGTTGATCCTCATTAAATTGTTTGAGCACAGATGGCTTCTCCAAATCACTTGGCGTTATTTTTGTCCCTAGTGTTTTGTTAAATGCCTCTAGAATTTTCTTTACATCTCTCTCTTTGGAGTTGATATTTACTTTGTAAAGATCCAAGACTACATTTTCTCTTCCACTTTGTTCAGCTACGATTGCCGCTTTTGCAAGCTCAACTGCTGCTGGATGGAGACCTGCGAGTGGAAAATGGTAATAATACACAGCAAACTTTTTAGGATCTTTTTTCATATCCTCGATCGCTTTTGGTACGAACTGGCTACAAAATGGGCACAATGGATCCGAAAAGATCGCGACTCTATGTTTGGAGTTTTTATCCCCAGAAACAAGGTTTGCCTTTTTATAAAACTCTGGTTTAAAAGAGGGTTGTACCATCGCTTTGAGGCTCTCACCTGTATCCATATCGATAAGATCTGGTGCGATAACGCTCCCTTTTGCAAACCAAACCATCTTTTGAGAGACTTGGCGATCTTTGCCTTTATCATCCACCACAGCATCAAGACGCAGCATATAGCCTGTCCAATCTTTTGGACTCTCTAGCTTTGTTTTATCAACAATACTAATATCCAAACTTTTAATACTTGGGTTATTTTTAAAGTTTGTTTCTAAATATTCTACGATTTGTTTATCATTGTTTTGTGCAAGAAGAGCACTACTTAAGAGAGTTGTTGTCGTTAATAATTTCCACATCGATAACATCATAATCCTTTTGATTGTTTTGATTTTGCACTTCGTCAAAATCTGTCTTGCATTGAGATGATTTTACTTGATAACGGTTAACAAGCATAGTGGTAAAAACACTAAACTGCATCAGTATTCCGAGGATATCAGTGAGAAACCCTGGAATGATAAGCAAGATCGCTCCAAGGAGCGTAAAGAGGTTGAGACTTTGAAACTCTTTGAGGTCGATACAGTTGTACGAAACTGCTGTGAGATTTTCTATGAGGGTCTTTCTAAAGTTGACTAAGATCGCTATGCCGATAAAAGCACTCAAGATGATCTCCAAAAAAGTCATCAAGCCACCGATTGCAGAGGAGATATTGACAGAGACGAGCACCTCTAAAAAAAGATAGACTAAAAAATAGATCATGATCTCACACGTTCCATGATCTGCGCATAGATCTCATCTTTATCCACAGCACTCTTCTCACCCGTTACTCTATCATAGATCTGCACTTGATTATTTTCAAGCTCTTTTCCAATGATCACCGTATAAGGAAATCCAATAAGTTCTGCATCTTTCATCTTAAAACCAAAACGCTCTTTTCTATCATCAAGAACAACATCTACATCCGAAGCCATAAGTTGCTCATAGAGTGCTTCACCCACTCCGTTTTGCTCCTCATCTTTGATATTTGAGATCATAATATTAACAAGGTATGGCGCACTCTCTTTGGTCCAGATACAGCCATTTTCATCGTGGTGTTGTTCAATGATAGCCGCGACTAAACGAGACACACCCATACCGTATGTTCCCATAACAAAAGGTTGTGCCTTACCATTTTCATCCAAGAACTCTGCTTTGAGTGCAGCAGAATATGTAGTACCAAGCTTAAAAATATGCCCCACCTCTATCCCTTTGGTAAAAGAGAGTTTTCCTGAACAATAGGGACAAGTATCCCCCTCATTGACCTGAGCGATATCCATATAATACGCCTCTGCCATCACAGACATATCTACACCTACAAAGTGATAATCAAGCTCATTAGCTCCACAGATAAGATTTTTGGCATCTTTGAGATCAGTATCAATTACATGTTTGGCTTTGTCTTGATCGAGTGGTCCCATAAATCCTGGAACAAGCCCTAAAGAGCGAAGCTCCTCCTCTTCGAGATCCACAAGATCCAAACCACCCGTTGCATTGAGTGCTTTGACCTCTTGGAGTGTGTCACATCCACGTAAGAAGAAAAGTACGATCTCTGAGTCCTCTTCATAGATCACACGTTTTGCCACACATTTCACTGTATAGTATGGATCAACTTTAAAAAATTCTGCGAGATCTTCGATAGACTTTACATCCGGAGTTTTAAACTTATTAAATTCTGCCGTTGGAGCCTCTGGGATACTTGCTCTACTTGAGCGTTTTGCCGCTTCAATATTGGCACCATACTCACAGCTATCACACACAGCGATCGTGTCTTCACCACTGTTTGCAAGCACCATAAGCTCTTTAGATCCACTTCCACCAATCGCACCACTATCAGCTTCTACGATTCTAAAATCAAGTCCTAAACGTGTAAGGATTTTTTTGTACGCTTCCTCTACGGTATCAAACTCTCTATCCATATCTTCAATGCTCGCGTGAAAACTATAGCCATCTTTCATGATAAACTCACGTCCGCGCATCAATCCAAAACGTGGACGCGCTTCATCACGGAACTTTGTTTTAATCTGATAGAGGTTGATTGGAAGTTGCTTGTAAGAGGTGATACGATTACGTACCAAGTCCACCATCATCTCTTCGTGTGTCGGTCCAAGAACAAAGAGGTTTTCTTTACGGTCACGAAAACGTAAAAGCTCTTTTCCAAACTTCTCTATCCGTCCACTCTCTTGCCACAACTCAGCAGGGGTAACAAAGCTTAGTTCCACCTCTTGAGCATGGATTCGCTCCATCTCTTGATTGATCACATTCTCTATCTTTTTGATCACACGTTTTGCCAAAGGCATATAGTTATATAGCCCACTTGAAACCTGTGAAATAAATCCTGCACGCGCAAGAAAAATGTGACTCGCCAAAGAAGCATCCGAAGGTGCCTCTTTTGTTGTAGGAATAAACGCTCTACTTCTTCTCAACTTTTTATCCTTTATTTTGTTCGATCAAAAATCGCATCGCACTCGTGATCGTATCATTACTCTCTTCGCTTGCTTCTGCTCTCATTTTATAGGTCATATCGTGTAAAAATCTCTTCAAAACCTGTTGTGCCATTTTGTGCACCTGCTCTTCATATTCTCTTGGGATGTAAGCGTTTTCTATTACACGCGTTGCTTCTATCTTGGCATCTTTGTACGCTTTTTGATAGATCTGTTTTATCATCGGCTCTATATCCAGTGTTGAGAGGGATTCAAAAAACTCTACCACACCACGCCCTATAATACTGTGCGCTTCACGTGCGCTCTCTTCGCGCAGTCCCATATTTTCATTCACGATCGATTTGAGATCATCGATCACATAGAGATTGATCCTCTCCCCCTTGTTGTATTTGATATCGCGTGGAAGTGCGAGATCAAACCAATAGCGATCAAAATCACACGGTTCGATGATGGCATCAGTGATGATAGGATCATGTGCGGATGTTGCTGTAAAGAGGATCTCAAACTCATTGATAGCACTTGTGAGCTGTGTCATCTCGATACTTTTAGCACCTGTGATTTGTGCCAAAGCATCCGCTTTGTGTTTGGTTCTATTCATGATGTATACATCCGCACCGTTTGCCAAGAGGTGTTTTGCCGTGATTTCAGACATCTCACCCACACCTATCACTAAAGCTTTTTTGCCTGTGAGATCATTCAAAAGTGATTTGAGCTGTGCAACCGCCACACTTGCCATAGAAACAGGCTTTGAGGAGATATCGGTGACATTTCTCACCTTTGCCGCACACTTAAAAGCACTCTTGACCGCTCGGGCTATTTTTTTGGAGCAGTAGTTATTATCATAAGAGAAACGAAAGGCATCTTTGAGCTGTCCTGCTATCTGTGTCTCCCCTATCACCATCGAATCAAGGGAAGCCGCGACGCTAAAGAGATGATGGATCGCACTGCTATCATCAAAGACGTCTGCACGCCCTTCTAACTCCTCTATAGAGATCTCAGAGCGCTCACTGAGCATCGTAAAGATATGTTGCGTGGCAGATACTAAATCACTACAGCTACAAAAAACCTCCATGCGATTACACGTAGAGATCAAAAGCGCCTCATTGATCGTTCCGCAAGAGTTGAGTTTTTGCAAACAGCCGTGCATATCCTCATCATCAGGATAAGAGAGTCGCTCGCGTATCTCCATCGTAGAGTTTTTGTGTGAAAAACTAACTGTTAAATAATGCATCAATAACTTCTTTGTATCATAGTTTGTAAAATAGCTACAAGCTCTGCATCATCACTCACCGCTTGCATCGCTTCATCTGAGAGCTGCTTTGCAAGCTCAAAAGATTTGTCGATGCAAGCGTACTCCTGCATCTTTTGTAAGATCCAAGCACTCTCTTGGGTCTCAAGCTCTTTGGCGTGAGAGGCGATCAGGCGACTTTTCTCCTCTTCACTCAGAGCATCATAGAGGTAGATGTATGGCAGGGTACATTTCCCCTCCACAAAATCATTCATCGCAGGTTTTCCAAGTGTTGCGGCATCGGATGTAATATCTAATATATCATCGATGATCTGAAAAGAGAGCCCGAGGTTTTTGCCATAGATCCCATAGCGAGTCACATCTTTATTTGCAAGGTGTGCAGCCGCCATAGCAGCAGCTTCGATAAGTGTTGCGGTTTTAAGATAAAGCATATCAAGATACAAAGCAGCATCGCTATTAAAATGCTCTGCCATCTTCACATCCATCATCTCTCCTTTTGAAAGAGCTGTAACCGAAGAGGCGATAATGCGCGCGACCTCTTTATCAAAAGAGACAAGTTCGGTAAACGCTTTTGAGTAGAGGATATCTCCGAGCATCACCGCTGTTTTACTCCCCTCTGTCGCATTGACTGAGGGAACACCACGGCGTAGGCTTGCTTCATCGATCACATCATCATGCAAAAGACTTGCCGCATGGATAAGTTCTACGATCGCAGCTAAAAGAGGAGCCTTGGGATGTTGTGGAGCAATCTTTAAAATGAGCTTCGCACGCAATCTTTTTCCACCACTAAGGCTTTCAAAAAGATGTGTGACCTCCTCATAATCTACCTCTTGTATCAGTCTTGCTATCTCCTGCTCAACGTTTTGCATCGATATCCTCTTTCCTCATCTATTGTAGTTCTTCAAATTCTATTTGTAAATTTTTATCTGATAAAAATATCTCAAAAAGTGCCTCTTTTTTCTCGTAGTCAAAATCTTTGAATTTCACGAGAAAATAGGGAGGATTATAATAATCCCGTCCACCTGGATTCAGTTCAAGTAAAAAACTTTGATTTTTCCCTCTAAGATAGAGCACATTTTGCGCGACGATCTTGTCATAAGAGCGTAAAACGACCAAGCCATTGTTATGATAAAGGGTCCATCTTAGCTTAAAAAGCTTTTCAATCGAATCGTATTTTACAAGAATTTTCTTTTGCTCATCTTTTTTGAGCGATATTTCTAACTTTTGCGCAAAATCATTGGCTGAAATTGTACTCAAAAAGAGCGCTGTAAAGATAAATAGCTGTAAAATTTTCTTCAAATCACTTTTCTTTAATGCACAATCTGTGTTCCAACACCCTCAGATGTAAAGAGCTCAAGAAGCATCGAATGCTCGATTCTTCCATCTATAATGTGCGCTTTTTGCACCCCACCCTCTATCGCTTCAAGACAAGCATCCACTTTTGGAACCATCCCACCGTGGATCGTTCCATCTGCTTTGAGAGCTTCTATATCCGCTTTGGTAAGTGTGCCTATGAGCTCTTTGTCTTTATTTAAAACACCCGCTGTATCGGTTAAAAAGATGATCTTATTTGCACCGATCGCTTTGGCTACATACGAAGCACAAAGATCTGCATTAATGTTATATCCAGGGTGCCCCATCTCTTCACCCGCAGCAATTGGAGCAATCACTGGCACAAATTTTTCTGCGATAAGATTTTCGATCACTTCAGATTTGACATGAGTGATATTTCCAGTCAGACCCCATTTTGCGAAATCTTTTGGCTTTGCGGTGATAAAGTGCGCATCTTTTCCACTCACACCGATCGCTTTTGCTCCATGCGAATTCAATAAAGAAACGATATCTTTGTTGATCTCTCCACTCAAAATCATCTCAACGATACGCATCACCTCTTTGGTCGTCACCCTTTGCCCATCGATGAACTTTGTATCGATTTTGAGTGCATCGAGCATATCTGTGATCTTGTATCCACCACCGTGTACGATCACAGGTTTGATCCCCACCAAATACATCAGCAAAATATCTTCTGCAAACTTCTCTTTAAGTTGTGGAGAAGTTTGTGCACTTCCACCATATTTTATGACAACTATCTCTTTGTTAAATGCCTTAATAAACGGTAATGCATCGAGTAAGGTCTTAACTGTCTCAATCTTTTTTTGCATCGTATCCCTTTTTATAGTGATCTATCTTTGTAAAAATACTCTCATCT
The DNA here is from genome assembly GCA_034005845.1 of Sulfurimonas sp. Classification (GTDB taxonomy): domain Bacteria; phylum Campylobacterota; class Campylobacteria; order Campylobacterales; family Sulfurimonadaceae; genus Sulfurimonas. The sequence continues at coordinate 23,519 of JAVETX010000002.1, read as the reverse complement.
ACATCTACATCCAAATCCAAAAGCGAGAGAGGAAGCCCAAAAGACTCCACTTTCACATAGTCTTTGTAGGTAACCAACAAAGACTCAGAACCATCTCGCTTCAGGATCTCTTCGAGCTCTTCTTTGGTAAATGTGTGATGATCTTCAAAATAATTTTTGCTCACAAGCTCTGGCAGATAGGGGTCTAATCGACCTCCCCTAGCTATAGCTGTTACTAATGACATTTTATCACTTTTATTTTTAAGTTCAACACCTCTTGTAAAATCTTTTTGCTCTTTGAGTAAAATCACCTCTTTCCCTCGCCACATCTTTTCACGAAAAGGACCCGAGGGAAGACAGTTTTGATTGGCCACATCTACGTCTATTAAAAGATCAAGCTTTTTGATGTCGTGTTTGGAATAGGCATCATCCAAAAACACAAGCCTCGCCCCCATCTCTTTGGCTTTAGCTATCCCTTTTTTTCTATCTTCACTCACGATCACGATCGCACCAGCAACCTTATGGGCATAGATCATCGCTTCATCACCGCTTTTGTACACATCACAAAGGATCTCTTGTCTATCTTTGACTACGACAAGTCCCCTGCTTTGGCGCCCATAACCACGAAGCACGATCGCAACATCTCTATATCTTTGCGCGAGTGCGGTCACTAAGGGGGTCTTTCCACTTCCCCCAACCGTTAGATTCCCTACACTTACCACCGCGATCCCCATATTTTCTGCTTTTTTACTTTTATAGCGCAGATACACGATCAAACAATAGAGCCAACTCAGTGGGAGAAGAAGAATAGAAAGTATTTTTTGTAAAATATTTGGGTTGTAGAAATACTCCTCAACCCAAAAAACGATATTTTTTTTCAATGGTGTTTATACTTTTGTTTTTGCTATTTTTTTGATCGTTTCACATACAAACTTCACATCCACATCTTCCATACTTGGGTAACTCGGCAATGATAAAACCTGCTGAAAACTACGAAGTGCTACAGGAAAGTCATTGACGCGTAGTGAGTATTTTGCTTTATAGTATGAGAGCAGGTGAAGTGGGATGTAGTGAAGTCCCGTCTCGATCCCTGCTTCTTTGAGATCAAGAGCAAAAGAGTCACGGTTCTTATCCACTTTGATAATATACAACGCGTAAGGATGCTCTGCTGAACTTGCATCTGGAACCTTGATATGTGGCACACCTGAGAGCTCTTTTGTATAGATCGCAGCGATCTCTTGATATCTCTTGATATTTTTATCTTGATCTTGGAGTTGTGCTCGGATGTAGGCAGCTGAGAGTGGGCTCATAGAGTAATCATGCCCAATATCTGTGACATCATAGATATACTCTAGGGCGTCTTCATCACGTACGATCGCATGGTTGAGCAAAAGACGTGCACGTTCCATGATATCCTCATCATCACTCACCATCATCCCACCTGTGCAGATGTTCTTTTTTAGGTGTGAAGAGAAGTTAAAGCAGGTAATATCTGCACCTGTCGCACCGATCTTTTTACCGCCATAGGTTGCACCCAAGGCATCACAAGCATCCTCTACGATCTTGACATCATAGATCTCAGCAATAGAGTACAAGCGCGCAAGATCAACCGATAAACCTGCTACATGTGTCACAATAACTGCTTTGAGTTTTTTTGATTTATTATCTTCTAAGTACGATTCGAGTTTGTCTAGATTGATATTATACGTATCTGGATCGATATCGATAAAAACAGGCTCTGCATCAAAATGGCGCACCACTTCTGGTACGTTAGGATGTGCATTGACCGAACAAACTACCTTGTCCCCACGTTTGAGATCAAGTGCAAGCATCGCTAAATGAAGTGCGGATGTACCATGAGAAGCAGCCAGTGCATACGAACAGCCGATATAATCACAAAACTCTGATTCTAGCTCGGCTACCTGATCGATCTCTTCACCATCAAGAACGTCACTTACATTGGAGTGTTCGTCTCGACCGCTTTCATATTTGTAAAATGGAATTTTCATCTTTTTTCCTTATAAAGTAATATCGCGTGGATAATTAAAATCATGATTCATAGTTCTGGATGTAAGCTTGGCGATCACAGGCATTTTTCTCTTAAAATGGTTGTGAAAAATTCGTGAAATGATCATATCTAACATCTCTTTATCTACCCCTTGAAGCACTATCTCCTCGGGGCTAAGTCTTTCATCGACATAGAGTTTCATCGCACTATCGAGCTGTGCATAGGTATATCCTAGATCCTCTTCATCGCTTTGTCCGTCCCACAGATCGGCAGAGGGAGCTTTTTTTATAATTGCCTCTGTCACACCAAGATACCTTGCTAGCTCATACACTTCACTCTTGTAAAGATCACCTATCGGGTTGATCGCAGATGCGAGATCTCCATAGAGTGTGCCATAGCCTAGCATCAATTCACTTTTATTGCTCGTACCAAGCACAAGCGCATTCTCACGTGCTGAGATGTCAAAGAGTGTCGCCATACGCATACGTGAAGAGAAGTTCCCTTTGCGCAAATTATCCATATCTGGATGCATCGCTTCATACGCCTGCACCATAGGTGCGATCGAACATTCAATAGAGCGCATACCAAAATCCCTGCAAAGCGCATCTGCATCATCGAGTGAGCTTTGCGAAGAGTAGTGTGAGGGCATCTTCACACACAACAGATCATCTCCAAATGTTTTGTGTGCCAAAACTGCAACTACAGCAGAATCAAGCCCACCACTTAGCCCCACGACAACTCTTTGGATTCCTGTTTTTCTTACTTCGTCATCCAAAAAGCGTTGGAGGTAATCAGCTATTTGTGAATATTTTCCCATCTTGTGTTCAAACCTTTAAGAAACTTTAACAATAAATATTATAACAAAGTTTCGTAAAAATAGGATTTTTTTATACACACACTTCACGTTTTGCCATAAAGTTGAGTTCAGAACAAGAAAATCCTGCCTCTTTTCTCGCTTGTGTATTGAGATTTTTTGGGCGTAAAAACCCTTGTGGATAGTATTTGTCTATGATCTCAAAATAGATATCAGGCGATGTTTTTTCTAACTCACACGCATAGTGAAACCACACATCCCCTTTTTTGACATGGTCTATCTCTTCGTGCAAAATGATCTTGAGCTTCTCTTGAATCTTGCAAAGCATCTCACTTTGTGGCAATTTTTGAAGTTTCTCAAGTATCATCGGCGTGGCATCAAGCCCGTTTGCTTCAAGATAGCGTGGCACAACCGCCATGCGCTCTAAGAGTGTTTGGGTCTTTTGACTCGCTTCAAAAAGAGCATTGTGCACCTCAACATCCCCATAGTTTGCTCCAAGTTCTTGCAAGAGTTCTTCTAACATTATAAAATGTCTTATCTCATCATCGGCAACCTCAAGCCAATCATCATAATACTCTTTTGGTAAAGAGCGAAAACGATACGCTGCATCAAGGGCAAGGTCGATCGCAGAGTACTCTATATGCGCGATAGCATGCAAAAGATTGATCTGCCCCTCTTGGGATGTAAGGTTACTTCGCTTTGGTACCTTTTGTGGAGCAACGACCCTGCACAGCTCACCATAAGAGGGCTCTTCAAACTCTTGAGCCACCACAGAGCTCTCAAAACAAGGAGTCTCATTTTTATATGCTTGGTAAAAACGCTCAAAGTGTACAAACTTCTCTTGGGATGTTTTTGCTTGCAGGATTAATTCTAGTTCTTGATAAAAATTCATAAAGCAATGATAAAACAAAGATGCTATAATCCGGCTAAAAAAGAGTGAAATATGCAGATAAAAGTTCAACCTATGGGCGCATACCAGACAAATTGTTACATCGTGAGTGTCGATGGAAAGGATTTTATTATAGATCCTGGAGTAGATGCGACCTCATGGGTTTTAGACAATGTTACAAACCCTGTGGCGATCCTCAACACACACGGACATTTTGACCATGTGTGGAGCAATGCAGAACTACAAAAAGCACTCAATGTTGAGCTCTATACTCCCAAAGGGGATGTGATGTTACTGAGTGGAAGTAACTGGATGCCCGATCTTCCTCCATCTACACCTGATTATGAAGTAGATGGTGATGAGGAGCTTGATTTTGATGGTGTCAAAGTAAAATTTCGCCATTTCCCAGGACACTGCCCGGGATGTTCTACTATAGAGATCGGTGAAGCGATGTTTAGCGGAGATTTTATCTTTGAGCGCTCTATCGGGCGCACTGACTTTCCTTACTCAAGCCCTGAGGATATGAAAAAAAGTCTGCAAAAATTCAAGACGATCCCTTATGACAAGACGATCTATCCAGGGCATGGTGGAACTACAACTATCAAGCAAGAGCAACAATATTCAGATTATTGGATACAGCAGCTCTAAAGTATTGTGAGTTTTGACAGTAGTATAATATAATAGTACAATATGTACAAATAATAAAATAGGAGCACTACAATGTTAACGATAAACTCAAGTGATGTCATCAAAAAGCCATCTTATGTTACAAGACCTACTGATATTACATTTATAGAAGATGCGAAAAAACATATTACCAGAAGTGTGGTTCTCCCCTATGAATTATATGAAAAAGTGAAAGAAAAGATAGAAGACGAGCTTTATCTGATGAACAACAAACAAGCTTTGTCAAAACAAGCTCACGAAGAGTTTTTAGAGATCGAAGCTGTGGTTGAAGAGTCTCAAAAATGAAAAGAGGTGAGATATACCTCGTAAATTTTGGAAAAAAATATAACAGCGAATTTGGAAAAGTGAGACCCGCATTAATCATTCAAAATGATGTCGCAAATAGAAATATTGACAAAGTAGAATTTAAAGGTGTTAGTGTGATTCCTATCTCTACCAATCTTTATGGCGGAGACTTAAGAGTACAAATTCGATCAAGAGATAATCTAGAAAAAACCTGTGAAATATGTGTCAATGAATTGTGCACTTTAGATATCAGTAGAATACAGCTAGACAAGCTTCTCACCTCACTAACTCAAGAAGAAATTTTAGAAGTGAATTCGAAATTAACAAAACATCTTGGGTTGTAAGACAATAGGATAAATTGACTCAAAACTACAAAGCTGTAAAATGTTTGTAAATGTATATTTTTCTCACTCCCATACTCCCGCGTGAGAGAGTACACTTCTTACATAAACACACCAAACACCATTAATAAACTCAAGCTATAATGCAAAAAAATTATCACTATTTATCGGAGTAAAGATGCAACAAGATCATTTTCAAGACAAGGCAAAAGATTGGGATAAAGGCTCAATTCGTCAGCAAAATACACGTACGATCTCTGAGGCTATTTTAGAGCAGTTTCCTATCAACAAAGAGATGGAGATCATTGACTTTGGTGTGGGTACGGGGCTTTTGGGTTTTGAGATCGCCAAACATGCCAAAAAGGTGTACGGGGTCGATACATCCGAGAGTATGCTTGAGAAACTCAGCGAGAAAAATACTCCCGAGCTTTTTATAGAACCTCTCCAACAAAACATCATCGCACAACCGCTTGAGGGAGAATATGATGGGCTTATCAGTTCTATGACTCTGCACCATATAGAGCACCTTGAGAAGTTTTTTGCCACTATTTACAAAAACATCAAAAAAGATGGTTTTATCGCGATAGCTGACCTTGAGAGTGAAGATGGAAGCTTTCACTCTGACAACACAGGGGTACACCACTACGGTTTTGAAGCAGAGTCTCTTTGCAAGATCGTAGAAGAAGCAGGCTTTCAAAACATCCGCTGTGAGTGTATCAATATCATCAAAAAACCTCACCGCGATTTTGGAGTTTTCTTACTGACTGCGAGCAAATAAACGATACTGAAGTTTCTTGACTTTTCTCTTGAAACTTCGCTACTATGATAGCTACCTAAGTGTGCGAAGGAGTTTCTTATGCAAAGGTTATTCGCTCTACTTTTTCCTTTCTCACTCGTCGCCTCTGAAAAGACATTTATCCTCACAGAGTGCAAGCACCTTTTTCCCATTCTTATCGCTTCTACCCTTATCTCTTTTGCTTTTATCATCTATAGTATCTATTTTATTATCAAGTCACGCTCGATAGTTACAGATACAGGTATGGAAGAGATGATAGGGCTCGATGCAAAGGTGATCGCCAAAACTGAGGATGGCTATCTTGTCACTTGCCATTCAGAAACCTGGGAGGGTGTGAGTGATACGCCCTTAGAGATCAATCAGATCGTTAAAGTAGATGCACTTGCTGGTCTGCTTTTACATCTCAAACCAAAGGAGTAAATCATGTACGAAACTGCAATCTACCTTCTCTTTTTCGTTGTCTTTCTTATCGCCGCTTCGATCCGCATTCTCAACGAATACCAAAGAGGGGTTGTCTTTACCCTCGGTCGTTTTACGGGTGTCAAAGGTCCGGGGCTTATTATCATCATCCCACTTATCCAAAAGATGGCGCGGCTTGATCTGCGTACGATCGTGCTGGATGTCCCTTCTCAGGATGTAATCTCACATGATAATGTCTCTGTTCATGTCAATGCCGTTGTGTACTACAGAGTGATCGATCCAGAAAAAGCGATCATCCAAGTAGAAGACTTTGATGCGGCTACATCCCAACTTGCCCAAACCACACTCAGATCAGTTCTCGGTGGGCACGAGCTCGATGAGATGCTCGCAGAGCGTGAAAAGCTCAACTACGATATCCAACAGATCCTTGATAAACAAACCGATGCGTGGGGGATCAAGATCTCAAACGTAGAGATCAAGCATATCGATCTTGATGAAAGTATGATCCGCGCTATCGCAAAACAAGCGGAGGCGGAGCGTCAAAGACGTGCAAAAGTGATCAATGCCAAAGGGGAGTTTGAAGCGAGTCAAAACCTTCTCGAAGCGGCAAATGTCTTGGCACAAAATCCGCAAGCCTTGCAACTGCGCTACTTACAAACACTCAGTGATATTTCTAATGACAAAACGAACACGATCGTTTTTCCATTTTCAGGAGATATCAGCAAGATGTTTCCTCAAAGCAAAGCTTAGGATGTAGATGCAAGACCTAGCCCTTGAGACCTATCTTCTTGCATTTGCACTCACACTCTTTGCAGGGCTTGCAACATCTGTGGGTGCCCTGCTCGCCTTTTTTTCTCATGCAAAAAACCACATATTTCTCTCTATAGGGCTAGGCTTTTCAGCGGGGGTGATGATCTATGTCTCTTTTATGGAGATCCTCCCAAAATCGACTCAGGCATTTTTAGATCTCTCTAAGAGTGAGATGAGTGCTGAGCTTTACACTATTCTTGCTTTTTTTGCAGGGATGGCTCTGAGTGCTGTGATCGATTATTTTGTTCCTGAGGATGTCAACCCCCACGAACCAAAAAGTAACAATGATCTTTTAGAGCTCAAACCCGAAAATCAAAACAGTGTGATAAGCACTTCAGCACTCAGAAGAACAGGCATCTTTACCGCACTCGCCATTGGTATCCACAACTTTCCAGAGGGTTTTGCAACCTTTGTCTCTGCACTCGATGATGTGACCTTGGGGGTGAGTATCGCCCTTGCGATCGCGCTGCATAATATCCCAGAGGGGATGGCGGTCTCTTTGCCGATCTACCACGCGACAGGAGAGAAGAAAAAAGCTTTTTGGTACGCAACACTCTCAGGGCTTGCAGAACCCATCGGTGCGATCTTGGGCTTTTTTGTACTGCTTCCATTTATGGGGGATTTTACTTTGGGGATCACTTTTGGAGTGGTCGCGGGGATTATGATCTATATCTCTTTTGATGAGCTCTTACCCGCTGCAAGAGTCTATGGCAATGCACACACCACTCTCGCAGGGATCACGCTTGGGATGTTAGTAATGGCGCTGAGCCTACTTCTCTTCATGTTCATCTAAGAGCTTGAGCTTTAAGACATGGCGCTCTAAAACCACTGTTTTAAACTCCCCCTCAAACACTTTGATATCAAGCACAAAACCCTCTACGTGCACATTTCTTTTTCTTCCCTCTTTGTGGCGTACACGCCCTACAAAGTTCACCTCATCACCAAACTTTACAGGGGAGAGGAACTGACAGTCACTCCCCACAAGCACCACATTTTTTTCATTGACACACGCCATCGCTGCAAAGTCAGCTGCACCAAAGACGAAACCTCCGTGGATCAGACCCATATTATCCACGATCATCTCAGAAGTGGTCGTGAGGCGAAGCTCTACATAGCCGCGTTCAAGCTTCATGATCTCACCACACAGATCACGGTTGATCGTTTCATGGGTATTAAGAACAACCTGATTATTATGTTCTTCTACAAAATCATCCCCTTCGAGCTCTTCATCCATCTCTCTATCGTTTTTAGTGCTAGCCGTTTTATTTTTAGCCATTATTTTTCCTTTTTCATTTTCACATAAACTCTTTTGGGTGCTGGATACCCCTCAACCGTCTTGCTCGGATCCTCAGGATCTAAAAAATCTTCAAGCGATTGCCCCTCTATCCAGTCTGTTTTGCGTTGTTCCTCAGATGTTGTCACAGAGGTTTCTAAAACCTCAAAGTCACTAAATCCTGCACGTTTGCACCAGTTTTCAAGCGCTTTGATCGTCGGGACAAAATAGATATTTGGTATCTTCGAGTAAGATGATTCAGGGCACAAAGCCATCTCATCTTCTCCATCAATATAAAAAGTATCAAGGATCAGCTCCCCACCCTTTTCGAGTCCACGATACAAAGATTTGAGCATCGCTACAGGATCGCTTCGGTGATAGAGCACGCCCAAACAAAAGATAGTATCAAATTTCTGCTCATAGAACTCAAGATGCTCCACACCCAAAAGCTCATACACAATATCGCTTTTGACAAAATGGTTGATAAAATCAAACTGTGTCTTATAAAGAGGTGAAGGGTCAAAACCCACAAGCAACTTTGGTTTATCCTCTTGCATTCGAAAAAGATAGTACCCGTTGTTACACCCTATATCGGCAACTTTCTTATCTTGTAAATCAAAATGCTTGCGCAAAAGATTGTACTTAATATCACTCTTCCACTCGGTATCTATGTAAGTATCAAAAAGTTCAAAAGGTCCTTTGCGCCATGGCATCATCAGTCTTGCCACACCCTCTACATCCGAAGGTGTAGCATAATTACCACTGATCTTTACAACATCTCCTAGCTCTACATCCCAAGATCCCTCTTGCAGGCTCTCTAAAGCTTGGCGTAGTGGGGCAATGTTTTTCCACCCCATCCATTTTTGTCTCTCTTGTCTTAATGCGTCAATATTCATTTTATACTTTATCTTAAAAAATTTTAATTATAATTGTACCTAAAGTTATCTATAGGAAATTTGATGCGATTAGAAAAGAAAGCTACCGTTGTCTCAACGAGTGTAGCCGCTGTACTTGTACTTATGAAAATGACAGTTGGGCTTTTTAGTGGCTCTATCGCGGTTTTAGCCTCAGCGATCGATTCGCTTTTAGATCTCACAGTCTCACTCTTTAACTACTTCGCGCTCAACAGTGCAGAAAAAGACCCTGATGATAAATTTCACTACGGACGAAGCAAAATAGAGCCACTTGCTGCTGTGATAGAGGGTGTCGTGATCTCTTTTTCAGCGCTCTTTATCCTCTATGAAGCGATCGCAAAGATCATCCACTACAAGCCTATGGAGTATGTGGGTACAAGTGTTTTGGTGATGATCGCCTCTTTTGTTATCACCGCTTTTTTAGTTGCGTTTTTAAACTACGTCGCTAAAAAAACAAAAAATATGGTGATCAAAGCAGACGCGCTTCACTACAAAACAGACCTCTACTCTAACGGAGCTATCTTACTAGCACTCGGGCTCATCGCCTATACAGGAGAACACCTCATCGACCCAATACTTGGGATCGGTATAGCCTTTTATATGATCTATTCAGCAGTACCAATTATCAAAGAGGGGCTTTTGATGTTGCTCGATGCCGCACTTTCCGCTGAGGATGTAGCTACCATCGAGGCGATTTTAGAAGATGAAAAGGATATCACAGGCTATCATGATCTCAAAACAAGAGAATCGGGCTCGCACATCTTTATCTCTGTGCATACCGTCTTTAATGTGAGCATCTCACTCTATGATGCCCATCTCGTCTCGGATAGGCTCGAAGCAAAGTTTCGTGATGCTTTTGAAGAGAAGTATGTTCATACCCTCATTCACATGGATCCCTATGATGACTCAGAGATGAACGCGGTGGAAGATATCTACTAAAAGTCAAAACGCACGATCAAGTTGACAGCCTGCGCGTCTCCTCGACGCCCATCTTTGAACTTTCTCGTTGCATCACTCAGCTCTACACCAGCCAAAAGATTTTTGAGAGGATTGTAAAAAAGATTGAGTTGTGTTGCATAACTCTCTTTTGTGATGTTAGTTTTCTTAGGATCACCACCATAACCTAATGCTTCATCGGATGTATTCGCACCTATATAAGAAAATGCCAAAGTAGAGCGAAGTTTTGTACTCCACCAATGGCGATACCCAATATGCCCCCCATAGATCTCTGTGAGCTCTATAGCACCTTGGGATGTAATAGTTCCCGCTCCAAAGCCATTGTAAGCGATATAGCGTCCACTCCCCTCTCCATAGTGCGCATTAAAACGGATACCATCAAGACCGAAGGTTTTGATACGTCCTGAGAGATTGAGTCCATAGCCATATTTGGCATCACTCGTTCCAAAAGTTGGCAAAGTATTATCATCTTCTTTATAGCGGATATAACGAGAGAGATACGCAAGCCCCACCTCGCCCCAAGTATCAAAATAACGCCCGCGCAGTACAAGATCTGGGAGTGTATCACTTCCCCCTTTTACTAAAGAGCTAGAGCCATCTTTAAAAAACATCGCATTTGGCTCTTCAAACGATACATCCCAAGCCCAATCACCACTATTATGTGTATAACGCACCACAGGCTGGCGCACGAAAGTATCATCCATCGCGTAGTTTGCTGTCTCAATCGCGACAACGGAATTAAACGCAGAGTTGGTTTGCCCAAAACCAAAATCACCCACCTGTACATAGGCATGACGCAATCTTGGGTTATGATCATTCACACTTACATTCGTCGCAGCAGAGCCAAAAAAATCGATCTCTAAGGTGGTGCGGATCATCCCATATTCAGAGGGTGTACGTGTCTTGACCCACAATCTACTATCGCGCGCATTCATAGAAAACTTATCACTCTTTTGCTCGCTATTAGCAGGGATCTTACTTGCAAAATAAGACGCATCAGGAGAAGAGTAAGCACCGTTGAGCTGAATACGCCCACCAATACTCAAAACCGTATCGGTTGAGACAAGCTCTAAGACCCCTTTTTGCACCTTTTGCTGCTTCTCAATAGAGTCTATTTTTTGACTGAGTTCTTGCACCTGCTTGCGTAAAACCTCGACCTCATCATTTGCAAATAAAGCGCCACATCCCAAGAGCATACTAAGTGCTAGATTCTTTCTTTTTCCCATCATTAACGCTTGACTCCAAAATGTTGATGGCAAGAGTTACAGCTTTGCTTTACCTCTTCAAGTCTTTGCGAAAGAAGTTCAAACTGATACTTTTGTGCGAGATCTTCAAGATCATTTGCATTTGCTTTAAGAAGCAGCGCGTGTTTTTTATACACGGCCTGATCCTCTTTGCTTTTTTCATCGACGAGCTTCTCGAGTTCACCTGAGAGATTTTTGAGAGTCTCTGAGAGAGTAAGCAGATAGCGTTTGCGCATCGCATCTCTATCGATCTCACTTTGTTGACGCTCATAGATCACCATATCAAGTTCACGCATCAGAATATGAAGCTTTTCACTCTTGATCATATGGCGTACAGGCGTGCTCTTTGAGGTATCTTTAGAGCTACATCCAAAGAGTCCAAAGAGAAGAAACAAAGCTAAAAATACTCGCATCAAAGATCCTTACTTTGCAAATTCTACAGCGCGGCTCTCTCGAATCACGCTCACTTTAATATCGCCTGGATACTGCACTTTTTCCTCTATCTCTTTTGCAATCTCACGCGCTAAAAGGACAGATTCATCATCATTAATAAGGGTCGCATTGACCATCACGCGCACTTCGCGCCCTGCATTGATCGCATAGGCTTGTTTGACACCATTATGCTCACTTGCGATCTCTTCGATCGCTGTGACACGTTTTAAGAAGCTCTCTAACACCTCGCGTCTCGCCCCTGGGCGCGCTGCTGAGAGTGCATCGGCTGCACATACAGCGCCACACTCAATAGAGTTGACCTCTTCGTGTCCGTGATGTGCGTAGATCGCGTTGATAACCACGCTGTGCTCGTTGTATCTATTACAGATCTCAGCGCCTAAATCGACATGGTTTCCATCGTGTTCATGAGTGAGTGACTTTCCGATATCATGTAGCAATCCAGCGCGTTTTGCTAAAATAGGATCTCCCCCCATTTCTGCCGCCATAATACCCGCGAGATGGGCTACTTCAAGTGTGTGTGCCAGAGCATTTTGCCCATAGCTCGCACGGTAGCGCAAGCGCCCGATCAGCTTCATCAGCTCAGGATGCATCACACCAATATCAAGGTCAGCCACGATCTCTTCACCCTCGCTAAGGATCGCATTTTCAAACTCATCAGAGACTTTTTCAAAGATCTCTTCAATACGAGCAGGCTGAATACGTCCATCTTCGATAAGAAGCTCTATCGTCTTGGTCGCAATAGCGCGGCGATAGAGGTTAAAACTACTCACCAAGATCGCATTTGGCGTGTCATCGATAATGATATCAACACCCAAAAGGGTCTCAAGTGCTTTGATATTACGCCCCTCTTTTCCAATGATACGCCCTTTGAGCTCATCATTGTCAAGGTGGATCAAGTTGGTGAGACGCTCAGAAGCAAACTCCCCTGCAAAGCGAGATGTCGCTTGTGCGAGGATATAGTTTGCTCTTTTTTTCGCTTCACGTTTAGCTTCATTTTCATAGCGACGCACAACATGGGCTATCTCTGCACGTGATTTTTCTTCCACTTTATCTAGAAGCACTCTTTTTGCTTCCTCTTTTGTCATCCCTGCACTATGCTCGATGGCATGGAGTGCTTCATCTATCTTCTCTTCGTATCGTTTCTTGAGTAGGTCAAGCGACTTTTCATTTCTCTCTAAATCCACTTTTTTCGTCTTAAGATACATCGATTCTTCGCGCAGTCGTTTCTCTTCTGCTTGTTTGTATCGTTTAAAACTTTGCTCTTTTCGTATTACATCGTCTTCACGTGCAAAAAGGTCTGCTTTTGCTCTCTCTTTTGCATTTTCATACTGTTTTGTCGCCTCAAGCTCGATCTCACTCGCTTTGAGGTTTGATTTTTGCAAAAGAATCTGTGCTTCACTCTCTATCGCACTTGCTTTTGCCTTTGCTTTATCGATGTATATATCAAAATTAGCATTTGTAATTTTTTTAGAGATGAAAAATCCTACAATCCCACTAAGCGTAGCTATAGAGCCACCTAGCAGTATTTCATTTAACATCTTGTTGTCCTTATTTTTCTAGCCGCATTCCAGGAGTTAGGAGTAGATCACACGAAACATCATAGGAATCACAAATCAATTCTTTTGTATAACAAAATTCTAGTTGAACAAATAGAGTATAAGGTTTCTTTTTTAACTTTGCAAAGAAACGATCATACATCCCTTTTCCAAAACCAATTCTTTGTAACGCTCCATCTACGCCGATCACAGGCACTATAGCTATATCAATATTTTTTATATCTCGTAATGTGTTTCCCGCTTCAAAAATACCAAATTTTTTTTGCTCAAGCGGTAATCTAAATGGTACCATCTTAAAACTTTTACCTTCCATAAATGGCACAAAAATTTGATTTTTTTTCCTCAAGTGCCCAAGAAGCTTGAGGATATTTGGCTCATGCCCCATAGGATGATAAAGAAGAATTTTTGCATTTTTTACCTTCCCAATCTCTTTTAATAACGCCTTGTGAAGCAGAGCATTTTTATACAAAAGATTATGCTTTGGCATGTTTTTGATCTTTTCTAAACATATTTGTCGAAAACTATTTTTTGTAAGAGGCATATAAAATCTTTATGGTTATAATTTCAAGCATTTTACTAAAAAAATCACAAAAAAGGTACTTATATGTTTCAAAAATCTCTTCTTGCAACTCTCATCTCCTTGTCTGTTTTATTTCAGGCTTGTTCTGATACTGAGGATCCAAACGAACTTCTTACAAAACACCAATACACTCTTAGCGATTTATCGAGCGCACAACATATCGTGACCAAAGGTTTAGAAGGGTTTTCACTTCAAGGAGCTGAAGGAAAAGTTGTCATTTTTGATATCTTTGCTACGTGGTGTCCCCCTTGTCAAGATGGAGCAACCCACCTTACATCCCTTCAAGAAAAGTACAAAGAAGATCTTATTGTGATCGGTGTAACGATCGAAGATACGATCACAAACGAAAAGCTCGCAGAGTTTAAAGAGCAATACAACGCACGTTACACACTCACAAACTCTAAAGAGAACCGTCGCCTCGTGGATGCGATCGCAACCCATTTAGATCTTGGAGAGAGATTTCCTATCCCTGTTCTTGCGATGTATAAAGATGGCAAGCTCATCAACTACTATCTTGGAGCTGTTCAAGAGGAATTTATAGAGAGCGATATCAAACAAGCTTTAGGAAAATAGATGTTTGGATTTATTAAAAATTCTCTCAAAAAGACTGTCGATGCTATTAAGACTGTCGCACCCAAAAAAAAGCTCACTATCACCAAAGAGGAGCTCGAAGAGATCCTTTTAGAAGCGGATGTAGAGTATGAACTTGTAGAGATCATTCTCAATGAGATCTACCAAGAGAAAGTGACACGCGAGATCGTACGCTCAAAACTCTTAGCGACACTTGCTTATACATCCTACAAAGAGCCTGAATTTACTGCACCTTTTGTCGAGCTCATCGTGGGGGTCAATGGTGCTGGAAAAACCACAACTATCTCCAAACTCGCACAACGCTATAAAAATGAGGGAAAAAAAGTGATGCTTGGCGCAGGAGACACCTTTCGTGCTGCAGCGATCGAACAGCTCACCCTTTGGGCAAAAAAACTAGACATCCCTATCATCTCTTCAAAACAAGGGCATGATAGCTCTGCGGTGGCGTACGATACGATCGACTCTGCCAAAGCGCGCAATTTTGATAATGTTATCATCGATACAGCGGGGCGTCTTCACACCCAAACCAACCTTGCAAATGAGCTCAAAAAGATCGCTCGTATCTGTGAAAAAGCGCATGCTGGCGCGCCACATAGAACCATTCTTATCTTAGATGGAACACAAGGAAACTCAGCGATTGCCCAAGCAAAAGCATTCAACGAAATGATAGGGATCGATGGGATCATCATCACCAAACTCGATGGAACAGCCAAAGGGGGAAGTATCTTTAGTATCGCCTATGCACTTGAGTTGCCTATCCTTTATGTGGGGACGGGTGAGCAGCCTGAAAACCTTACACCTTTTGATAAATATGAGTTTGTCGATGGGCTTTTAGACGCGATATTTGTTGAAGAAGAAAGTGCATAATGGCAAAAAAAAAGATCCTCTTTGAGTGCCAACATTGTGGGCTTACCACTCCAAAATGGATGGGAAAATGTACCAACTGTGGGGCGTGGGATTCTTTTATAGAGCTCAGCGAGCACCAACAAGAAGTAGTCAAACAAAGCAAAGCACACGGCTCTGCGGCTGCAAAAGCGGTCAGTATCAATGATATCATCGAAACTGAGGTGTATCGCTACAGCTCTTTGGATGATGAACTTGATATGGTTCTTGGTGGGGGGATCGTTCCTGGTTCACTCACCCTTATTGGGGGAAGCCCAGGGGTTGGAAAATCAACACTTCTGCTCAAAGTGGGCTCAAACATCGCTTCAACAGGCAAAAATGTCCTCTATGTCACGGGGGAAGAATCTGCAGGACAGATCAAACTCCGTGCCAACCGTCTGAGCTCCAATCAAGATAGCCTTTATCTTTTGAGTGAGATCCGTCTTGAACAAGTTCTTGTGGAACTAGAACATCGAAGTTATGATTTTTTGATCATCGATTCTATCCAAACACTTTACTCTGAAAATATCACATCCGCACCTGGTTCTGTCACACAAGTGCGCCAGATCACCTTTGAGCTGATGCGTATCGCAAAAGAGAAAGACTTAGCGATCTTTATTATCGGGCATATCACCAAAGAGGGTTCTATCGCTGGTCCGCGTGTTTTAGAGCACATGGTCGATACAGTGCTTTATTTCGAGGGGGATTCTTCTCAAGAGCTTCGTATCTTGCGTGGGTTTAAAAACCGTTTTGGACCTACAAGTGAGATCGGCGTATTTATTATGCGCCATGATGGGCTTGTCTCAGCTACGGATGTATCATCAAGATTTTTCAATCGAAACTCAGAACAAGCGGGCTCGGCTCTTACCGTTATCATGGAGGGATCGCGCCCTATTATTTTAGAGGTTCAAGCCCTTGTTTCAGAATCACACACACCCAACTCCAAGCGCCAAGCAACTGGCTTTGATACCAACCGTCTTAATATGCTTCTTGCACTCCTTGAGCGAAAACTAGAGATTCCTCTCTCAGGCTATGATGTTTTTATCAATATCACAGGTGGGATTAAAATCACAGAGACAGCTGCCGATCTAGCTGTACTCGCTGCGATCATATCAAGCTTTCGAGATAGAGCCATCTCTAAAGAGACGGTCTTTATAGGTGAGGTCTCTTTAGTTGGGGATGTACGTGAAGTGTATGCGACCGATGTAAGGCTCAAAGAGGCAAAGATGCAAAATATCTCTAAAGCTCTCTTGGCGAAAAAGCCCCTAGAGAAGACGAGTATGAAAACATTTGTCGTCGATGAAGTTACAAAATTGCTCGAATGGTATTAAAGAGCAAAGAAGCAAAGCAAAACTAAAACTTTATCGTACTATAATCGTAACACTTGAGATAGAAAAAAAGGAAATTTATGATCGACGCGCAATTTAAAAGTGAAGAAAAATACGCAAAACTCTCTATCGCTTATGAGGGAAAAGAGGAATCAGAGCTCGTGTGCTCTACAATTGATAAGGTAACAGCAAAATACAGCATCAAACCAGAGAGTTATTCGTGTAATATCTCTGAGGGAAAAGATGTCGTGGTTTTAGAATACCATGATGATGTCAACCGTGAAGCCGGAGAAGTTTTTGAAGAGCTCATCAAAGCACTTGGGATCAAGTGTTCAAACTAAACTACTAAAGGAGTTTTTATGGCAGATGCAGAAAAAAACGAAGAAGAGAGTCAACAAGAGGGAAAAAAATCTAGTAATATGCTGATGATTATCATCATCGTCGTACTTGTTTTGATTATTCTCATCGGTGCTGTTTTAACGATTCTTTTGATGGGTGATGATAGTTCAAATCAACAATATCAAAACGTACAGCAAGAACAAAGAGCTCCGACAAATATCAGAAAAGCCGTGGCAAGTGGAGATGAACTCGATTCACGAAGCTTGAGTAGTATCGGGATACTTTATCCTCTAGATACTTTTACAGTCAACCTCAAAAGTGATTCAGGGCGTCGTTACCTCAAAGTGACTATGTCCCTTGAGCTTGATGGAAAAGAGATCAGTATGGAGCTTGACAACAAGTCTCCAGTGGTGCGTGATAGAGTGATCCGTATTCTTACATCCAAGACTCTTGAGGAGATATCCTCTTCAAAAGGGAAACAAAAAGTATCACAACAGATCATGGATACACTCAATGCGATGATCTCAGATGGTCAGATTCGTGGAATCTACTTTACAGAGTTCGTTATCCAGTAGATGATAGGTATAGATCTTATTAAGAGCTCTCGTATGGAGCGTCTTATAGAACGCTTTGGCGAGAAGGCTCTGGATAGATTTCTCTCCAAAGAGGAGCAAAAACTCGTCAAGAACTATAAAACTGCTTCGGGATTCTGGGCAGCCAAAGAAGCGTGCTCAAAGGCTTTGGGTGTAGGGATTGGGAGTGAGTGTTCTTTTTTTGATATGTGTATCTCAAAAACTCCAAAAGGAGCACCACGTATCAGCTTGTCTGAAAAAGTGATGCAAGCCTTTGCAATAAAAGATACAAGTCTCTCCATCACGCACGATGGAGATTATGCTATTGCAGTTGTCGCGATAGAATCATCCACCGCCAACAAAATCTAAAAGCTCTAGCTTATCACCATCGTTTAAGATCTGTGTCTCCCACATATCTTGTTTTACGATCTGCATATTCACAGCTGCTGCCATCACTTTTCCCTCAAGAGAAAGCTTTGCAAGTATCTGCGCGAGTGTGCTATTTGCTTCAAACTCTTTTTGTTCGCCATTTATCCATAAGATCATTGGTGTTTCCTTTCATAAAGTTTTAATACATCGATCACAGAAAGATTGTTTTGCATCACAGCAAAGTCAAAAGCTGTATGCCCTTGCTTAGATCTCTCTTTATAATCGGCTCCCATATTTAACAAATATTCAACTACATCTGGGTTGCCTGTATATGCTGCTTGATGCAAAGGGGAGATCCCCTCGCTATTTTTGAGGTTAAGATTTGCACCCCTTAGAATCAAGAATCGCACAAGCTCAAGACTCTTTTTCTTCACTGCAAGGATGAGCGGTGTGTTTTCATTATTATCTTGCGCATTGATATCAGCTCCCCCATCCAAAAGAAGCGTTGCTGCTTGGGTGTCACGCTTTTTGATCGCGATGTGCAAAGGGGTGAGTCCTGCAGCATTGATAACATCTACATCCACACCCTCTTTGATGAGCGTAGAGACCTTCTCATACTCTTCATAATACACCGCATCGTGCAATGGAGCTCTGCCATCTACATCATCGGCAAAAGCGAAAATACTTAACGCTAAAAATAGGAAATATTTCATCATTTCTTCTTTCAAATTTAATTGCATAATTGTAACACTATTTATTGAAACAAGAGTCAATTCTAGATATAATTGGATTCAACAAAGCAACTTTTAAAGAACACATAATGATTAATTCCAAAGAACTTTTATCGTATACAAAAAACTTGTCTATCCTCTTTGCAGAGGATGATGATGAATTTAGAACAGCAACCACTGAGATACTCAAGAACTTTTTTTTCGAAGTAAAAAGTGTCAAAAATGGTCTAGAAGCACTCGAGGCTTATACAAGCCATCACAAAAAAACAAATCAGTACTACGACCTTGTGCTCTCAGATATTCGTATGCCAAAGATCAACGGTATCGAGCTTACATCCGAGCTTTATTCTTTCAATCCAGATCAAGCCGTGATCATCCTCTCAGCACACGAAGAGACAAACCACCTCTTACCTCTTATTAATTTGGGTGTCAAACAATACATCAAAAAGCCTATTGATTATCAAGAGTTTTTAAAAGCTCTCTTGCAAGTCTCAAAGAATCTCAAAAAGAGTGAAAAAACGAATACATCTTCACAGATCACACTCCAAGATTCTTTTGTTTTTGACAAGCAAACAGAATCGCTCACACAAAATGGAAACTCTGTCTATCTCACAAAATATGAGATCATCTTTTTGCAACTGCTCACAACAAATATAGGCAAAATCTACACCAATGAAGAGATCTCCTCGCACTACAGCGACAAGCAAGAAACCCTCAACGCAGCAAATATCAGAAAACTCGTCTCAAAACTAAGAAAAAAACTCCCTGCAAATACTGTTGAGAGTGTGTATGGGATTGGGTATAAGTTTTTGAGTTAGTTAAATAAATAGCATTTACACATAATGGACCGTTCTTTGTCCATAAAGGATATTTTCTTTACCTCTGTTAGCACGGTGAGCGATATTTACTTGGGCTGAGTGATGAAGGAATTTTGCTTTGATGGTTTTGAGATACTCTTTATCTAAAGCAAGAACTTTCTCTTTTTGAAGTACTTCAATTTTTTTATAACTAAGTGGAGGGAGTTCTTTTAAAGATATATAGCGTTTTGCAAAGTTATGCATATACTCTAGAGGGATCTGACTATATTCTGTGTCTACATGACCTCGGTGCATATAGATGCTGTAGTGAACACTTTGGCTAGTATCATTTTCTTGCACAATCTCTTTGAGTACATAAAAACCATCCGCTTTATTATTTATCTCTTTTTTTGACTGAATCAAAATATATACAGGATTCTCAATCCAATGGTGCTGTTGATTCCACGCGTTTACTTTATATTCTATCTCTTTATCGTGGGTATTTGCATCACTTACATATGGTATGAGTTTATAAGAGAAGCTTGCGAGCTTAATGGTCTCTGCCACATCATCGTTGTAGCCACCTCCGATATCTGAGTGTGCACCAAAGAACTCCCTCTCTTCAAAGTGCTTTGGAAGCGATGCATCTTGAGAACTTTTTAAAGAGACAAGATCAAAGTTTGCACGGTACTCATGTTGTGCAATAAGATGTAAGACAGACGAGACTTTGTTGTAATGTAGTTTCAAATCAAGCTCTTTTACATCATTACTTTGAAAAAGTCCATAATGAGGTACAGTGTCAAAAATACCTACAAAGCGAAAGACGATTTTAGAGATGATGAGGGTGTCTTTTTGGATGCCTTCCTCTTTGATAAGATAGGGGTAAAGATTTTCACCACTCTTACTAAGTTCATACTCAATATACTCCTCTTTTTTCTTTGTGAGTTTCTTTTGTTCATAACTAAGGTCTAACTCTTTAGAGATCGAACCTACAAAGTGACGTGCTTCAGCTGCCCCACGAGAAAAACCAAACACATCCAAGACAAGAGTATCTACATACGTAAGAGGGAGTTTGGCGAGTGCTTTGCGTAGATCTGCGCACGCCTGTTCTACTTTTGCAAGGATACCTGTCTCGCCCATTGCAAAAGCAGAGCCTCTGAGTACTGCATCCTCTTTTTTCTCACCAACATATCTATCATCATAAGTTCCTGCACCTGTAATATAGAGCTTCTCTTTGTAGCAGATATGAAGATGTGCCTCTGCTGATGCATCTAGAGAGGTATCATAACAATCATAAAGTTTGACAATATTGGTATGTTCTCCTGCATAGCTTGATTCTACTCCATCAGGCAAGAGTGCTTCAAAGATAAAATCTACCACCTTCTTTGGCATCCCCTTATGGAAATACTCATACACCTCATTGGCATCTGAAGATATCTTATCATGAAAGATTCCAAACCAGCCGCCTGAGTCGTACTTTGACTCTATACGTGTCTTCTCACCATAGGTGCTTATACTCTTTTTTAAATCTTCATAGATGAGAGGGAGGACTTGGCTTTTTGGGAGATTTTGACGTAGGATGGCGTTTTCCCAACTTCTTGCACGGGCGGGAGTTTCGTTAGTAAATATTTTAACTTTAGAAGATACATACTTCTCATAGTCTTCTCGCATCGCTGTATTAAACTTATTGTTATTTGTCCCATCAAAAAAGACACCACACTCAAAGCGTACTCTAGGCATAAAAGCTACATGAGCACTAGGCATCTTGATGAGTTCTAAAGCGCCCTCTTTCTCTTTATAACTATACGCAAAAGCGACAAGAGCAAAAGCGTGTTCTGTTTGTGTACTCTTTGCATACAGGAGTTCTCTTTGAAGATGTTCTTGGCACGCTTGGGTACTGAGTTGCAGATACATTCTCGCTTGCATAAGGGCTTGCTGTTTCTCATCCAAACTCTTGGCATGTGATTCAAACCCTTTTGCTTGTAAAAAAGAGCTTACAGAGTTGGTGTAAGAGATAGGTGAAGTGATAAGGGCAACCATTTTACCCTCTACATCCAAGAAGCCATCACGAATGGCATCACGTTGGAGTACCCCTTCACTCGCACGAAGTAAAATTGGTTCGTACTTTGATCGTAGTGCTTCGAGAAGAGATTCATTGTCACTATGAGCTTTTCGTAGTGACTCACTCTCTTTATACCCCACAACCAGATAAACCCAGCGGTTTTTTTCATTTGTCTCTACACACAAGGCATTAGAGTTTTTACTCGACTCCTTATTGCTTAGTGCTTTTGCGACACAGAGGAGTTCATCTCTATTATAAGCAACACCGCCTAGAGCTCGTTTTTGGGGCTTCATTGAAACTCTCCTAACCTTTTTAAACGTCGTATAGCTCCCTCTTGTCCCATAGCAGCTGCTTTTTTATACCACTCTATAGATTTTTCAGGCTCATTGATATCATCGTATAGAGAGCCAAGTCCAAGTGCTGCATCTGAACTCCCTGCTTCATAGGCTTTGATATACCAATATATCCCTTGTTCTACATCCTCTAAATCATAGTAATATGCATAGCCTACTGAGAACAAATCTACAGCCTCACCACTCTTTGCCACTTCTTTATAGCATTCGAGGGCTTTTTCTTTATCTCGAACTTTTTCAATATACATATAACACACCATACCTGGATCATCTGACTTTCTAAACCACTCAGCGGCAATATCGTATTCTTGTTTATCACCATGATATATTCCAAGATTACGCATCGCCATAGTATTGCCAAGGGCAGCAGCTTGACGGTAGTACTCAATCTCTTTTTCTTTATTGTTTAGGAATTGTTCCATATATGTATTCCCTATACCAAACAACCATTTGCTTTTTTCCTCTGGGTACTCTAAAATAAATGCTTCTAAAGTTGAGATTCGTTTCTCATACTCTCCTAACCTAAAATAAAAATTTGCCAAAAACTGCAGATTCCAATAAAGATCTACTTTTTTTTCTATCGCCTCTTTGTAGCGTTTGATTGTCTCCTCTTGACCATATACTTTCTCCATCATCTCATTGAGATGAGGCATTGCATCGGGGTACTCAGCTTTTGCTGCTATCTTATACCACTTAATCGCTTCTTTTTGGTATGAAAGGAGCTTTTCATCCTCTTTGCTTAGGTAACCAAAGAGTCCTTTTTTTACCTCTTTTTTTGCATAGGCTTCATCATAGATACCACCTAAGAAAAAAGCAGCTTTTGCAGAACCTTTATCTGCTGATTTTTTATACCACTCTATCGCTTTTTCATACTCTTTTTCAAGAGTATAAAAAGCTGCTAAAAAGTTAATATCCTCACTACTATCAGTTTGAATTGCCTCTTTTTTTAGACATGCTATGTAGCTTTGTTTATCTTTATCTAATGGGCAACTACCTATTTTTGCGTGAAGCAAAGAGAAAGATAGAAGTAAAATTATTACGACTGATCGCATGCTATTTGAAAAAAAGTACATTACAATTCCTCTTGTTTCAAAGCCTCAGTGTCTGTGGGTTCACTTTCTACGTCAAGTGAAAGGATGATACTCGCTGTATCTTCAGGTTTCATATCTATATATGCATTAAAGACTACATCTCGAACTTTTTCTTGTGAAAAGTCATACTCTATCTCGAGGAATCCATTAAGATCACTTTTCTCTTTATCATTGACATTCCATCTAATTTGATCTATCTCTTCATGAGTTGGAGCATCTACATTTAAGATAGCTACACATTTTGCATTTGTTGTATCACTCAAATATTCTGAGCTTATATTTACAACTTCTAACGAGCGTTTGAGTTCACTCATCACATACCCATTCTCTGCATCAGGATCTGCTACGAAGCAGTGGATGTGGGCGTAGCGGTGGATGTTGTTTGGGTTGAGATCGGA
>JAVETX010000073.1:0-5220 GCA_034005845.1 Sulfurimonas sp. | reverse complement strand
CCTAAACCCTAAAGAAATATCGCGTTGCGAGCGCTACGCTTGTTTTGACTCAGGGTCTAAGTTTTGTAAGAAGTTTATTGTTGGAATGTAAATGCTTTGCCATTTTTATTGAGCTGTTTTATGGTATGAAGAGCTACTTGCTGATTTTTACTTTTGCATAGGGTTTGGTAGATATGCGCATATTCGTTTCGCAGATTGGTCATAAATATACCCGTGTCGTCACTGCCTACGACAACGGTGGGCATCGGATCGCCTTCTCGGTAGTTTTCTAGCCCAAGCCATCGCCATAGGTGATGCTCGTCGTAGCGTTTGTAATAACTGATACGTACATTACTTGTCGGAAGTGTTTCGATAGCGATATTTTTAGTATTGAGGTGTTCGATCATGATGTTCTGCATATCTCGTAAAAGTTTTTCCGTAAAAGGTGCGTGATCGGGTGCTACTTGGATCATTGTATTCGCACGTTCGATGCACTCGCCTGTATGATATTGCTCATAAAGCCCTTTGGTCGTCTCATCGAGTCGGTTAAACACACAAAGTTCTTGGATTTCAAACTCTTCAAACAGACTCGGATCGCGCCATCTTAGCGTAACGAAAGGGTCATATTTTCTTGCCCTCCATGACGCTATAATTTGGTGGATATTGGGTGCTTTTTGAGGGTTGTAAATCTCTTGAAAATAGCGAAAAATATCACTTTCGAGTTTGCCTAAATGTCCGTAATAGGCACTGTGGTTTTGTAGAAGTTCGTAGGCAAAGATGAGATTATCTAGCCATTCCCCTTTTTTAATCGTCAGTTTGCTTTCATAAAGTCTTTGTATCCACAGCTTCGGATCGATACCCAAAGCTGTGGCATGACCGATACGATTGCCTGTACTCATATCAAGAAACTCCACTGCTTCATAGACCATACGAAGCCCCGAAAGCAGATGGATATAATCCTCTCCCGCATGGTAGGTGAAATTGCTGTAGCCTAAAAACCGAAGTTTGCGGAATATAGGCGCGAAGGCTTCGGGCGAGGCATGAAGCTCATTGGCGGCGGCATCAAATCCCACGACGAGTTCTTTGTATTTAGGATGCTTTATCGTCTCTAGGAGCATTTCTAAGGATTTTTTGTTTTTTAGGCGCAGTGCTAAATCCCTAAAGGTGATGATATTTTTTGGGTTTCGGTTGTCGCGTAGTTTTATGAAGTGCGGTACAAGTAAAAGCTTAAAACTTTTCTCATTTTTATCATAGCCGTCTCGAATCGCTTTAAGAAGTTTGTGAGATTTTTGCAAATCCTCTTTGGGCGCAAAGCGCCCTTCCAAAACTTCTAATGATGTATCGTACATGCCATGTAGCTGTCGATAGCGCAGGTGATACTGCTCTTCGGTCAGCTCACGTACCTCATTTTCGGTGATTTTTTGAAACTGATCAAACCCCACTTGCATTTTTTGCTGGACGAGAATTTTTTGAAAAAAGGCGTAAATCAGAAGATAGTAGTGAAGCAAGTGGGAAAAATGGATATTTTGAGTACTTTGGAGATGTTCAAATGCTTTTATTAAAAAGAGCGATTCGTACTGCCACGCGTGGGTAAAATCTACTTGCGTAGCCTCACGCATGGGATGAATGTGAGAAGCGTAGTACAGTGTGGCACCGATGTCGTAGCTATCGCGCGTGAAGCGGTGAGTGCACGTATGCCCATCGAACATTACGCGTACCATCGTATCGCGCAGTTGTCGCGCAATCGTCAAAAGCCTAAAAATATCGGCTTGTTCTATCGCACCGATTTGGAGGTACTGTTCGGTCACGTTGGATTTGGCAAAAGATTTGGCAAGGTGGTTGTAAAACGCGTTTGGGCGATTGAGGGCATCATGCCACACGATATCGGCTTCGGTAGCACCGTTGAGGTGCATGTGCATTTCGTTGAGCCTCTCCCGCGCTATCATGGCATCAAGTTGCGGTTCGTAGGGAGATGGCAGTGCGCTTTTATTAAAAATTGATGCAATGAGTGCCGAGCTCTCGATGCGAAACGAAGCGCCGGACTTTTCATAAATCGCGTAGGAGATAATCGCCAACGGCGACACCGTGAGAATGATCTCTTGCCACCGCGCAAACGAGGCACTTTTGACATAAGCACGCTCGCCTCGAAACTCAAGCATCTGCGAAAGCTCTTTGAAAGAGTCGAGGGTAAGTGCGCCTAGAGATTTGCCTTTTGTAAAATCAGCCATCGCATTTTTGAAAATGTAGTCGGGTTTATAAGGGTCTTTGGCATGCAGCTCTACGAAAAGATATTCTTCAAGACGTTGTGCATCCTCAAAAAAGCCCTTGAGATAGTAATGCTCAAGGAGTCGATGAGAGTCAAGATGGGTTGTGGCTAGGAGGGGTTTCATTGTTTTAATGGATCAAGAATTTCTTGAATTTTTGCATGTGTAACGTTTTTATAAGACTTAGTAAGTTCACGAGCAATTTCTTGTTTTGTTTGATGCCCTTGAGTTATTGCACTGAGTACAAGTTGTTTTTTACTTTCATCAGTAATTGAATCCCATGGGATCTTATCAATTTTTTGTTTTATTGGTTTTGGAGTAGAGAATTTTAATTTTTGTAAATCTGCAAAATAGCTCTCGAAGGATGCAAGCATGGGACACGCTGTTAAAAAATCGTACAGTGTATAAATGTTTTTTCTTTTATTGTAATCAGCTTTGTTCTTTTCATATTCTTTCGTACTTGTACTTGGGTTTTTATCTCCAAGCATATCATTCCCATAAAAAGACTCCACCTGAATTAGAACTGCATTTAAAAAGCCTGCAATATACAACTCAAATATATCTGCAAAATTTTTAATTTTATTTTCTGAGCGAGATTCGATATCGATAAATGTATACACGGTTCGTATCCAAATTTTTGATAACACATAAATGGGTAAAGGATTTATATCTTTTGATGTTAATGCCCACGTAACTAGATTATCATCAATTTTTATTTCCTCCTCATTTCTATTTTCTTTATCATTATGTTCTCTTGTACTCTCTTCAAACGGGTTACTTGCAGGGTTGAAAATTCGGTAATCTCGAATCAGTTGTGCTTTTTTCAATATTTCACGTATCTCTGTGTCGTTATCTGCAAATGATAGGTCTGCCAACAACCCCAAAAGATTAAAAAAGGAGAGGAAACTGTATTTTCCACCTTTTGGGTTATAAACCTTGCTTACAAGATAGGCAACATTTTTATTTTTTGCTAACGGTGTCTTGTCAAAATCAGCAATGAAAATATTTCCATGGTTTATGAAGTTTTTACTTACGGTGTTTGGGTTGATATCAAATGTTGTTAAGAGTCGTTGTGCTATGCGTCGATTGGGTTCGGAGCTATCAAGCGAGATGTGATTGATAAATTTTATCTGATCTTTTTCGGGTGCTTGAATAAGCGCATATCCTACTTTGATAAAATAGGATAAATACTCTTTGGGTTTTATGGAGTTGTTGAAAAATAAATTTAAATAGGTGGCTGCGATATTTTTATCATCATTGCCGTATTCAGGTAAAAATTCCAAATTCGTATCCAATAGGATGTCATCATTCAAAATAGTGTATTGACCAAGCAGATTTATTAATGCGTGTGAGCCTTGTTCAAGCAACTTGTAATTGGCAAGTTTCTTATGCAAAGTCGTATAAAAGATATCACGAAACGTTGTCACGAAATCGTCGGTAAGCTTATGCCCGTTTTTATCATAGGCTTTGAGTAGTTGAATGACTGAACGCGTGGGCTGGGTAAAAAGTGTTTGCTCAAATAGTTTTTTGTATCTCGTCGATAAAAAAAGAGTTTTTAGCATTGCCTCAGAGTACTTTTCTAATGAGGCATCCGGTGATTTTGGATCGCTTGGAACAATTTCAATCTCATTCATAAGTTCATAAATAGTTTTTAGATGGATACGATTTTCGGGCTTTAGAATTTTGACGAGGTACTGTTCTTCAAGATGCTCGATTTGAGAGAGGTATTTTTCTTTATTTGAGTCCAGTTCGTAATCTTTAAGAATCTTTTTAAGGTCGATTTTTTCCCATTGGAGTTGTCTTGCAAGCGTCGCATAGAGTTCGATATCACCTAAAAGGGCAATAATCAGCTTGGGAGAAGTGAGGTATTTACGCAACACCTCAAGGATAACCATACCTCGATCAAGCGATGTATCAATATCATCCAGAACGATAAAAAAAGCATCCTTGCCAAGCACGTTTAAACTCTCATCGATATATTTATGAAAATTTATCTCTAGCATATAGCCGTGCTTGGAGTTGTTAAGCCCCTGTTCGAGTGCAAGTTCGGGAGAATCCCAAATACTTGTTTGCAGATGATTACCTCCTACTCCATCAAGCATCGAAAGTCCGCCTGCAAGCTTTTTTAACGCCTCTTTCCAGTTTTTGTAATCTGTATTATTGGTATCACAGCAGTTGCATCGCATGCAGTCATCGACTTTTTCTTTGATAAGCGTGATGAGCAAAAGGAAAATATGTTCTTTGGTCTCTATAAGTGTAGGGTCTATTATATTGAGAGTACAAATATTTTTATCTATATTTTCTTTGATATGAAGCGCAAAGGAGGTTTTTCCCATACCCCTTTTTCCATCCACCAAAATAGTGTTGTGAACTCTATCTATTTTTATGTTATTGCCAAGTGAGTGGCAATCTAGTTTACACGATTGTTTATTGAGATTGCAACTCAAATCTTTTGTAGGTTGAATGAATGTACTAATTAATATTAAGAACTCTTTCTTTGCATTTCGTTGTATGAAACGGTCGTTTTTAAAACTTTTGGTATCCGTCTCGTTTAAATCAATAATGATTTCTGTGCCCTTCTGATCGATATCTTGTGACATGTAAGCCCCTTTTGTGGCATAAAGATAAGATATTATAATGTTTGAATCATTAATTTATTCACAAAATATGTGAAGTTGAATAATTTTTTTGTGTTGAGATGTTTGTCTCATGAAGACAAAAAACAAATAACCAAAGTGGAATTGCACGGTATGTTTTATTTTAAGACTATTGATAGCAAGAGGGGAGTGTCAATCATTTTTGTTTAGTCCATTAAGCAATTTAGAAGTTGTTTTGCTTAATCCATTATTATTCTAGGTATTCTAATCGAAGCGTATCGCAAAATCCAAATCGCAACGGGCTATAAAGACAAAAGAGCCTGCACGCCCTGACGGATTTTTTGCATCTCCTCTTCCTCGGCTTCACCCAAATAAGCGAT
>JAVETX010000072.1:0-5497 GCA_034005845.1 Sulfurimonas sp. | reverse complement strand
AAGAGCTGAGTGTCAAAACATGAAACTCGGAAAACTCAAAAACGCTCAACTTTCAAAACAGAGCCATGAGATTGGCTTTGTTCAGAGGGTTCAATTTAAAAAGTATATTTCAACGAGTAGCATGTTACAAAATAAATGAGCCTTATTTAATTGAGTTGACTCAAGCAATACTTTTAGTATTGAGTGGAAAAATTATGAATTTTAGTTCATTTATCTATCATCTTCGGGAGTCAATAAAAAAATCTTCATCAAAATATGATGATATACCTACGCTAGTGAAGATAAACAATCCTGAGATTTCTATTGTTAAAAAAATTATTGTAAAGCAATTAAGAGAATTATCCAACATATCAAATAAAGAATCGGTCAATATAGCTGAAAATATTTTCAATGAGTTTTGTGTGTTCGTGGATAAAAAGAGAAATTTATGCCAAGAATTTCAAAGTATACATATTAACAAACATAACGATCATATGCTTAGTGAATTGTATCAAATAGAACCAGATTTTAAGCTAGCGGAACGGCTCATTACCAAACATAAATTGCACACGGGGTTTTTATACAGTGAAGAGATAGAGCTAAAAAATCTATCTAAAGAAGTTTCAAAGTTAAATAAAATGATTCAAAACCTTAAATCTAAAATTGCAATTTCGGATAAGATTGTTATTTATGGAGCTGGAAGTCTTGCTGCATTATTAATTGATATTTTCAATCAACAAATTGTCTTTCTTGTAGACAAAAATGAAAGTTTAGCTGAAAAGGAAGTAAATAATAAAATAATAAAAAATATTAATTTTCTTTCTTCTGAGAAAACGGATTTCAATATCGTTTTGGTTTCTGTTTTAGGTAGAAATAATGAAATTAAAAATGAATTGTCAAAATTCAAACTAGATAAAGTTATTTACTTGGAGTAAAAAAATACAAACAAGAAAGTATCAGTATTGATTTGTCTAAAGAATTTATAGAAAATATTTTATGCTAGTGATGTAAAAAGTTTTTCGTAGCGCTCTTGGATTTTGGTATCAAAGACCTCCTCTTTACAAAGAATCTCCCAATCCTCTTTAAATGTGGGTTCATACTCTACAATGGCTTTTTCAAATTGCTTTTGAATCTCTTGGCTAGAGCGAATGAAAAAAGGGCTTTGAAGATAGTCGTAGGTTGCAAGAGGGAATCTATCTGCTAAAACGATTGTTTTGATGCCAAGGAGCGTTGACCACAAAAGAGTTGCAGAGACATGAGCGATGAAGATATCTGCCATGCAAAGATGGGATGAAAGTCTCTCTTCAAGGATTTTTATAGGATATTTTTTTTCAAGAAAAAGGTAGTTTTCTTTTTGCATCATAGGATGAAGCGAGAGTAAAAGGGTGTGGGTTTCTTGGAATTTCATAAGGGCTTGAATATGCATTTCAATCATCTCTAGTTGCGCCTCTTTGGAAGATTGACCAAGCTCCATGAATTGACCTAAAGCATAGATGATGACTTTTTTTGTCCCGATGCTGTAGTGTTCTTTGAAAAGTTTTGTTGCCTCTGGATTGTTTTGATTTTTTAGTAGTTCTTTGTAGGAGATATCGCCGATTATCCTGTAGTCTCCTAGTGGATTTTGTGCGCTGTAGAGCTCTTTTTGACGTTTATTTGCAACAAGGGTAACATCACTTAGTCCTGCCCCTAAAACCCAAGGATTTTTGCTCAAAACTCCATGGCGTGCATAAACACGGTATAAAAACGCTAGAAGAGTATGGTGCCCTTTGTATGCAAGATTTTTGTAGCGTGAAAAAACATAACGCTGGTACCAACAGGCATCTTGTGTAAGGGTGAATTTTGGATCATTTTCTATGCCACTTAGGTAGCCTTCGGGATTGGTTTCATAAAAAAACGGAAGCATTGTTTTGATATTGCGATTGTGAAAATAGAGAAGTAAAACATATTCAAGTGTATTTCTATGTCTATCTGAGGGAGTGAGAAAAAAATCAAAATCTCTTCTATCCAAGAGTTTTTGTAGAGAACGCATTTCAATACGAAACCGCATATCAAAGAGGAGTTCATGAAGCAACATGCCAAATGAAGAGAGTTTGATTTTTTGAAGCCATTTGGTTTGAATCATAGCATGTACAAGGCTCTTCTCGACATCTAAAAAGAGTATTTCAATATTCTCTTTTTGAAAATTTTCTGGAATCACGGTACCTTTTTTTACCAAAAGCAGAATATTGTAAAGTGCACTAAGCTCTTGTGCTAAAAGGAGTACTTCATGCAGACGCGATTTTTGGTGGCAGTAAAGAGCAAGAGTTTTCATAGTAAGGCATTGAGCGTAGCAACATACTCTCTTGTTACTTCATTGTCTGCAACAGGGTGGAAAAGACAGTTGGTGCATGGTGACTCAAAGGTGGTATCAAAAGAGAGCAGCGACTTTTTCCATGCAAGTGACTTTTTTGAGAAATAGGCTTCAAAGAGTGAAGCTGGTTTTTTTTGCAAGGTTGCAAATACGAGCGAGGCGTGTTTATCGTAGTCACTTCGTATATGACAACACGGGAGCATTTGTGCTTTGTAGTTGATAATGACTTGGTTGGTTGAAATTGTGCAGGGAGTATTGCGGTTGCTTGGGTGGGTTTGTACCTCTAAATCACTTCTATCAATCCCATTTACACGAAAATCTCTTGCATAGGCTCTGATATGCATGTCATGGTAACTGCATGGGTATTCAATAAGGTCATGGCGGATTTTTGGCGTGTCAAATACTACACCTCTAAGCCGTTTTTGAAGATGAGAGAGCTTTTTGGCAACAAGTTCGGGAGTGAAAAGCTCCTCTTCTTGGAGATAAATCTGCATATTGAGTTGCCTTAGACCACTCTCGTAAGCTTTTTGGAGGGCATTATCATCAAGAAAGTCGCAGTTGGTATTGGCGGCAAGAAGCGCATGAGGAAGAAGCTCTTTTGCTTCATGTAAACGCTCATAAAAAAATTCGTTTCCAAAGGGTTCGCTGTAACCATTAAATGAGATACACCCATCATACGTAATAGAGGCAAGGTCTTGTAAGAGGGTTGTATAAAGAGAAGGGTCTAAAAACTCTTTGTGGTTTTTTCTCTCAAGAAAGCTGTTTGGACAAAACCAGCATGTGCGGTTACAGTAGGAGTAAAGCTCTATGTCTATATGGCTGACAAGTTTTTTAAAGTACGTTTTTTGGAGCTCTAGACTCAGGTTCGTTGCGTCATTTCGCAGGTACTCTGCTTTGATGCTAAAGAGTGCGTTGCTTTTATCTTGAACAATGATGATGTTACTCATGCCCTTTTGCAACAGTTGCGGTAAAATTTTTGCAACATGGTTTCCCCAGAGAATTATCGGGTATGTACTGTACTCTCTGAGTTCATCGGACGATATGAGAGGAATGCCTTTATACAACGTGCCGTGTAGCTCTTGGTTGTTGTCCGCAATGGCAACAATATCCAAATCTTGAAGGGCTCTTTTAGTTGTTTCAGAGAGTCCAAAGACGACAATACTTTTTTTTTGCTCTACAAGCTCTTGGTAGTCACATAGAAAGATATCTTTGAAAAACGGGAGCATTATAAATCTTTTTTGGCTTTAAAAATAATGTATTGCCCATCACTAATATTTTGTATATTTGAGGGCTCAGCACGTTTTTGTTGGTAGAACTCTACATCATTAAAACCATGTTTTTGTAAAAGTCCTTGTAAATCTTCGACGCTGAAATGGCGTGTATGGTACATAAATGTCTGCTTGTTAAAAGGCATAATCTCTTCATTGGGTGTAGAACCTATAAAGATACCACCTGCTTTGAGTTGTCCTGCTATTTTTGCAAAAAGTGCATCGGCATCACGTAGATGCTCTATGGTTTCAAAGGAGATGAAGTAGTCAGCTAAAGGTACTTGAAGGGTTTGTGTCTCAAGATTTGCTAGAGCATGTTTAATTTTTGGATGCTTAAAGTGTTTTTGTGCATGTATTAGAGCTTCTTGAGAGATGTCAAGAGCATAAATATTTGCAATATTTTCGTTTTGTGCGAGAATAAAAGAACCATACCCAACACCACAAGCAGCGTC
Source organism: Sulfurimonas sp. (assembly GCA_034005845.1). GTDB lineage: Bacteria > Campylobacterota > Campylobacteria > Campylobacterales > Sulfurimonadaceae > Sulfurimonas. The sequence continues at coordinate 1,448 of JAVETX010000072.1, read as the reverse complement.
TATGACAATGGCATTTGGTTTTGTAATCTGCTTGGCAGCAAAGAGGTAGCGTTTGCGATGATCAAGGCGTATGGATTCAAGCGTTGTACCGACTTGTCGCTCTCCAGTATATTTTGGTTTGCGTGCTTCTGCGACAAGATGCCAATTATTTTTTATTTCAGTTGTGATATCTGTGTAGCCGATACGTTTTAAAAGAAGAGTGATTCTTTGTGCGTTGTAGCCGGATTTGTGGACATCCCAGTAGGTAGTATTATACGAATCGCTCCAAGGGTCGCACTCTCTTTGCCATCCCCAAAATCCAGCAAAACTATGTTTTGCATCTGACATTGGCTCTTTGATGCTCTCTTCATCCCAAGTAGCACTAAGCCATTGGCGGCAATGAAAATCCATATCTGGAACAATAACACGGATGGTACCGTCTGTTTTAAGGGCTTTGAACCAGTCACGAAGCGCTCTGTCGGCTTCGTAATTTGTGAGGTGCTCTAGCATGTGCCGTGAGTAGATATGATCTACCTCTTGGATGTGTTCTGAAAGCTCCCACGCTTGACATACGATAGAGACATGTTCTAAATCACGGACATCGGAGTGGATAAACCCTTCACGCAGATCTTCGCCGCATCCTATATAAACATTTTGCATTCTATTGTGCTTCCTTGAGTAATTCTATGAGTTTTTTTCTTATGTGTCTTCTTTTGCTGAAACATACATGATTGAGATAATAATAGAGAAATTTTTTGATTCGTATTTTATCGACTTCATAGGGTTGTAATATCGACAATTCGTTTAAATTCTGAACTCTTTTTGTACATGCCATGTATTCGCTTGTAGCAAAACTATAAACAGGTTTGAGATGCAAAAGTGCTTCAAATCCAACACCTGAGTTTGCCACGATAACACCCTCACAGCGACTGATTGCATCGTGCACGGAGCCTTGATACAAAAGAATCGTATCGTTGTCGCTCATCTCTTTGAGAAGTTTTTCGAGTTTTTCGTCTCTACACAAAGGATGGCGTTTGACAAGAAGTTTTGTCGTAGTGTTTTTAAGAGCTTCTCCAAGTGCCCTCAAAACCTCCTCTTGGGAAAAATCGGCAAGTGAAGCGACGACGTCGTGTGAGAGTTGCAGAGGAAAAAAGAGAAATTTCTTTGGAAAATCAAAGAGAACTTTTTCTTGTTCATATTTACTAAGATTTTTTTTCACGTATTTTTTGAAGATTTTTTTGTGAAACTTCTCCGCTTTTCTCGTATCGATTTGTGCAAGTTCGTCGTTTATATCTCTTTGACATAGAGAGTGCCAACCGCTAAAACCTCGGGTGTCAAAGGTAACGTACTCTGGGAGGTAAGACTCTTTATAGCGAAAAAGATTAGGTATCTCTTCGCCGTGCGTATGGTAGGAGAGGGTGATGGCATGTGGGTTTTTTTTGTAACTTCTCGGTGCGTTTACATCAGCA